>JAMJFU010000212.1 GCA_023544525.1 Anaerolineae bacterium | reverse complement strand
CGGGCGTATAGCTGGACCCCGTGGCCTGGTTGACCATTTCGGTCAGCCGTGTCGGAATATAGCCCGCCTCAGTGTCCAGGGTGTAACGGATGGCGACAAAGACACACAGACCGACAGCGTCGATGATGGTGAAGAGGTCCTGAAAGTGCTTCACCAGGGCGGCCTTGCCCTCGTAGGTCAGGCCGTCGATCTTTTTGCCTACGCCAAAGAGCTCGGTATAGGCCGTGTCGCCAGCCATGTGCGATGCACCAATGTTGGAGGTGGCGTAGAGCAGGCCCATGCCCTTGAGGCCACGGGCATCGTAGCTCGGAAACTCCAATTTCTTGGCCGTGACCGACATCTCGGGATGGCCGTACTCGCGGGCCAGGCGCCAGCTGCCAGCGGCGATCTGGTCGCCAAAACCTTCGCGGCGCGCCGCCAGGCGGATCATCTCGATCACTCCATCGGCGTCACCGAACGGCAGCGGGCGGCCAATCTGGTCCTCTTTGAGGATGCCCTTGGTATACATCTCCATGGCGGTGGCGATGGTGACGCCGGTCGAGATGGTGTCCAGTCCCAGCTCGTTGCACAAATAGTTGGCCTTGGTGAGGGCGGCCATATTGTCCACCCCACACGCGCTGCCCAAAGATCCAATCGTCTCGTATTCCGGGCCCTCGCCAGCCCCGGCATACTTTTCTCCCCATTCCTCAGCACGGACCTCGGTGAGGCGTGCACAGGCCAGGGGGCAAGCGTAGCAGCCGGTATGGCGGATCAGAAAGTGTTCCTTGAGCGTGGGCCCGTTGATCTTGTGGGTGCCGCGGAACTGGCCGTACTGGAAGTTGTAGGTGGGAAAGACCCCCGCCTCGTGGGTGACGTCCGGCACGTAGGAGGTGCCATAGATACGCATCGTGGCGCCCTTGCGGATGTCCTGGGCCAGTTGTTTGTTTGACTCGCGGACGACGGCGCGCATGGCCTTCTCATCGTAGAGAGATGGGTTCTGCTCCCCGCGCGCTGCCACAGCCTTCAGGTTCTTGGAACCCATGACGGCGCCGACGCCGGAGCGGGCAGCGGCACGGTGCTTGTCGTTGATGATGGCGGCAATCAGGGCCAGGTTCTCACCAGCAGGACCAATGCACGTCACCCGTACGTCTTCGGCTGTCTCGGCGCGGATGGCGTCGTCGGTCTCGTGGGTATCCATGCCCCACAGGTGGGATGCGTCGCGCAGCTCGGCGTGGCCATCATCCAGGTAAAGGTAGACCGGGTGCTGGGCCCTGCCCTCAAAGATAAGCAGGTCGAAGCCCGAGCGTTTCATGAAAGTGGGAAAGTCCCCTCCTGAGTTAGAGTTCGAGAGCACGCCGGTCAGCGGCGACTTGGTGACGACCATGTACCGGTTGCCGGTCGGTGCCGGCGTGGCGGTTAACGGACCGGTTGCCATGATCAGCAGGTTTTCGGGTGACAGGGCATCGGCCCGCGGATCCATGCCTTCCATCAGGTACTTGATAGCCAGCCCGCGGCCGCCGATGAATTTGCGCGCATCCTGCTCTGAGAATCGCTCCTCCTGGATGGTGCCGTGTGTCAGATTGACCCTGAGTATCCGTCCATGCCAACCGTACATTGTCTCCTAGCTCCTCTCAGTGATCTCTTGAACCTTGCACGACACCGGCCAGTCCTAGCCGCCGCCTACCGCTGGGAACACGGACAGCACATCACCCGGTTCCAGAACCTGCTCTCGCTCGGCATGCCGTCCGTTGACAAAGAAGGTATACGGCTCGTCCGCGGGCACCGGAAGCTGCTCCAGGATGTCACCGACTGACGACCGTGGCTGTACCTCGTAGCGAAAGCCGGCCTGATTGTCGTGATCCTCGGGCAGATACTGGCGATAGGAGGCCAGCAGGCGCACTGTGATCTGCACGACTTGTCTCCAATGACCGTCCTAGGGCTCTAGGCCGAGCAACGGCTCGATACAGGCCGGCCCTTCATTCTCTGGCTTGTTGACCCAGCGGCTGACTGGATAGGCGTCCATCACGCCGGATGCGTAGGGCCGCAGCAGCGGTTTCAGTACTGAAGCATCTTCGAGGGAGGGATCCAGCCAGAGGTCATAGTGCTGCGGCTGCAGGATGACGGGCATGCGATTATGCAGAGACCGGATGAGGTCGTTGGGTTCGGTTGTCAGCAGTGTGCAGGAGTCTATGACCGTGTCATCGGGACCCTGCCAGCGTTCCCAGAGGCCGGCAAAGGCAAAAGGCGTGCCGTCGGCCATATGGATGTAGTAGGGCTGCTTTGGGCCATTCTGTTTCTGCCACTCGTAGAAGCCATCGGCAGGTACCAGGCAGCGGCGGCGCCGGAAGGCCGCGCGGAAAGCCGGCTTGTCGGCGGCGGTCTCGGCGCGGGCATTGATCATCCGCGCGCCGATCTTGGGATCGTCCGCCCAAAAGGGGATCAGGCCCCAGTGGACCAGGGCCAGCTCCCGGCTGGATCCTTCCGCGGGCAGACGCACCACCGCAACTGGCTGGGTGGGTGCAATGTTGTAACGTGGCTTCAGATCGGGGATTTCGGGCAGGTTGAACTGGACCGCCAGATCCTGATCGGGCGTGGTGAGTGTGAATCTTCCGCACATGGTAGTGTGGTGCTCCCTCTAGTCCAGGCCAGTAGGGCCTGGATGGTATAGGGCGAACCTGGAGACCCGTTCACAGACTCCAGGGCTCGATGGTATGGCCAGTATGGCACAAATCTGGCGCAAAGTCAAGGCTCCGGCCAAAGGCACCAGCAAATCTGAACACAAGAGACCTGACAGGTTTTATGAGGACAAAAATGCGTGCAGACCCGCAAACGGCACTGTTTCCAAGATGTCAACCCTGTGTCGGACACAAAACCTGTCAGGTCTGTCGCCAATCTGGTCACCGGCTCTGTTGCCTGGCCTGCTGGATCAACTCCTGCTTTTGCTGCCACAGGCGCGGAGTGAGGGACACGTGATAGATGTGGGGATTGATCAGCCGGCGCACGCCCGGATCGAGGCGCCCCATGTCAGCCTCACGCCGTTCGCGCATGGTGTCGATGGTGGGCAGATCGTAGACCAGTTGGCCGTCCTGCAGCACGTCCACGAGCAGCGGTTCGACCTCAGCGATCCCGGCCTGGTCTAGGGAGCGCTGCTTGGTATGATCTGTGGGATGGCGGAGCACGATGGTGTCCATCTGGCGCGGGTCTTCGTCCTCCAGACTGAGAAGGTCAGCAGTCGCGGAGCTGCGCTGGTCATACAGGCGCCATACATGTTTGTGGCCCGGGTTGGGGGTCTTGGCGGCCGACTCGGAGATCTTGATGGCCGGTTGCCATTTGCCGTCTCTGTCCACAGCCACGAGCTTGTAGACGCCGCCCAATGCCGGTTCCCCCCACGAAGTGATCAGGTGAGTGCCCACGCCGTAGACCAGGCGGTCGATGAGGTGGCTGGCGTCCACACCGTAACGGGAAGCCTCCTCGCTGATCTGCGTCAGGATCTGGAGGATCACCATCTCGTCAAGATTGCTGGATAGCACGATAGAGCAATCGGAAAACCCGGCATCGTTCAGCATCTTGGCGGAGCGGATGGCCAGATAGGCCAGGTCGCCAGAATCCAGGCGGATGCCAACCGGTTTATGCCCTTTCTGGCGCAGGTTCTCAAAGACCCGGATGGCGTTGGGCACCCCGCTTTCGAGCGTGTCGATGGTATCGACCAGGAGAAGGCAGTCGTCGGGGTAGACGTCGGCGTAGGCCTGGAACGCGTCCAATTCGCTCATGTCGAGGGCCATGAAGGCCTGAACCATGCTGTGAGCATGGGTGCCCTTGGGTGGATAGCCCAAGACGTGGGAAATTCCCGTGTTGGAGCTGAAATCGGCCCCGCCAATGAGGGCAGCCCGGGCGCCTGCGTTGCCGCCCTTGCCCTGGGCTCGTCGCAGGCCAAACTCGAGAAGCAGCTTGTCGCGCCCGCTCTCGCGGATGCGGGCTGCTTTGGTGGCAATCAAGATCTGGTAGTTCAGATGATTCAGCAGAGGTGTCTCCAGGATCTGGGCCATGGCCATCGGTCCCTGGACGACGGTGAGCGGTACATTGGGGTGCACAACCCGCCCTTCGGGGATGGCGCGCATGGTGATCCCTGAGAAGGAGCCGTTGCCTCGCAGCCATTCCAAAAAGTCCTCTTGGAATAGGCGAGAGCCGGTTTGACCTGTCTGGTGCTCCAGGTAATCGATGTCCTCAGGGCGAAAATGGGCCTGCTCCATCCAGTCCAACAACCATTCGAGCCCGGCATTGATGCAGTATCCGGCCTGATGGCCGCCGTAGTCTGGGTAGGACCGGAAAAAGTGGTCGAATTGGGCCGGCTTCTCGTGCAGGCCCATGCGAAAGTATAGATGGGCCATCGTCAGCTGGTATTCGTCGGTGAACAGGATGCCCTCGGCTGTCTCTCTCTCTGGGCGTTTCAAGGATGTTCTCCTTTCAGGGCCGCCTGGCTGCCCGGTAGCTTCGATGGCTGTGTGGGTCCCCGAGTGGCAGGACTGCCTGTCTGGCGCAGCGTGGCTCTGGCTAGATCGCCTGTCTTTCGGCTCGCAACAGGTCTATGGTCTCAAAAGCATGGCGCAAGTGTGGGATCACGATGCTGCCACCCACAACCAGGGCCACGTTCAGCGCCTCGTGGAGCTCTTCATCGGTGAAGCCGGCGTCAACACATTGGATCAGGTGGTAGTCGATACAGTCGTTGCAGCGCAGCACCGCCGAGGCGACCAGCCCGAGGAGCTCCTTGGTGCTGGCTGGCAGGGCCCCGTCCTCGTAGGCCTTGGTGTCCAGGTTGAAGAAGCGCTTGATGCCCAGGTGGCCGGTGCTGAGAATCCGCTGGTTCATGCGCTGCCGGTAAGCCCGGAATTGATCGAGTCTCGTGTTCACCTGATCGGTTCCTCTCTTTCGTGAAATACTGCTCGCAGGGGACGTGCCCCGCCTCAGTTGTCGGTGCGAGGGCGAAAGACGGGGGGCATCGAGCGTTTGTGGGCAGTTGCAGCCATCATGTGCTTGACCCGCTCCAGAAGCGCCTGGTCTACGTCGCCAGTATGGCCGGTCTCGATGGCCGCCAGGGTCGAGTCCAGTTGCTCATAGGTCATGCCCAACTCACCCTCGTCTGTCTGTCCCTCCCACAGCCCAGCGGTCGGGGGACGGTCGATGATGACTTGCGGCACGTCCAGAGCCTGGGCTAAGAGCCGTACCTGTGATTTGAGGAGATCTCCGAGTGGCTCCACGTCAACCCCGCCGTCGCCATACTTGGTAAAGTAGCCAGTCATGAACTCACTCTTGTTGCCCGTGCCGGCGACGAGATAGCCTTGCGTCTGAGCGATGGCGTATAGGGTGGTCATGCGCAGCCGCGGTTTGATGTTGGCCTTCGCGATCTCGGCCGTGTCTGGCGGCAGCGCAGCCACCAAAGTGTCGTACGTCTGGCCCAGATCGACCAGGACGGTCTCGAGGCCAAACGCGCTGGCCACTAGACGCGCAAGCTCAAGGTCTCTCTGCTGGCCGTGGCAGGGCATGAGGACAGCCAGTACCTCATCGCCGACCGCTCGTTGGCAGAGGGCAGCGGTGACCGCTGAATCGATCCCACCACTGAGACCCACCACATAACCACGCAGCCCGGCCGAAGCCGCATAGTCCCGCAACCAGCCTGCGATTTCATCAGCCAGTCCTTCGATGCTATTCATCAACACCCCCTTGCCGCCCTGGTTTGCTTAGTGTTAAACTCACACTAATTATGCCAATTATATGTAGCTGGGGTCTTTTGTCAAGAAAAGCGGGACCGCTTGTCGCGGATCTGTATCTGGGATATAATGGTTCTTGATTGGCCGCCAGTCGAACCGGCGCTCCGGTTCGGCCGCTATCACAGTCATACAGGGAGGACGCATGATCCACGATCTGGTGCTTCGCAATCGTAGCTATCGCCGCTTTTATCAAGACGAGGAGATCGAGCAGGGAGTGCTCCGGGAGTTGGTCGATCTGGCGCGTCTGTCCGCATCGGGGGCAAACCGCCAGCCACTCAAGTACGTGCTATCTGCGGATCACTCGCAGAATGCCGCGGTTTTTGGGTGTCTGGCGTGGGCCGGCTATCTCACAGATTGGCCGGGACCTGCAGAAGGCGAACGGCCATCCGCCTACGTTGTGATCCTGGGCGACACCGAGATCAGCAGTTCGTTTGGCATCGATCCTGGGATTGCTGCGCAGAGCATCCTCCTCGGCGCCACGGAGAGAGGGCTCGGCGGCTGCATTCTGGCTTCGGTCCAGCGTGAGAGGCTGCGCGAGATCCTGGCCCTCGAGCCGCGGTACGATATCCTCTATGTCCTGGCTTTGGGCAGACCAAAGGAAGTGGTTGTTATCGAGCCCCTCCCGCCTGGGGGAGATATCCGCTACTGGCGCGACGACCAGAGTGTGCACCACGTGCCAAAGCGGTCGCTCGACGAGCTGATCCTGGACCGGCCCTGAGCCGGCAGCGTCCAATGCGGCGAGCGAGCGCGCTGGCCCAGCGATGCGGGCAGCTGATACCCCGTGTCCCAGGTGCCGGACGGCATCGCGTTGGACCAGATGTATCTCGAAATATATCTGCTTTCTATACCCTGATACATAGACACCGGCGTCCCGGCAGGCTATACTAGGCTTGGAGGGCTTTGCCACCCATAGCCCTCTTGTGCAACGGGTGGAAGGTTTATGCCCGGATAAGGTGCTTCACCAAATGAGCGCTGACGGGGGAAAAGGAGGGTATTTTGAACGGGCTATTCGAGTTTCTGGCGGGTCCGGCTGGCAGGATCACACGCATTGTGGCGGGCCTGGTCCTGATCGT
Source organism: Anaerolineae bacterium (assembly GCA_023544525.1). Classification (GTDB taxonomy): domain Bacteria; phylum Chloroflexota; class Anaerolineae; order JAAYZQ01; family JAAYZQ01; genus JAMJFU01. The sequence continues at coordinate 337 of JAMJFU010000212.1, read as the reverse complement.
CCTGGGCTTCTGGCTCCTGCAGGGCGCGTGGCGCTGGGTGTTGGTCATCGTCGGCCTGGCTCCACTGGCGGCAGGGTTGTTCGACTTTTGCCTGTTCGCGCCGCTCTTTGGGCTGCCGTTCATGGGCGAACCGCTACGGGCGAGGCTGCACCAGGGACAGCGTCGATAGGCTTCAGGTCAAGCCAGAAGTCGGCACAGGCGCGATCGGCGAGCGTGCTCTGATAGCTCGCTCGGCCAATCGGCCCTGGGCGGAGTGATGGTGCTCTGCTCAAGGCCCATGGTTGCCCTGCGCCTATGAATGGAGGTAGAGGTGAGGCTATATCTGGTACAACATGCC
>JAMJFU010000211.1 GCA_023544525.1 Anaerolineae bacterium | reverse complement strand
TGGCAATCTCATTTGGGATCCTCTCTAGCCCTGCCTGTGAAGGGCGAATGGCACGAGCCCTACTCTTTGAACCCTGTACGATGACCTTTTGTTCAGAGGCAGGGGCCTCCGGGGCAGGCGGTGCCCGTGTCCGGGAGGCTTTCCCATTGTAGCGCTGCCCATCGGCGCTGTCAAGCGGCATCTGGGCAGCGATTACGGCCTTGGGCGCATGCCAGCAGCCTACCGCTCGGGATAGACTGGACGAGTAGCAACCTTTCAGGCTATAATCCGTATAGTGGGTGCATGGAGGAAGAGGATGGACCAAGAGCGAGCCTGGATCGAACAGGCTCTCCAGGGAGATCGGAAGGCCTTCGGCCAACTGGTCCGGGCTTATGAACGCCCGGTTTACAATTTAACCTATCGGATGCTGGGCGATCCTGCCGAGGCAGAAGATGCCGCCCAGGAGACCTTCTTGCGCGCCTATGCCAAGCTGGCTACCTACCAGCCGGGACGCAAGTTTGTCAACTGGGTACTGTCTATTGCCTCGCATCACTGCATTGACCGCCTGCGTCGTAAGGGGCGGGCGCCGCAGCTTTCGTTGGACGGGCCCCTGCCACCCCAGTGGCTGACCAGCGACACGCCACGTCCCGACCAGCTCGTGACCAAGAAACAAGAACGGGAGCGTGTACGTGAGGTGCTGGACATTCTGCCGGCGGACTATCGTGCAGCAGTGGTCCTGCGCTACTGGCATGGCATGTCCTATCGAGAGATTGCGGCGACGATGGACACCACGGAGAGTGCCATCAAGTCACGGCTCCATCGGGCACGGCGGATGATGGCCCAGGAGTTGCAGGCTGCCTGATCCAGCATCTGGGGGAGAAGATATGGAAGAGATGATGGAACGTAATCATGATGAAGAGATGACTCTGCTCATGTCGCTGGCCCTGGACAGCTTGCTTGACGAGAAGGACAGGCAGCGGTTGGAGCAGCATCTGGAGGGCTGTGCGGCTTGCCGGGCGGAGTGGGAGGCCATGCAGGCGTTGTCGGCGCTCTTTGCCGGATCGCCCATGGCCGGCCCACCCTTGGGCTTTGCCGTCCGGGTGGAGCGCAAACTGGATGAGAAGGAGCGGAAGCGCCGCCAGACCTTCGGAGGGCTGGCGGTCCTGACCAGTTCCCTGTCCCTGGCCGGCCTGACGGTTGCTGCTGTATGCCTGATCGTGCTTGGTATCCTGGCCTGGCAGGGGGCCGGGCCACTGGCCTCGCTCCAGGAGGAGAGCACGGCCGTCTCCCAGGTGGCCACAGGCATGGGCCTGGTCGGCAAGGGAGCCAGCCTCTTCCTGGGTGATCTGCTGCTGCGCTATGGCTCACTGCTGGTCTTTGCCTTGGGGTTCTGTATTGTGGTTCTGGGCGGGCTGTGGGTATGGCTCTTTCTCCGGCGGCCAAGCAACCGGCACCGCAATGGTTACGTATAGGGGATAGGTATTGGGTGACGGCGTCAAGCTAGATGATGTGGATCTGGACGGCGGCATCCGCAGCGATATCTATCCGATGGTGGAAGGAGGAGTATGGTGAGGAAGAAAGGGTTGTGGCTGGGGCTACTACTGGTCCTGCTCGTGCTTGGGCCGGGTTCGTCGGTGTTGGCTGATGGCCCGCGCATAGAGGCCGATGGAGGGCGGATCTTTGTCAACGAGGATGTCACCTTGCAGCCGGGTGAGGTTTTCGAGGGTGACCTGGGCGTCTTTGACGGCAGCCTGACGATACCGGCGGACAGCGTCGTCCGGGGCGACGTGTTCGTCGCCAGCGGCGATGCCAGGATCGCAGGCAGGATCGATGGCGACCTGGCGGTCATTGCCGGCAAGTTGGTGTTGGAAGAAGGAGCACGGGTAGAAGGGGACGTCTTTGCCACTGGCGGCGATGCCGACATTGCGGGCAGGATAGGGGGCGACCTGGCGTCGATGTTCGGAGGTGCCGGTCTGGGCAGTACAGCAGTCATCGAGGGTGACCTCATGGTCCTCTCCGGACGGCTCGACCGGGAGGCTGGTGCCCGTATCCTTGGCGAAGAGCTGCCCGAGGTGCGCTTGCCCGACCTCCCCCTCCTACCCGACAGGCCTCGAGGTCAGGACCTGCCGCGCGTGACACCACAGGTGCCCTCCTGGCCGGCCTTTCCGCGGCAGCCAACGCTGCGCCAAGAAGTCGGTGATTTCGTTGGCCGCGCCTTCGGAGCCGGATTGATGAGCTTGCTGTTCATCGGCCTGGGTCTGCTCGTCGTCCTGATCTGGCCGCGGACGACGCAGCGGGTTGCAGAGTGCGTGCGGCTCATGCCCCTGCAGAGCTTTGGCCTTGGCTTGTTGACCTTTTTCATCGCCGCGGGGCTGGAAGCGCTGGCTGGAGTCCTGATGATCGTCGTCATCATGGTCGCCGCTGCGCTGATCAGCACGGTGATCCTCATCCCTGTTGGCTTGCTGCTCATCCTGCTTTCGGTGCTGCTGTTGCTGCCGGTGCCGGTGGCACTGGCCGGGGCCATGGTGCTGGGCTGGGTTGCGCTGGCCGAAGTGATTGGCCAGAGAGTAACCGGCCTCCTGAGAGCCAGCAATGTGAAGACATTAGGGAACGTGCTGGTGGGCCTGATCATCACCGTCCTGGTGGCGGCGCTTCTCTGGATCCTTAAGCCGATCTGCTGTGGCTGGCCCTTTGTGATACTGCTGAGCAGCGTCGGGTTGGGCGCTGTGTTCCACACGCGCTTTGGCAGGCAGTCGTGCCAGGCGATGGGGGCACTGCCGCCGGAAGCGATGGACGAGGAGGTAGGGCGGCCGGACCAGCCGCCGCCCGCAAGCCCCTAGCCACAGCCGGTAAGTGGAGCCTGAACAACGGCGCCGGAGGGATACTCCGGCGCTTTTTTTCATGGCAGCTTCCAGTGCGGCTGCCAGGCTCTATCGCCGCCTGGGGGAAGTGGATACGACAAGCGGGGCAACTTGTGGTATAATATAGGTTATGAGTGTGTCCAATTTGCCCGTCAGAGCGGATGCGGCAGCGTGGAAACGTTGATTCCTGGCCGTCTCATCTGGTTACAGGGTCGCCTGGCGCGCCCGTACTGGGGCTTGCTGAGCATCTGGGCCGTCCTGTGCGGGGCGCTGGCATCCCATGGGTTCCGCTGGAATGGCGAGGATCTCCTCGCTCTGGCCCTCGTCCTGCTCCTGGTCGATCTGGGTTGGGGCAACCTGTGGGACTTGATGGTGGGCATCGACTGGTTCAGTGCCTTGCGCGGGGGCTGGCCTCCACGTCGACCTGCATCCACTCCACGCCTGCCCTACACCCAGCCCGACTCGCCTGCTTGGCGAGTTTGGAGACGGATCAACCACCTGGCAGGTTGGTGGCGCGACACCTTCTGGCCGACGGCCGGTGCAGCACTGCTGGGCGTATTGGTCGCCGTGCTGCTCACCGTGGTGATCAGCTTCCTCCTGCCTGCCTCCTTGCGCCGGCTCAACGCGGCAGTGGTGGCCCTGTTGGGCCTTGGGGCCGTCCAACGGCGATGGGGGCGAGGGCCACTGGCTGGGGAGGCGTTTGCCCAGGTAGGCCTGGGCTGGCTGGCCGGCCATCTGGCCTTTGCCGGTATGGCGCTGCCTTCCTTTCTGGTGGCACTCGGCTTTGTCATCGCGATTTGGGGCTCGCTGCGACTGGCACAGGGTCGATCCGGCGCGCTGGCTTTGCTCGACGGCGGGCAGGCAGCTGTCGTGGTCGTGCTGGTCGCTGTCAGGCAGCCCCTGCTGGCGGGTGCCGTGGGTGCGCTGATCCTGGGTCAGGTTGCACTGCAGCCTGCGCTTCATCACGGCGCGGACCCGGCGGGGGTCTTTCGCCGGACCTGGCCGTGGTTAATGACCGCCATGCTGGTCGCGGCGCTGGCTTTGCCATGATCTGGGAGTGGGTACTGCCCGTCGGCGGGGCCCTGGCACTGGCGGGGGTCCTATACTGGCAACTGGTCATCGCCGAGGGAACCTATTTGGGTCCGCGCGCAGTCGCCTGGACCTACGACCTGGTAGCCAGCCGCTATGATGCCATCAAGCAGTTCCGGCCTCAGGATGAGAGCTGGTTTGTGGCCAGGCCCTTGTTGCAGAGTTTGGCCGGCGTGGAGCGGCCGCTCGTGCTGGACGTAGCGACGGGCACAGGCCGGTTGCCGCTGGCCCTCCTGCGGGATCACTTTGGGGCCAACGGCGGCCGGATCGTGGGCCTGGACCTGTCGAGGGGGATGCTGCGCCGGGCCCGGGCCAAGCTGCGCCCGTATGGCGAGCAGGTGTGGCTGGTCTGGCAGGATGCCGGCCGTCTGCCGTTCGGCGATGGGGCCTTTGACGCCGTAACCTGCCTGGAATCACTGGAGTTCATGCCCCAGCCGCTGCAGGTGCTGGCCGAGATGGTGCGGGTCCTGGCTCCCGGCGGCACGCTGCTGGTCACCAACCGGGTGGGGCGCGAGGCGTGGCTGCTGCCGGGGCGGGCTGTCGCACGACCTGCCTTCGAGGAGGCGCTGGCGGCACACCCGCTGCGCCAGATCGAGGTGCGCCGCTGGCAGGAGAACTATGACCTGGCCATGGCGCGCAAGGAGGGTGTCCCGCGTAGGGACCGGGTTCAAGACCCAGACCTGGCGGGCCTGATGCGCTGTCCAGTGTGTCAGGGAGAGTTGGTCCGCGGCGCGGCTGCGCTGTCCTGTGCTGCCTGTGCAAGGGGTTTTCCGATCCGGGAGGGAGTCGTACAACTGGCGGGCCACGAGCGATAGCCGTGGCTTGCCCTCTAGCGCCAATGGCTCGCTGGCCGGTGGTCTGGACGGAAGGGGGTAGTGGTGCGGGGAGTGGGGGACTCGGGTCCGGGTGGCAAGCGGGCCGAGTCTCGCTAGCACTGAGAGCTTTCGTGGCAGAGAGAGGTCCTTCCCCAAGTCCTGGAGGGAGAGCGCCTGGCACGTGCCCGGGCTGCCACCGCTTCGTGGGGCCGCAGGGGCGCTGCCCCTACTGTGGGGCAGATGTTGGCCAACGGATGGCGGTCCGGGTGTTCAAGGTGGCCAGCCTGTTGCTGGCGGGAGTGGGCCTTGCCATCCTGCTCTTTGTCGCTCGCCGCAGCGGGTCGCCAGCGTACGAGATTGGTGCGCTAACCGGCACCATGAACTGGGCCTACATCCGGATCGAGGGTATTGCCAGCCAGCAGCCGTCCCACGATGTGGGGGATGGGAGCGTCAGGTTCTGGCTCCAGGATGGCTCTGGTGAGATCCTGGTTGTAGCCTACCGGACCCAGGCCCAGGAGCTGCTGGCCAGGGGGCTGCTGCCGGTAATGGGTGACCGTGTCACCCTGGAAGGCACCCTGCGTGTCAGGGAGGATTTTCGTTACCTGGTCGTCGACGTGCCGGAGGCGGTAGACGTGCAACCACCAACACCTATTGACCTGACCATTGGGCAAGTGAATACCGGCCTGAGGTATCAAGCCGTGAGGCTCCGGGGCGTCATCCGCGACGACCGGACGCCGTATGAAGGCCTGCGCATCCTCACTGTGCGCGATACCACAGGCAAGATCGACGTGACCGTGTCGCAGGAGCCATCAGCCGCCGGCGGACGGGTACCGGTGCTGCATGTTGGCCAGTCAGTCCAGGTGGTGGGCACCGTCGACGAATACAGGGGAGTAGCCCAGGTGTCGGTGGGCCGGGCGAGCGACTTGGTCATCCTGGGCGAGGAGCTGGCGGTCGCGCCAGCGCGGCGCATCGTCGAGCTAACAGCAGGCGATGTGGGCCAGATGATCTCAGTAGAGGGCACGGTCACTCGCGTCGATCCGTTTTCGGCGGGGGTCAAGTGTACACTGTCGGACGGGGAGGGTCTGGTTACGCTTTTGATGTGGCAGGACTTTTACGATGGGCTGGCCGATGCCTCACTGCTGGAGGAAGGAGCTACCGTCCGCGTTCAGGGTGAGGTCTCTGAGTACCGCGGCGAACTGGAGGTCGTGCCCGAGCTTCCAGCCGATGTGCAGGTGGTGGCTCCTGCTTCGCGCGAGGCCCTGGCACGGCGGCTGGGAGGGATCACGGCCGCCGACGTCGGCCACACCGTTGCCATCGAGGGTGTGCTCAAGGCGCTGCGGGGTTTTTCCGCCGGGGTGCGGGGCGTCCTGGACGATGGGACGGGGACGCTGACCATCCTGTTGTGGCAAGAGATCTATGACAACCTGGAGGATCGGGCAGGTCTTGTGCCGGGGGCGATCCTCAGACTGGAAGGCCAGGTCGCCGAGTACAAAGGAGAGCTGGAGATCGTACCCCGTGCCGCCGCCGACGTCACCGTCGTCGGCATGGGGGACTGGTCGCCGCCACAGGTGGCCGTAGACCAGGTCCAGTCCGGCGACATAGGCCAGATAGTCGAGGTAGCGGGCCGGATCACCGCCGTAGTGCCTTTTTCGCGAGCGCTAAGGCTCACCCTGGCCGATGACACCGGGACGATCGCAGTACTGCTGTGGCAGAACCTATATGGTCAGCTGGACGACGCCGCAGCGTTGGTGGTCGGGACGGAACTCGTGGTGAGGGGTGAGGTTGCCGAATACGGCGGCGAGCTGGAGATCGTGCCCCAGTTACCGCCAGATGTGCGGGTCGGCAGCACGGCTGAAGCATCGAAGGTTGGGACCAGCACGCCTCTGCCGACGGCACAAGGTGAGCCGGCCGGCACGCCAGAGCCCGCTGCTACGGCCACCGTACAGCCGACAGCCAGGCCGACAGCCACGCCAACAGCGGCACCGGAGGTGCGGACCATCGGCGCCATCAGCGGCGACGACGTGGGCGCTACCCTGGCCATCGCCAGGGCGGGCATCGCGGAGGTAGACTATTTCTCCAAGGGCATCCGGTACACGCTCACCGATGGCAGTGGCAGCATCATCCTGCTCGTCTGGCAGGATGTCCTGGAATACGTCGAGGCGCGCTTTGACCTCTTTCCTGGCAGCCAGGTCCAGGTCGCCGGCCGGATTGACCAATACGAGGGCGATCTGGAGATCGTGCCCCGGCGCGGGGCGGACCTGGTGCTGCTTCAGCGCGGGCAGCGCGCCCCGCTGGAGGAGCGGACCGTGAGCGCCATCGGCCCGCCGGACGAGGGACGGGTGTTCACGGTAGAGGGCACCATTACGCGGATGGAGGAGGACGGCTGGCGCAAGATGTGGCTAAAAGACGGCACCGGCGAGGTTTTGATCTATGTGCCGGCCCGGGTTGTGCCTTATCTGCCCGCGGGCCTGGGCCCG
>JAMJFU010000210.1 GCA_023544525.1 Anaerolineae bacterium | reverse complement strand
CCGCAGAAGAGCTGGTGGCCGCAGAAGAGACGGCGGCTGCAGAAGAAGAGCCCGCAGAAGAAATGCCGGCGGTAGAAGAAATGCCGGTGGCAGAGGCTGCCGTGGAAGAGACGGTGGCCGAAGAAGAGCCCGTAGCCGAAGCTGCCGCAGAAGAAATGCCCGCGGCCGAAGAAATGCTGGTGGCAGAGGTTGCGGCTGAAGAAGCGGCGGCGGAGAAACTGCCGGTGGCAGAGGTTGCCGAAGAAGAGCCGGCGGCCGAAGAAGAAGCGGTGGCAGAGGTCGCAGAAGAGGCCGCGGAGGAGCCAGCGGCCGCAGAGGAGCCGGCGGCGGAAGAAATGCCGGCGGCAGAGGCTGCCGCGGAAGAGACGGCGGCCGCAGAAGAAGCAGCGGCGGAGAAACTGCCGGTGGCAGAGGCTGCCGCGGAAGAGACTGTGGCCGCAGAAGAGACTGTCGCTGAAGAGGCGGCGGTAGAGGTTGCCGCGGAAGAGTCGGCGGCCGCAGAAGAGACGGCGGCGGAAGAACTGCCGGTGGCAGAGGCTGCCGCTGAGCCTGAAGCTGCTGTCGAGGAGGCAGAGGAAGAGCTGGCGCCAGAAGAGGCGTCCTCTCCCGCCGCGGCCGAATCCTCCGAAGATGCAGAAGAGACCGTCAAAGAACCCGAGCTTGCCACGGTAGAGAGCTAAACTGGCCTGGGAAGTGAAGGATAGGTGATGGAATCAGTGACGATTGATCTCAAGCAACGGCTCCAGGAGGAGTTGGACGACACCCTGGCCGAGATTATCCGCCTCAACGAGCGCCTGGAGGGCAAGGGCGACTATGGGCTGGGCAAGGGCGATCCGGGCATCTACGAGTGGGAGATGTGCCTGGCCCTGAAGCAACGGGCTGAGAACAAGGCCCGCTCCCTGGAGGTCGCCTTGCGCAAGGCGGAAGAGGGCGATTACGGCATGTGTGAGATATGCGGCAATCCCATCGACCCGGCCCGTCTGGCCATCCTGCCCCATACCAAAAGATGCATCAACTGCGCACAGAAAAAATAGTGCGACGGTCACGATAACCGCCGCTTGGGCTATAGCCCAAGCGGCGGTTTCTAGTGCAGGCAGGGTTTTCACGCTATCCCGGGTGCACTAACGACTTGTCAGTGACAGAGCTGGAGCCGAGCTGGTGCTCGGCGATCCCAGGGTGCCGGTGACGACTCGTTAGCGCACCCCGCTATCCCCAGGTACTTGCCAACGCGCTGCTTTTCCCGTAAGATGGAGCGGTTGGAAATCACCCGTCGATCAAAAGGAGAGAACGATGAACGGTGCTGTGCCCATCCCCGAGCGCATCCGGGGGCTAGCAGATCTGGTGGACAACCTGTGGTGGAGCTGGAATGTCCCGGCCCGCCACCTGTTCAAGGCGGTCAGCTATCCCTTGTGGAAGAGCACCCGGCACAATCCCGTGCGGATGCTGCAGCTGGTCGATCCGCAGCGGTTAGCGCGCCTGTCCCAGGATGCCGACTTTTTGAGTCTCTACGACAAAGTGATGGCCTCCTTTGCTGCCGATCTCAGCAACGGGCACCTCTGGTTCGCGGCCCAATACCCAGAGCTGCGCCGGCCGGTGGCCTACTTCTCGGCAGAGTTTGGCTTGCACGGCTCCCTGCCCATCTACTCCGGGGGGCTGGGGGTCCTGTCCGGGGATCACTGTAAGGAGGCCAGCGACCTGGGCCTGCCCCTGGTGGGCGTCGGCTTTATCTATCCCCAGGGTTACTTCCGCCAGCGCATCCCGCCCGATGGCTGGCAGGAGGCCATCTATGATATGCTCAACTTTGGCCAGGTGTCGATCCATCCTGTCCTGGACCAGCACGGCAACCGCTTGATCGTCACTGTCACCCTGCGTGGGCTGCCGCTCCACGTCCAGGTCTGGCAGGTCCGTGCCGGGCGGATCCAGCTCTATCTGATGGATTCCAACGTGCAGCAAAACGCGCCCTGGGACCGCGACCTGTCGGCCCGGCTGTATGGCGGCGACCAGGAGACGCGCATCCGGCAGGAGATGGTGCTCGGCCTGGGTGGCGTCCGCGTTCTCCGGGCCATGGGTATCGATCCTGCCGTGTGGCACCTGAACGAGGGCCATTCCGCCTTCCAGGTCCTGGAGAGGTTGCGCGAATTGGTCCGCGGCGGCACGCCCCTCGAAGAGGCGATAGATCACGTGCGCCACACCACGGCCTTTACGACCCACACCCCCGTGCCCGCCGGGCACGATGCCTTCCCCTATCACCTCATGGATGAGTATTTCGGCCGCTTCTGGGAAGAGATGGGCGTCAGCCGTGAGCGGTTCATGGCCCTCGGCGAGCACCATGGCCGCTTTAACATGACCGTGCTGGCCCTGCGCCTCTCAGGCCGCCGCAACGGTGTCAGCCAGCTACACGGCCAGGTCTCGCGGCAGATGTGGCAGCCGGTGTGGCCAGACCGTCCGGCCGACCAGGTGCCCATCGGGGCCATCACCAATGGCGTCCACATGCCGAGCTGGGTGTCGACCTCGCTCAAGGACATCTTTGACCAATACGTCGCCGAGGATTGGGCCGAACGTCACGACGAGGGAGCCATGTGGGACAAGCTCTACGAGATCCCTGACAAAGTGCTGTGGGAGGCCCACCGGACGCTCAAGGGCAAGCTCCTGGCCTTTGCCGATCAGCGTATCCGCCAAAGCTGGCGCGCGGGCGGGTTGCAGCCCAGCCAGGTACTGGCCACCGGTGCGCTGCTCGACCCCGAGGCACTGACCATAGGCTTTGCCCGGCGCTTTGCCACGTACAAGCGGGCTACCTTGCTCTTCCGTGACGTGAGTCGGCTGAAGCGCATCCTCCATGCTGAGCGCCGGCCGGTGCAGATCGTCTTTGCGGGCAAGGCCCACCCTGCCGACGCTGGCGGTAAGGAGTTCATCCAGCAGGTGTACCAGTTCGCCCAGGACCCCGAGTTTGGCGGGCGGGTGGCGTTTCTGGAGGACTATGACCTGCACATGGCCCACTTCCTGGTGCAGGGTGTCGACGTGTGGCTGAACAACCCGCGCCGCCCGATGGAGGCCAGCGGTACGAGCGGCATGAAGGCGGCGATGAATGGCGTGCCCAACCTCAGCGTCCTGGACGGCTGGTGGGCCGAGGCTTATCACCCGGCAGAGGGCGGCCGGCCTGCCAACGGCTGGTCCATTGGCGAGAGCCACTACGCCGATTGGGATGCCCAGGATGAGGTCGACAGCCAGACGCTGTACCGCCTCCTGGAGGAGCAGGTCGTGCCCCTGTTCTACGACCGCGATCCCTTTGGCGTCCCCCATGGTTGGGTGCAGGTCATGAAGGAGGCCATGCGCACCAGCCTGGCGGCCTTTTCCATGCGGCGCATGGTCAAGGAGTATATCGAGCAGATGTACCTGCCGGCCATGCGCTGAGCAGGGAGCGTTGAGCTTTTGACGAAACGGGGGCCCTGTGTTATACTCGCAGGGCCCGAAAAACGCCATCACATCCACGTAGCCGCTGGGCAGGTTCACGATCCGCTCTCCAGGCAGAAGGAGGGGGGCATCGTCGAGCGATGAGTCGCTCCCTCGAATGCCGTGCAAACCTGGGACGATCGCGCCTTGACTCTGCGACGACTGAGCCACAACCGACAAGGAGGTCGCGTCTTTCTATGGCAGAAAGAAGGGAGATGAACCGGATCCTGGTCACGGGTGCCGTCGGCCAGATCGGATCCGAGTTGACGGTCGCGTTGCGCCACCGCTACGGGGCGGAGAACGTTGTGGCCACCGGACACAGGACCAAACCCACTGGGGAACTGTGCGAAGGTGGCCCTTTTGAATATATCGACGTGGCCCAGCGGCAGACGTTGGAGGCCGTCGTCGACAAGTACGGCATAGACACCATTTACCACATGGCTGCCATCCTGTCGGCGGTCGGCGAGGAAAGGCCGCTCCTGGCCTGGAACGTGAATATCAACGGCCTGCACAACGTGCTGGAGGTCGCCCGGGAGCGTGGGCTGGCCCGGGTATTTTGCCCCAGTTCCATCGCCGTCTTTGGGCCGGACACACCCCGTGACGACACACCCCAGGAGACGATCCTGCGGCCGACCACGATGTACGGTGTGACCAAGGTATCGGGTGAATTGCTGTGCGACTATTACGTGCGGCGCTTTGGCGTCGATGTGCGCGGGGTGCGCTATCCGGGCATCATCAGCAGCGAGACCCTGCCCGGCGGTGGCACGACCGACTATGCGGTGGCCATCTATTACGCTGCCGTGGAAAAGGGCCACTATACCTGTTTTGTCCGCGAGGACACTGTCCTGCCCATGATGTACATGCCTGATTGTGTCAGGGGCACCATCGACCTGATGGAAGCCGATTTCGACCAGCTCAGACACCACGCTGATTTTAACATGTCGTCCATGAGTTTTTCGGCCGGCGAGCTGGCGGCCGAGATCAAAAAACACGTGCCCGACTTTGAGGTGGAATACAAGCCCGATGCCCGCCAGGCCATCGCCGACTCCTGGCCATGTTCTATCGACGACAGCGCGGCTCGCGAGGAGTGGGGTTGGCAGCCCGAATACGACCTGGCGGCCATGACCGCCGACATGCTGGCCAAGCTGCGCCAGCGCGCGGCCGCGGGCCGCCTGTACCTCGGCGAGGGCCCCACGTGCCCATGACCGCCAGCTTTGCGTGAGGGGGAGAACTGTGAGTCAGGCCCTGCACGAGAAATATACACCTATCCTGCGGTTTGCCCGGGGCGAGCGGTTCTATCCGATGGCCATCGAGGATTTCGTCGGATATTGCGCCTTGCGCATCAAGGGACAGCCCAGGCCTGCCATCAAACAGGGTGCTGTGAGCCCTGCTTTGTTGGAGCGAGCCTACACGGATAACCCCTCGGTGTTCCTGCAGTCGGTGCCAGCGAACTTGGCGGATCAGAACGTGGCAGCCGACTGGGGCAGGGATACGCTCAAGGCGCTGGTAGATGCCTCGTACAGGGTCAGCCGCTGGCGCGAAGAATTGGCTGCCGTCGCCTACCGCTGGCTCAGTTCCAAGACTCAGTCAGCCACCAAGCTCTTCTGGTGGAATGACCTGGTCATGAACCAGCTCGCCGGAGGCGGAACTTCCCGCCAGGAGCTGCCCCGCCTCAAGCTCCCCTCCGAATTCCGCCAGGCCGCCCTGGAGCGCTATGAACGTAGCCAGGGGACCCGTCCGCGCCATGTGTACTATTACCGGACGGTGCGCGATGGCGATTACCTTTGTTTGCAGTACTGGTTCTTCTATGGCTACAACGACTGGGCCACTTCCTTCGGGGGTATGAACGACCACGAGGGCGATTGGGAGGGGATGTACCTCTTCTTCCCCCTCGATGCCGCGGGCCGGGCCCAGGAACCGCCGGCCTACGTCACCTTTGTGGGACACCACTCGCGTCTGACCAAGCCCTGGGGTCACCCGGATATGACCCTCGAGGGATCCCATCCGCTGGCCTATGTGGCGGCTGGCTCGCACGCCACCTATCCTGAGCGCAAAGAATACGACCTGATGCAGATCTACGGGCTCACGGACTATGCCACGGGCGATGGGCTCACGATCGGGCCTGGCGATTGGGAGCGTGGGGTCGACCTGGACAGCCAGCCATGGGCCTCGGCTTTTCTCGGCGCGTGGGGCACACGCTACTGGCTCCCCCTGTCGTGGGCGGAGAGTGTGCTGGGGGCGCTCAAGGCCCGTACTGAGGATATCGGTCTCCCTGGCGTCAGCGCGCCCCGGGGACCGCGCTATGCCGACGACGGCAGCGTCCGGCCCAATTGGATCCAGGCAGTGGCCTGGGCCGGGATTTTCGAGTTAGAAGGCCGCTAGTCTGCCCGGGAACTGCAGTGGGCAGGCGCTGTGTGTACCAACTTTCCAGAAGAGGAGTAGGGAATGGCAGGTAAATTCGATTTTATCCGTCAAGATGTAGAGAGCCTCAAAGAGGCTGGCCTCTACATCAGCCTGCGGGTCATGGGTTCGGCCGCAGACGCCTGGATGGTCGTCGATGGCCAGCGGGTCCTCAACTTTTGCACGAACAACTATCTGGGCCTGGCCAACCATCCCCGCATCAAGGCCGCGGCCATTAAGGCCGTTGACGATTGGGGCGTCGGGCCGGCCGCCGTGCGTTCTATCGCCGGCACGCAGGAGCTGCACGTCGAGTTCGAGCGGCGCATGGCCGAGTTCAAAGGCGTCGAGGATGCCCTCTATGTCCAGAGCGGCTTCTGCGCCAACCAGGCGGCACTCGCGCCCCTGGTGGGTCGCGACAGGGCCACGGGTGAGCAGGACGTCCTCTTTTCCGATCGTCTGAACCACGCCAGCATCATCGACGGTGCCCGCCTGTCGGGGGCCAAGATCGTGGTCTATGAGCACTGCGATGCCCGGGATGCCGAGGCCAAGATCAAGGAGAACCTGCCCAGCTTTCGCCGTGGCCTCCTGGTGACCGACGGCGTGTTCAGCATGGACGGGGACATCGCGCCGCTGGACGAGCTGTACGAGGTGGCGGAAAAGTACGGCGTCATGACCATGGTCGACGACGCCCATGGTGAGGGTGTGCTGGGCGGCGGCAAAGGCATCGTCCACCACTTTGGCCTGCAGGGCAAGTTCGACGTCGAAGTTGGGACCCTCAGCAAGGCCTTTGGGGTCGTGGGCGGGGTGATCGCCGGCAAAAAGATCGTCGTCGATTATTTGCGGCAGAAAGCACGGCCCTTCCTCTTCTCCAGTGCCACCACACCGGCCGACACGGCGGCCTGCATCGCCGCCGTCGACCTGCTCGAGGAGAGCAGCGAGCTGGTGGACAGGCTGTGGGGTAATACCGAGTACTTTAAGAAGGGCATGGCCGAGCTCGGCTTTGACACCGGCCGCACCCAGACGCCCATCGTCCCGGTCATGCTGGGTGAGGCCCCCTTGGCCAAGGACTTTTCACGAAAGCTCTTCGAGAACGGCGTCTTTGCCATGGCCCTCGGCTTCCCCACCGTGCCCCGGGGCGAGGCCCGCATCCGGGTCATGAACACCGCCGCGCACAGCCGCGAGGACCTGGATACCGGGCTCGAGGCCTTTGAAAAGGTGGGGCGTGAGCTGGGCGTCATCTAGCGACCCGCGGGCAGGGGCAGGCCGGGTTGCACCAGGTTCTGCCCGGTCCGGGTGAGCCGTGGGCCGGGCACTGCTGTTGACGGGCCGGCCTGGCCTGGGCAAGACGACCGCCATTCGCCGGGCTGTCGCCCAGTTCGGTG
>JAMJFU010000020.1 GCA_023544525.1 Anaerolineae bacterium | reverse complement strand
CCACCAGCATGTCTACCTGCTCCACCTCGATCAACTCGCGGGCAATCGTCGCCGTCGTCTCAGGGTTGCTCTGATCGTCACGGATCAAGACTTGGATCTCGCAGTTGTCGACGGTGAAGACATTGTCTGCGGTGCCCGGCGCGCCGGCAGCGTACTCCATGCCGAGCAGGAAGCTGCGCTCGATCATCTCGCCATAGATCGCCAGAACACCGGTCTTGTCCGTGATCAGGCCGACCTTGACCGGCTCCTCACAGGTGAGACCACCCGCTGGCGGTGCCTCGGTGGGCTCGGGCTCAGTCGGCTCAGGTGGCTCCGTTGCCTCGACCTCCGCCTGGGTCGGCTCGGCCGGCGGAGGCGTGTCCGTGGGTGGTGGCTCTGTGGCACCACAAGCTGCCAACATAGCCACAACCACCAACAGCAATAGTAACTTATACGCGCTTTTCATCTTTTCCTCCTCGTAACCTGCAAGTCATCTTTGAACATCAGGACTGCACTGTACCACGATTCACACTTACGGCCCATTCACCTTCTCTCGGCCAGCTATCACCCCCTCCCAGGACCCTTCACGGGAATGTCTCGTGCATGTGCAGCACTGCCCACGGCTGCACGGTTGTCTCGGAACGCAGGTTGCGGCCGACCTGCTGATTGCCATAGCCCGCGCGGCGCCAGGGACCCTGCGGACATTAGCCCTCGGCTCTATCCACCAGCAAAACAGCCTTGCCGGTCAGGACCTGCTCATCATCTTGGTTGTAACAGTCGGTCTTGAGCGTAACGATCCGTTTGTCCGCCCGCCATTCGCTGACCTCGGCTACGGCAGTGATCGTATCCCCGATGAATACCGGCGCCAGAAACTCGATCTGCTGGCTCAGGTAGATACACCCCGGCCCGGGAAGCTGGTTGCCCAGCACCGCCGAGATCAAGCCAGCCGTGAATATGCCGTGGGCTACGCGCCGGCCAAAGCGGCTCTTGCGCGCATATTCGGCATCGACGTGGATGGGATTAAAGTCGCCGATGAGTCCCGCAAAGGTCGCCACATCGGACTCGGTGACGGTCTTGGCGAAGCTGGCGCGTTCTCCAATCTGAAAAGTGGTTTCAGCCATTGTCTAACCTCCGTTGGCAGTGTATGGTGCTCAATGGGCAATGGCCAGTCACGGCCCACTGGGCACAGCCGCCTGATCACCGGTTACTGTGCTTTGCCAGAAAGCCCAGGATCAGCGTATTGAATACTCCTGCCTGCTCCCACATCGCGGCGTGGCCAGCGTGGGGGATCAGCGCGAATTCGGCGCCCTGGATCTTGCTGGCGATGATCTCGGCATACTTGCGTGGCTTGAGGATATCGTCCTCACCGACAGCCACCAGCGCCGGCGCCTCGATCTCGCGCAACCTGTCCGTCATGTCCAGCGCGAGAAAGCTCTCCATCAGGTGGACAAAGGCCTCGAAATCAAGTGCCTCGTACCGTTCGCGAGCCAGGTCGAGCGTCTTTTGGTTGGCCCGGATCCAGCTCTCCGAAAAGGTCAATGGATACACCGCCCGGAAAAGGGCATCCGGATCCCGGGCTTTTGCAGCATGGACCCACGTGCCGGCCAGACCTGCCAGGAGCGGGTCTATCTGGGCCACCGCCGAGGTGATGATCAGGCTGCGCGTCCGCTCGGGATACTTCAGGGCAAAGACCATGCTCACCTCGGCCCCATACGACGTGCCGCCGATATGGGCTCGATCGATGCCCAGGCCGTCCAATAGCGCCGCCAGGTCATCCGCGTGCAACTCCATCGAATAAGGCCCCGGCGGATGATCCGACTGCCACATGCCCCGGCAGTCGTAGAGCAGTAGGCGATAAGGCTTGGATAGCACCGGCGTCTGGAAGGCCCAACTGGCGGTGCTCATCAGGACCCCGTTGGACAGGACCAGCACCTCGGCTTCCTCTGGGCCGTGAAGCTCGTAGTAGAGTTGTATGCCGTTGGCCTTGATTCTGGGCATCATTCTCCTTAAGCTGGAATACTGGCAAACTCGTAGATTTGCAGATTGTTAGATTGGGAGCCGGGCGCACCAGTCTACCAATCTACTAGCCTACCACTCTCCCAAGAAGGCGTGAAACACGGCGTCAAACTCCTCGGGCTTTTCGAGATAAGGTGAGTGCCCTGCGTCGTCGATGACCACCTCACGATAGGAACCCCCGTTGGCCCGGTATTTCTCAAGGACTGCCCGGATCTGATCTAGCATCGGCTGGGGTGGGCAGTCCTCCGGTCCGGGCCACCCGGGCACAAAGCCCATGGCACCCAGCGCAGCGATGTCCCACATGGCGTTGTTGGAGACAATCATATCCTCTGCGCCCCGGATCCACAAGATGGAGGGCTTGGGGTCGATGTCGATGAGGCCGCTCGCATCATAGTACTTGCGGCTGAAAGCATTGACGATGCCCCGCTCGCCCGGTGCAACGCCCGGCCAGTGGGGCGATGGCATGGCATCGCCTGGGTACCAGTCCTCACCAATGCGCAGCGACAGCATCCCGCTTAACAGCTCCTCTTCGCGCTCATGGATAAAGGGCGGCTTGACGTAGTGTTGGCGCAGCACGTTACGCGGTGCTGCTGGGTCCTCGGTGCCGCGATACTTGGCCAGCATCAGCTTGACGAAATCCGGGTTGACGCTGCCCGCCCCGGCCGGTGCCCCGTCGATGTGACAGGGTGTCCCATCCACATCCTTGCTGCCACTGTAGCCATAGGGGGACATCGTATCGACGAGTGTCAGCGACCGCAGCTCGTCGCCGTGGGCCAGGGTGTGCCGCATGGCGATGCCCCCGCCCATGCTGTGGCCGACGAGGTGATACGCACCCAACCCCAGGGCCTCCACCAATGAACGCAGGTCCCAGACCATGTCGTCCAGGCCTAGCGTCGCGTCCACGGCTAGCGGTTGGGTATCGCCGTAACCACGCATGTCGGGTGCGATGGCGCGGTACTGCCCTGGGAGGGCTAGCATCGTCTCCTCCCAGAACGTGGCAGAGGCACCATTGCCGTGGATAAAGAGAACTGGCGTACCGCCCTGCGGGCCTGTGGCCAGATAGTGAACTTTCAGCCGCTCGGTCTCTACCAGGTAGGACTCTACGCCTGGAAGCGTCGGTATGCTGCTCATTGGCCTTCCTTTCTATCGGGACACGCCGATTTCGCGGCATGGCCCAGCAATTGGCCCACGCGGCGGCGAGCTCCTCAGCTTGCTCAGCCCGCCACAGCGCCCTCTTACGGATGCTCGAACCGGTCCCGTAGCTCACGCTTAAGGATCTTGCCCGCTGCCGAGATGGGCAGTTCGCTCAAGAACGTGACACTCTTGGGGACCTTGTAGCGGGCCAGGTGGGCCTGCATGAACGCGATCAGCTCCTCCTCTGAGACCTCGGTGCCCGGACGGAGGACCACGCAGGCCTTGCCCACCTCACCCCACTTTGCGTCAGCCAGGCCGACGACGGCACACATGTGCACTGCTGGGTGCTTGTAGAGGACCGCCTCGATCTCGGCAGGATAGACGTTCTCCCCGCCAGAGATGAACATGTCCTTCTTGCGGTCTACCACGTAAAAGTACCTCTCCTCGTCGTAGTAGACCAGATCGCCGGTATGAAACCATCCTTCCTCGTCCCTGACGGCCGCGCTGGCTTCCGGGTTATCCCAGTAGCCAGAACAGCCGCTCGGACCCTTGAGCACCAACTCACCTACCTCACTCGGGCCCAGAGGCCGGTTCTCACCATCCACCACCCGCACATCGACAAAGAAGTTAGGCCTGCCGATGCTGCCCGCCTTGCGGATGGCGTCCCCGGCAGGCAGCGCAAAGAGGCCTGGGCCGTACTCGGTCATGCCAAAGCCTTGTTTGAAGCGGACTCCCTTCTCTTTGGCGTACTTTTCCACTAGCGGCACAGGCAGCGGCGCCCCGCCGCTCGTGCAGAAGCGCAGGCTACTCAGATCTGCCGTCTCCCAGTTGGAGGCCTGGGTCATCATCTGGTACATGGTCGGCACTGCAGCAAAGATGGTCACCCGCTCGCGCCCGATCAGGCTCAGCACCTGCTCCGGCACAAACTGCCGGGTCAGGATGCTGGTGTTGCCAAAGACGACTTGGGAGGACAGGTAGGTGAACAGGCCCCCAGTATGAAAGAGGGGAAAGACACACAGGTAGACGTCATCGTGGGTCACGTCGTGGATCACGGTGTTGAGCACATTCCAACAGATCTGGCGGTGACTGATCATCGCCCCCTTGGGCAAGCCGGTGGTCCCACCCGTGAAGAGCAGGCAGGCGATGTCCTCCTTGTCCAGCTGTTCATAGCTGACGGGTGCGTCTGAGGCCTCAGACATCGTTGACGTGTACATCCGGCTGCCAGGCATGCCGTCGCCCTCGAGATGCACGTAATGCCGGATGGCAAATCCCGAGTCCCGAATCCCTGCCTCCAGTTCGACGACCGCCTCGCGGAAATCGTCAGAGTAGAGCAGCACCCGCGGATTGGTCGCCTCAACGAGGCCGACCAACTCCCGCCAGTGGAGCCGCCAATTGAGGGCTGTATGGATGGCACCAAGTTTACCACAAGCATGGAACAGGTCCAGATGCTCAACGCCATCGCGTGCCAGGATGGCCACCCGGTCGCGGTAACCTACGCCGGCCTCGCCCTGCAGCCAGTTGGCCAGGCGGTTCACCCGCTGGTTCCACTGCCCGTAGGTCAGCCGCAGCTCGGGGTCCTTGCCGGCGTCAATGATGGCCAGCTTCCCCGGGCTATATAGTTCGCGACGGCCTAGATAATCGCCGATGTACATGGTCGCCACCGCCCCTCACGGCATCCGCAAAGCCACGCCTGCATAGTTGGCACCCACGCCAGAACCGACCAGTGCCAGGAGATCACCCGATTTGACCCTGCCCTGCTCGATGGCATCGTCCAGTGCTATGGGGATACAGGCCGAGCCCATGTAGCCCCATTCCTCCATGATCCAGTGTGTCCTTTCCAGGGGCAGACCCAAGTCTTCCATGACGAGCTTGATCGAGGGCAAGCGCACCTGGGTAAAGATGACCATGTCGATCTCGTCGATCTGGAACTTGCCTCGTTCGGCCAACATACGCACGATCCTCGGCCAGTTCTCGTGGTTTACATCGGGCGGATAGCGCTGGATCAGCCGCACGTTGGTCCGGCCCGCCTGGACCGCTTCCACACTGGCTGGTTCGGCCGTGGCCCCGGAGTAGATGCCCCAATACCCGGCAAAAGAGCCGTCGGCTATGTAGGCAGAACTGATAAAGCCGGGCTTCGAATCGACGCCGAGAACCGCCGCCCCGGCCCCGTCGCCATAGAAGAACGACACCACGTCCGTGGGATCGGCCAACTTGCTCATCATGTACACACCCACCACCAGGACATACTTCATCCACGGGTTGGTGCCCAGCAAACCGGCGGCAGAGGCCACCCCTGTCGGAAAGGAAGCGCAGGCGCAACCGATGTCGTACGTGCCGGCGTGGGTGGCACCCAGCTTGTCCTGCAGCACCGTTGAAGTCGCTGGCGTGATATAGTCCGGCGTATCGGTGCCAAGCAGGATCATGTCCAGCTGCTCCGGTCCGATGCCTGCTGCCTGAAGCGCCGCCTGGGCAGCCGGCAGCGCGATGTCGGACGCAGCCCAATCCCGGGGCGCATACCACCGGCTACGGATCCCCGAACTCTCCTCAAACGCCTCGACGACGTCCGCCAGGTCGGGATTGGCCTGGCTCACCCGCTCCTTAAGTAGCTCATTTGACACCTCGATCTCGGGCAGATACCGCCCCGTACCAAGGATCGTCGCATACCGCGCCATTCATCCTCCTCCTGAATCTACGTGTCTGCCAATTTGCCAACTACCTGACGTACCGCTTCTTCAACTCGCCCTTCAGCACCTTGCCGTACGACGAATAAGGCAACTTTTCGGCAAAGACCAGCTGCTTGGGGATCTTGAACCGGGCCAGGTGCTCACCACAGAAAGCCTGCAATTCCTCGGCCGTGGCCGTCCGGTCCTTCGCCAGGACGACGACCATCAACCCCACCTCACCCCACACATCGTGCGGTACACCGATCAGTGCCGCGTCCTCCACGGCAGGATGCTGCCGGAACACGGACTCCACCTCGGCGGCGTAGATGTTCTCGCCGCCGCTCTTGATCATGTCCTTGTAGCGGCCGATGATGTAGTAGAAGCCATCGTCGTCCCTGCGAGCCATGTCGCCGGTCCGGAACCATGGCCCAGACCCTGTGGTTATATCATACCACAAAGCCTCGACAGTAGCTGCAGGCTGGCGCCAGTAGCCAGTACAGACATGGGGACCCCTGATCAGTAGTTCCCCCTCCTGCCCGCCAGCATCCTGCCCAGTGCCGGGATCCAGTAGCCGCATTCTGCTGTGAAAGATCGGCTTGCCCACAGAGCCCAGCTTGGAGACCGACTCCTGATCGGTCATGCTGAAGCAATTGACTCCAACCTCGGTCAGGCCGTAGCCCTGACGGAGAACGCCACCTTTGGCCGCGAGCCACTCGCGAGCCAATTCGGGCGGCAGCGCCGCCCCGCCATTGATAAAGAACCGCATGCTGGAGAAGTCAGCTCTCTCAAACCCGGGCGAGTCCATGAGCATGCGGTAGATGGTCGGGACGCCGAGCACGACGGTGCAGGCTTCCTCGACGATGGCGCGCAATACGCCCTCCAGATCAAAAGTGCGGAAGAGCACGATCCGCCCACCCACATACAGGATTGGCGTCAGAAAGGCAAACAGCCCGCCAGCGTGGAACAGCGGAGTGAACACGGGCGAGACGTCGTCCGGCACAAGGCCCCAGCTAATGACCGTGTTGACCGCATTCCACAGCACCTGGCGATGGGGGATCATCGCTCCCTTTGGCCGGCCGGTCGTGCCAGAAGTGTAGAGTAAGCAACAGGTATCCTCTCCGCTCAGCGCCGGGCGCTCGGGCTCGTTCGTGGACGCTTCAGCCAGACCATCGTCATAATCCAGCCCCCCGTCCACAGCGGTACCCTCGAGGGCAACATAGTGCGCCACGTCGATCGCAGGCCGCATCTCGGCCAGCGTTCCAGCAAACTCAGTCCCGCAGATCAGCACGTGAGGCTGGCAGTCGTTGACGATATAGGCCAGTTCCTTGGCGACCAGGCGCCAATTCAGCGGCGCAAACGTGGCTCCGATCTTGGCCAGCCCATAGAGCAGGTCTATGTAGACGATGCCGTTGTGGGCCAGGATCGAGACGCGGTCGCCTTTCTGTACGCCCAGCGCACGCATCCAATTCGCCAGGCGATTGGCCCTGGCATTCAGCTCAGCGTACGTATAGCTGGCACCGCTGGGCAACAGCAGCAGCGCCTCGCGCTCGGGCGTCAGGTGCGCCCGGCTGGTCATCAGGTCGGCTGCGTGCACTCCTTCCTCCTCCTTCTCATGCTCCGGCTGCACTCCCCCACCGTACACAGGTCGCGCCCCACACATAGCCGATGCCCGCACCCACAATGACCATCAGGTCACCGTCCTGCAGGCGGCCCGTCTCCAGGCCGCGTATGATGTTGATGATGCTATCCTGCTCGCCGATGTGACCGATGTCGGAATTGTACACCCCTTGCTGCTCGCTCAGGCCCAGGCGGTCGAGCATGTCCCGGTAGGCCGAAGGCTTGACAAGGACCATGTTCAGAAAGCCCAGGTCATCGCGGGTATAGGCTTCGCCCCGCACCTCTTCACCACTCCTGCGCAGCGCCTTGTCGATGCAGAGCATCCAGTTATCCATCGACACTGCGTTCAGCCGCTCTTTCATGGCTTCCGGCTCCACCAAGTCCAGGGAGAACAGGCCCTGCGCCCGGGCCTCGTCGGTGGGAAACTGAACCGTGCCACTGGCCGGCACGATCACGTGCTTGCTCATCGAGCCGTCGGTGATCAGGTGAGAACCCAGCACGTGGTTGCGTGGCCAGTTCCGGCGCAGCAGTATGGCTCCCGCACCGGCGCCGATGTTAAACAGAAACGTCGTCCGCAGGTTTGCGAGATTGATCAAGTCACCAATCCGGTAACCACCGGCGATGAGGACCGTATCGATCCCGGGGTCAGCACGCATCATGTCCTTGGCCATCTTTAGGCCAGCGATCGTCGTGCTACAGCGCATGTGGATGTCCAGTCCCCAGGCATTTGTCGCCCCGATCTCGTGGGCGAGGTGGATGCCCGACGTCCAGACCAGGTACTCGCGCCACTCCTCGGTGGTGCACAGCACGACGTCGATCTCCGCGGGATCGATGTCGGTTTCGGACAGGCAGCCGAGGGCCGCCTTGATGGCCATCTCGTTGGGATGATCTTCAGGACCCGCCATGTGCTTCTGCTCGATGCCCAGCTTGTCTCGGACCACCCATTCGGGCAGGCCGCTTTCGGCCGCAATCTCCTCAGCTGTCAATACCGGCTCCGGCAGGTACATGCCGGCACTGACGATCCCGACCGGTTGGTTCGCCGGATCTTGCACGATAAGCTCCTTCGCCTCAGGCGTTAGGCACCAGGCTTGATGCGCACCAACACGTCATCCTGGCCGACGCGCTGCCCGGCAATCACTTCCACGGCCCGGACCACACCGGTGCTCAGTGCCCGGATCTCGTTCTCCATCTTCATCGCTTCCAGGATCAACAGCCCTTCGCCGCTCTGGACCCGTTGCCCCTCTTCGACGAGCACGGCCACGACCAGCCCGGGCATCGGGCTGCTCACTACTTCTTCGCCGGCTGCCTGCAGCGTCGTGCGTGGCTCGCCTACCGCCCGCACTCGCTCGTCCTGGACCTCGACCTGGTAGCGTTGTCCCCCGATGGTAACGGTGCAGACCCTCTCACAGCGCTCGACAAAGACCTCGTGGGACTCGGCACCCACAATCAGCGAGTAGTGGAATCCGCCGTCGATGCTCTCCAGATCCACCTTGATGGGCACACCATCCAGCGTCACGCCACCGTCCTCGGCCAGCCGAATACGATACTCGGTCCCATCCACGCAGGCCACGTACCTCATCGGCCCATGGCCTCCCAACGGCCGGCCAGCTTCCAGGAGGGCGCCGACCGCCAGCCGCGACCCCCGTCCCCGTCGTCGCACGGCTCCAGTCCTGGCCGTGGCCGCTGCTGCTGCTCATGGCTTAACAGCACCGCCGCCAGCGCCGCCAGCGGCCGCCGTTCTTCGCGGTCGGCCTCGGCCAGCCAGGAGGCGCCAGCATGGTCTGCAGCCCACACCTCCAGGGCGGAAGTGTCATATTGGCCCCTCAGAAAGGCCTCCTGGCCCATCAACCAACGATGGAAGGGGATCGACGTCGCTACGCCGACGATGCGGTACTCGCGCAGAGCACTGGCCATGCGCCGGATCGCTGCCTCGCGGTTTTCGCCCCAGGTTATCAGCTTGGCCAGAAGCGAATCGTAGAACGTAGAAATCTCCAGGCCCTCCTGGGTGCCGGCATCCACCCGCACTCCAGGGCCGCCAGGCTGATGGAGTCGGACAATCCGCCCGTTGGCCGGCAGAAAACCGTTGAATGGATCCTCGGCCGTGATGCGGCACTCGATGGCGTGACCTCGCAGTCGCACATCCTCCTGCCGGATGTGGAGTGGATGGCCGGCCGCGATACGGAGCTGCTTCGCTACGATGTCGATCCCGGTGATGGCTTCGGTGACCGGGTGCTCCACCTGCAGCCGGGTATTCATCTCCAGGAAATGGAAACTGCGGTCCTGATCCAGCAGGAACTCGACCGTACCGGCATTCTGATAGCCCACCGCGGCTGCGGCCTGGACGGCCACCTGGCCCATCCGCCGCCGCAACTCCTCGTCGAGCGCCGGCGAGGGTGCCTCCTCTACCAGCTTCTGGTGGCGGCGCTGGATAGAGCATTCTCGCTCGCCCAGGTGGATGGTGTGCCCATGGGCATCTGCCAGGACCTGGATCTCGACGTGACGCGCTCCCTGGACGGCCTTTTCCAGATAGACCCGGTCATCGCCAAAGGCTTTTTGGGCTTCCCGGCGGGCTGCGCCCAGCGCCCGCTCCAGTTCATCGGCGCGCTCGACCAGCCGCAGGCCTTTGCCCCCGCCGCCTGCCGCCGCCTTGATGAACAGTGGAAAACCGACGCGCCCGGCCGCGACCAGAGCCTCTTCGTCGCGCAGGTCCACATCCGTGCCAGGCACGACCGGCACACCAGCCGCCTGCATCCGCCGCCGCGCCTCGACCTTGTCGCCCATGGCGGCGATGGCACTGGCGGGCGGGCCTATGAAGGTGATACCCGCCTCGGCGCAGGCCGCCGCAAACCCGGCATTCTCCGCCAGAAAGCCATAGCCGGGGTGGATAGCTCCTGCCTGACTGGCCCGAGCGACGTCGATGATCCGGTCAGCGCGCAGATAGCTGTCCCGCGCGGGTGGCGGGCCGATGGCATACGCTTCGTCGGCAAGGCGCACGTGCAGCGCCTGCCGGTCGGCCTCAGAGTAGACGGCCACGGTCCGGATCCCGAGTTCCTGGCATGCCCTCAGGATGCGGACGGCGATTTCTCCCCGGTTTGCGATCACTAGTTTGTCAAACATATCAGCAATAGCACATTGGTGCGCGCCACTGGATTGAGGTCACAGATACTATAAACCAGATTATAGCCGATAACGCCCAGTCTGACAATCCGAGGCTCGCTGCACCAGCGGAAAGCCACAAGCCCCTTGCCAGATCCACGTTCCTGGAGTAGAATCACCGGGCAAAGCACACGGACAAAGGTGCTGGGGTCGATGCCACCTCCCTGGCGAGCCGAAACGGTGGGGGGAGTGTCCTCGCACCCGCCTAGAAAGGCTTCTTCGTGCCAGAAAAGGGCCATGCGTTCGCCGAGATACAAAAAGCGGCCACCAGCCTCGGCTTCGAGCTGGCGGGCATCGTCGAGGCCGGTGCCTCCACCACCTTTGAGCAGTACCAGGATTGGCTCACCCGCGGCTATGCGGGCGAAATGGGCTACCTGGCCCGTCCCGATGCCGTCGCCAAGCGACAGAACCCGGACCGCATCCTGCCCGGTGCCCGCACCATCCTGGTCGTCGGGCAGAACTACCACACCCGCCCACTGCCAGAAGCCCTGCGCGACGACCCTTCCCGAGGGATCGTCGCCAGCTATGCCTGGGGCAGCGACTACCACGACGTGATGCTGCCGCGACTCCGGCAGCTGGCCGCCATCGCCGCCGAGAGCAGCGGGCAGCCAGCCGCCTACCGGGCCTACGTCGACACAGGCCCACTACTGGAGCGAGAGCTGGCAGCACGCGCCGGGCTGGGCTTCATCGGCAGGAACACCAACCTGATCCACCCGCGCCGCGGCTCCTGGCTGTTCCTGGGCGCCGTCCTGCTCACCGCTGAGTTTGCCACGGACCCCAGCCCAGCCAGCCGGGGGACCTGTGGCCGGTGCACTCGCTGCCTGGAAGCCTGTCCGACGGCGGCCTTTCCTCGAGCCAGGGTGCTCGACGCCCGTCGCTGTATCTCCTACCTGACCATCGAGCTCAAGGGCCCCATCCCCCGCGAGCTGCGGCCCGCCATGGGCAACCGCATCTTTGGCTGCGACATCTGCCAGGAAGTCTGCCCCTGGAACCGGCGCTTTGCCCAGCCCACAGCCGAGCCAGCCTACCGGGCCGGCTCCGACACGATGGCTCCACGCCTGCTAGACCTGATGGCCCTGGACGAGACATCCTTCCGCCAAGGTTTTCGGGACAGCCCCATCCAACGCGCCAAGCGGCGGGGACTGCTGCGGAACGTCGCCGTGGCCCTGGGCAACTGGGCAGATCCAGTTGCGGTGCCAGCCCTCAGCCGGGCCCTGCATGACCCCGAGCCCCTGGTGCGCGGCCATGTCGCCTGGGCATTAGGCCAGATTGAGGGCCAACCTGCTCGCCAGGCAGTGGTGAAGCGGATGGAGCTGGAAGGCGATCCCTGGGTGCGCCAGGAACTCGAACTGGCCCTGGCTGGCCCCGCGTGAGTCTGTGAGAAATTTCACCCAGTAGGTCCCTCACTTTTTGCCGCAGGACAAACTGTGGTATAATGGCCCAGCGGCCAACAGACCCAGCCAAGTAACGTCTGGCTGCCGGGAGAGCAAAATATGGTTACGAGTAAGCTACTGACCCAATGGGAGCTCTTCAGACGAGTCCCCCCCGAGATTGCCCAAGCCATCGAGGAGCAGGCCGAGATCGCGCCTTATGCCCCTGGCGAGGTCATTGTCTCTGCAGGCCAGCCCTTTACCTTCTTTGGGTTCCTGCTGGAGGGAGAAGTCGTCGCCTATCTGGGGGAGGACCAGGGGGAACTACGCTCCATCGAGACACTGCAAGAGGGCAGCTTTTTTGGCGAGATGTCGCTGATGACGGGCCTGCAATCGGCGGTGGACATGATCGCCACCGCGCCCTCGCGGGTCTTGCTCATCCCTGAGGACATATTCCAGGACTGGATCCGGGCAGATCCGGCGGCTCTTCAGACCTTCTCCAAGTCCATTGCCCGCCGCAGTACGCGCATCGAGCACGAACAGCAGGACATTGCCCACCTTCTGGGCGAACAAGCGGCAGACCAGGACCCCTACGGGCTCAGCCTGACGCCGGACGAGCCACAAAAGCTCCTCGTCCTCAACCTGCGGACCGGCTCCCTCAAGTACCGCTATTTTGACACCGACGACGATTCGCGCCACGTTGAAGGGCAGGTCGAGTGGATCGGTGAAGCGCGCTGCCTGCAGACCCATGCCCGGGGCGACAGGGAATACCGTTTTGAGTTGGGGCCCGTCAATCACCGGCAGGCGCTGCAGGCTTTGCTCGACCGCCTGATCGACCCCGACATCGGGGTTCTGGACAGCTTGGAAGAGATCACGGCCATCGGGCATCGCGTCGTGCATGGCGGCGACAAGTATTCCAACGCCGTTCTGATCGACGATCAGGTGCTGGACGACATCCGCAGCTTTTCCCACCTGGCGCCCCTGCACAACCCCTTGCATGCCCTGGGCATCGAGTGGATGCGTGAGATCCTGCCAGACGTGCCTCAGGTGGCGGTCTTTGACACCGCATTCCACCAGACGATGCCGCCCTACGCCTATCGCTATGCACTGCCCGAACACCTCTACGCTGAGCATGGCATCCGGCGCTACGGCTTCCATGGTCCCTCCCACCAGTATGTGGGCATGATGGCAGCCACCCACCTGAAAAAGCGCTTCTCCAGGCTCAAGATGATCACCTGTCACCTGGGGGAGGGCGCATCTGCCTGCGCCATCGAGCACGGCCGGTCCATCGACACCAGCATGGGCCTGACGCCGCTCCCCGGGCTGGTCATGGTCACCCGCTCCGGAGACATTGACCCGGCCATCGTCACCTACCTCATGCGCCAGGGCATGTCGGCCGACGAGATCGACCACCTGTTGTATAGTGAAAGCGGCATGAAGGGCCTCTCTGGCCTGTCGGGCGACACCCGCGAGATCCCCGACGCTGCCAATGCCGGTGACCCCAAAGCCATGCTGGCCGCGGAGGCATTCGCCTACCGGCTTCGAACGTATATCGGTGCCTACTATGCCGCCCTGGGCGGCCTTGACGTCCTGGTCTTTACCGGCGGCATCGGCGAGAACGCCGCGGGGGTGCGATCCATGGCCTGCCAGAACCTTTGGAGCCTGGGCATCCTCATCGACGCGGTCAAGAACCGGGCCGTCAGGGATGCCACCCAGGGCGTGGTGGACATCTCGCATCCTGACTCCCAGGTCAAAGTCCTGGTCATCCACTCCGATGCCTCGCGCATGATTGCCCGCGAGACGGTCCGCATCCTGGGCTACGAGGCCATCCAGAAGCAGATCGAGGCCAGCGAGATTCCCATCCCCATCGGCGTATCGGCCCATCACGTCCACTTGAGCCAGCAGGACGTGGAGAAGCTGTTTGGCGAGGGCCACACGCTGACCCCCAAGCTGCCCCTGGCCCAACCCGGGCAGTTCGCCTGCGAAGAACAGGTGCGCCTTATTGGACCGCGGGGCAGCATCGACCGGGTGCGGGTGCTTGGCCCGGCCCGCAGCGAGTCTCAGGTCGAGATCTCGCGCACGGAGGGCTATCGCCTGGGTATCAACGCCCCTGTGCGCATGTCGGGCGACCTGGACGGTACGCCGGGCCTCACGCTTGAGGGTCCCGCCGGCCAGGCGGAGCTCAGAAACGGCGTGATCTATGCCCAGCGCCACTTGCACATGACGCCGACCGACGCCCGCAAACTGGGACTGCAGAGCGGCGATATGGTGCGCCTACGCGTGGAAGGAGAGCGTGAGGTGGTCTTTGGTGATGTCGCCGTGCGCGTCTCACCAAAGTTCAAGCTAGAGTTCCACCTGGACACCGACGAGGCCAATGCCGCCGATATGAACACCGGCGATGTCGCATACTTGGACGGCATCCAAAAGCGGGGACACCGGGGCTAGTAGGGTATAAAGGCGCCAGGCCCTTCCGCGCGGCTTTTGGTGCAGCCTGGCATCTGAGGAAAGTTCAGGCCTGCTCCGCCTGGATCCGTGGCAGGTAGATGCGAAACGTCGTGCCTTCATCCGGCTCGCTCGAGACGCGGATCTGCCCCCCATTTTGCCTGACTATGCCATAGGCCATGGCCAGGCCCAGCCCGGACCCCCTGGCCCGCTCTGACGTCGAGAAGAACGGCTCGAACAGCCGGGCCTGTACGTCTGGGTCCAGGCCTGGCCCCGTGTCCGAAACCGATAGCAGCACGTAGCTGCCGGCCTCGACGTCGGGATGGCTGGCTGCCTCTGATGGCGCCACCTCGACGTTGGCCGTGTCGACGCGCAGGGTACCACCGTCGGGCATCGCGTCCCGGGCATGGGTCGCCACCTGAAAGATGACCTGATCCCATCGGGTGGGGTCGAGCCGCACCGGCCATAGGCCATCCTGCAACGACGTCACCAGCGTGATCTGCTCGCCCAGGATGTGCTGGACCATGGGCAACAGCCCACGGATGAGCTGGTTCAGGTCAACAGGACGTGCATCGACGTCGTCCCGCTGACTGAAGCTGAGGAGCTGTTCTGTCAGGCCCGCGGCCCGTTCGCCGGCCTCCTCAATCTGCCGCACGTACTCCAGAAGCCTATCATCGGCAGGCAGGCGAAGCTTGATCAGCTGGACACTGAGCCGGATGACCGTCAGCGCATTGTTAAAGTCGTGGGCCACACCGCCGGCCAGGCGCGCGATCGCCTCCAGCTTCTGAGCCTGCAGGGACTGGGCCTGGGACTGCTCCAGACGGGCGAGCCGCTGCTGCAGCTCCTCGAGAGCCTGGGCCTTTTGCAGGGTAAGTGCCAGGCGCCGCGCAAAACGGGCCACTACCGGCAGGTCCCCCTCAGCCCAGGCCGGCGCGTGCAGGGAGAGCAGGCCGATGACCTGCTCCTGGGCCAACAGCGGCAGGTCGATGGACCCGGTCTTGTGGAGTGGTTCGAGGTCCGCTACCAACACCGGCTGGCCCTCCACCAGGACGACATCCTGGCGTTGGATCGCATCCTCAACCCTCCGGAGGAGGGCAGCCTGCGCGGACGGATCACTCGTTCCAGTGCGAGCAGTGCCAGACGTTTGCACGCCTTCAGAGCCCAGGTGCTGAACACCGTCCTCCTTGAGCAGCAACGCATAGTCCCAGCCCAGGTCAGTGAATGCCTTCTCCAGGGCGGTCGAGATCTCTTCGAGGGTCAGCGCCTCGTTCACGGCCAGCGCCGCCGCATCCAAGACACGAAGGGCCCTGCTCATCTGGCGCTTCCTTTCTCCAGCCCGTTGCCGGCCTTGCTGGGGTTGCCCTGCGATAGGTGCCGGTTAAGGATATTATACACCAAAAGCACAGAAAAGCCAAGAACAGACCTCATGGCAAGCGGAGTAGTTGTGAGATGGCCAAAAAACACAGAACCCAGGTGTTTGTCTGGGCACTAGAGCGCTGGAGCCTCTTGCCGAGCCAGGAACTGCTGGGGAGGAGCAGCTTGCCCCCCTCCCTCTTTTCGCCTATAATGCGGGCGTGGTTTCCCGTTGCGCGCGGAGCTTGCGGCGCTCCAAGATCACGATCTCACGTCCTGAGGCTTTGCCATGAGCTTGCACGTTTTCTTGCTCCACCGGCCGCGCGGCGAGTCGGCCTTGGAGGAGCTCACTGCCCGGCTCGACCCCGAGGTGACCCTATCCCTGGGACCGGAGCTCCCCGATCCGCCGGATTATAAAGTCATGGTGGCGGGCCGCCCTGAGCGCGCACATGTCGAGGCCAGCCCTAAGCTGAGGGCCGTGGTCGTGCCCTGGGCAGGCATCCCGGACACCACGCGCCAATTGATGCATGACTTTCCACACATTGCACTCCACAACCTGCATCACAATGCCTTGCCCGTCGCCGAGCATGCCCTCGCTCTGCTGCTGGCTGCCGCCAAGTTCATAGTGCCCATGGATCGTGCCCTACGCAGCAACGACTGGCGGCCTCGCTACCAGCCCAACCCGTCCATCCTGCTCGAGGGCAGGACGGCGCTGATCCTG
Source organism: Anaerolineae bacterium (assembly GCA_023544525.1). Classification (GTDB taxonomy): domain Bacteria; phylum Chloroflexota; class Anaerolineae; order JAAYZQ01; family JAAYZQ01; genus JAMJFU01. Next base: position 15,271 of record JAMJFU010000020.1, on the reverse strand, counting down.
GGCTACGGCGCCATCGGCCAGAAACTCGGCCAGCTCTGCCGCGGTCTGGGGATGGAGGTCCTGGGCGTCCGCCGAAAGGCGCCACCCGCCGACGCTGGCGGGAGCGACCGTGTCCGATTGTTCGGGATCGAGGCCCTGCATCGCCTTCTGCCCCGAGCCGATGCCCTCCTGGTGTGCCTGCCCCACACGCCAGAGACCACCGGGCTGGTGGGCGCCAGAGAACTGGCCCTGCTCCCGCGCCAGGCTGTCCTTGTCAACGTTGGGCGGGGTCCGGTCGTCGACGAGGAAGCCCTCTTCTCGGCATTGCGCGAGGGACGCCTGCATGCCGCGGGGCTGGACGTGTGGTACCAGTACCCGGAGGACGAAGCTGCCCGGGCCAACACCCCGCCCGCCAGCCATCCCTTCCACGAACTGCCCAACGTGGTTATGAGCCCCCATCGGGCCGGCGGTTCCACCTGGACAGAGCATCTGCGCATGGTCCACCTGGCGCGCCTGCTGAACGCGGCAGCACGAGGCGAGCCGATGCCCAATCGCGTCGATCTCGATGCCGGTTACTGATCGCCGCGGGAGGACAGCACGAGTGCCGAGACCCCCAGCCGGCGAACTGGTGCACGATTTCGGCGGGCAGGGCCCCGTCTTGCACCTGGCCCACGCCAACGGGTTCCCGCCAGGAACCTACCGCCAGCTTGCCGCGGCTCTGAGCGACAGCTACCACGTCGTCGGCCTGCCCGCCAGGCCGCTGTGGCCGGGCAGCGACCCGGCCGATGCCCCGGACTGGCACCCACTGGCCGCCGATCTGATACAGGCCCTGGATGATCTGGGGCTGGCCGGCATCATCGGCGTTGGTCATTCCCTGGGTGGCGTGCTGACCCTATGGTCGGGCCTGGCCCGGCCCGACCTCTTTCGCGCAGCCATCCTGATAGAGCCCGTGATCCTGCCACCTGCCTGGCTCTGGTTCATGGACCTCATGCGCCGGCTACGGCAGGAAGCCCGCCAGCCCCTGGTGCAGAGTGCGTTGCACCGGCGTAGGGCGTGGCTCAGCCGCCAGAACTGCTTTGCCCATTTCCGGGAGAAGGCCTTCTTCGCCCGTTGGTCCGACGAGGCTCTGTGGGATTACGTCAAGTCAGTGACGCGTTCAGGGGAGGACGGCTCTGTCGTGCTGCGCTACCCGCCTGAATGGGAGGCCCACATCTTTGCCACTGCGCCGACGGACGCCTGGCGCGGCGTGGAGCAACTGCGGATCCCGGTGCTCCTGCTGCGGGGCGCGCACAGCAAGACCTTCCGGCCGTCCGCGCAGGCGCGCTTGAAACGCCTGCTGCCGCAGGCCCAATCTGTGACCATCCCGGATAGCGGCCACCTGCTCCCTATGGAGCGGCCCCGCGAAACCGCCCGGCTCATACGCGAGTTCCTGGCGGCCCAATGTGGCCCGGCTTGACCGGACGGCCATTCGGCGGTACAATTGCGGCGAGGAGGGGCGATGACACTAGAGGCGACCGGACGAGCCCTGACCGAGGTCAAGGCCTACCTGGACGAATTGCTCCAGGTAGAAGGCCTGGACGAGAGCAGCAATGGACTAGTCGTCGAGGGACAACCTTTGGTCAACAAGGTGGGCCTGGCTGTCAACTGCTCCCTGCAGGCCATCGAGGGCGCGGCCCAGAGACACTGCGAGTTGCTGATCACCCATCACGCTGCCTGGAGTAGCACCGATGCCCACCTGGCCGGCACCAAGTACGAGCGTCTGCGCGAGCTGGGCATCAACCTCTACGTTGCCCACGATTGCCTGGACATCGCCCGGGAGTTTGGCACGGCCGACGCCCTGGCCCGGGGTGTGCGCGTCGCGATACAGGGGCCATTCCGGCCCAACGAAGAACTGCCCTTCGGCGTCCACGGCATGACCACCGGGCAATTCGATGACTTTGTGATACGCGTGGGCCGGCAGCTGGGCACCGAACCCAGGGCCTGGCAGAACACCGCGAGTTTTGGACACATCGCCGTCGTCCCAGGCTGGGGCGGCCGGCCCGAATGGATGGCCCGAGCCCAGGCCCTCGGATGCGATACTTTTCTGACCGGCGAGGCACTGATGTTCGGCCAGCTCTTTGCACGAGAGGCGAAGCTGAACCTGGTGGTGGCTGGCCACTATGCCACCGAGACGCCAGGGGTCTTGGCTTTGAGCGCACGCATCGCACGTGACCTGCAACTCGAGGTCACGTTCATCCCAGACGAGGTCGTCGAGGCCAGGGCCAGAGGCGCTTAGCGTTTACGCGGTTGTAGCATAGTTGCCAAAACCGGAAAGAACTGGTATAATTACTGTGAAATTGGATCATTAGATCCTGGCCGTTGGTGTATTATGACCAACCGAGAGATCGCGGACATCCTAAAGCGCATCGGCGACATGCTCGACATCCTGGGCGAGAACCGCTTCAAGGTAATCGCCTATCGGCGGGCGGCTGAGAACATTATGAACCTGGGGCGGGACATCCGCGAGTATTGGGTCAGTGGCAACCTCGAGGAGATCCCGGGCATTGGGGCCGCCATCGCAGAAAAGATTGAGGAAATGCTGACCACGGGCAGGCTCGAGTTCTACGAGCGGCTGCAGGATGATGTGCCGGTGGGCGTCGTCTCACTGCTGGAGATCCCAGACGTCGGGCCCAAGACCGCCAAGCTGCTCTGGGAGGAGCTGGGCTTGCAAAGCGTAGCCGAAGTCGAGGCGGCCGCGCGCAGCGGGGTATTGCGGTCGCTGCCCGGCCTGGGCGCCAAATCAGAGGCCAAGATCCTGGCTGGCATCGAGGCCGTGCACCGGCGTAGCGACCGCATCTCTCTGGGCACAGCCTGGCCTGTGGCCCAGGACCTGTTGCAGGCCCTGCTGGCCGAGTCTAGCGAGATCGTGGAGGTGGCCGTCGCCGGCAGCCTGCGTAGGATGAGGTCCACCATCGGCGACATTGACCTGCTGGTCGCCTCGGAAGCGCCTGCTGCCGTGATGCGCGCCTTTGCCGGCCTCGCCAGGGTGTCAGAGGTGATGCTTAGCGGCTCGACCAAGACCAGCGTGCGTCTCCACAACGGCCTCCAGGTAGACCTGCGTGTGCTGGATCCTGGTCACTGGGGCACAGCACTGCAGTACTTTACAGGTAGCCAGGCGCACAACGTCCGGCTTCGGGAACTGGCCCAGAAGCAGGGGCTGAGCCTGAGTGAGTACGCGTTCAAGCGGGATGACGGCAGCGAGGTCACCTGTGCTCAGGAGGCAGAAGTATACCAGACCCTGGGTCTGCCGTGGATCCCGCCTGAACTGCGCGAAGACCGCGGGGAGATCCAGGCCGCCCTATCCGGCGAGTTGCCCCGGCTGGTGGAATCACAGGCAATTCGCGGCGATCTCCACGCCCACACCGACTGGAGCGACGGCGCCGCAACCCTGGCCGACATGGCCGAGGCTGCACGTGCCCTGGGTTACCAATACCTGGTCATCTCCGATCACACCCAGAGTTTGGGCGTGGCCCAGGGCTTGACGCCCGATCGGCTTGCAGAACAGCGCGCCGACATCGACGCGCTCAATGCCCGGTGGGATGATTTTACCCTGTTACAGGGCTGCGAGCTAGAGATCAAGGCCGACGGCGATCTGGACTTTGAGGACGACGTGCTGGCCAGGCTCGATTTTGTCGTAGCCTCGGTGCACACCTCCCTGCGCCAAGATCCGGAACAGATCACCCGGCGCGTGCTCAACGCACTTCACAATCCCTACGTCGACGTCATCGGCCATCCCTCGGGCCGCCTGCTGGGCCAGCGCGAAGAGAGCGCGGTCGACCTTGGCACGGTCATTCAGGCAGCTGCCGAGACTGGCACCGCACTCGAGGTCAATAGCATCCCAGCGCGGCTGGACCTCGACGATATCCACGTGCGCCGGGCCACCGGCCTGGGTGTCAAGATCGCCATCAACAGTGATGCCCACCATCCCGGTGGGCTGGAAAACCTGTCCTACGGCCTGGCCACGGCCCGCCGTGGCTGGGCAGAGGCGACAGACGTACTGAACACCTTTACCCTGGATGAACTGCGCGCCTGGCGTCAGACCAGGATCGCAAGACAGTCTAACGCATAGGAGGAGAGTCATGACGCAATACGATGCTGGTCCCGGTGACTGGAGCGACCGCCCGTGGGAGGATCCGGACAAGAAGCCTAGGCCGCAGGCCCGCCGCCGGGTGACCCTGCCGCCCTGGGCACTGCTGGCCATCCTCGTGGGTGTCATCATCTTGTTGTGCGTGGGCCTGGTGATGATCGTGCAGGCTATCCGCCGCGATGGGAAGGAGGAAACACCGGTGCCCACCGCCACGGCCACGTCCGCCATGATGGCCACGAACACGGCGGTCCCAGCCGACACGACACCGACCATCACGCCCACCAACACGGTAGCCCTGCCCATCACCACACCGGAAGGCACACCCAGCGGCGCCATCATTGAGCCGGGCGTGACCGTCGTCGTCCAGGGCACCCAGGGTGCCGGGCTGCGGTTGCGCTCCGAGCCTACGACCGAGAGCGGGGTCGTGACCGCCGTCCGCGAGGGGATACAGCTGACAGTCGTCGACGGGCCGGAAGAGGCCGACGGCTTTGTCTGGTGGAAGGTCCGGACGCCGGATGGCAAGGAGGGCTGGGGCGCGGCCAACTGGCTGGCGCTGCCAACCCCTGAGTAGCCCGGGGCGGGAGCCTGGCGGCGGCAGCAGCTGCAACTTCTGGCGATTCTGCGCGTAAAGGGTATGAGCGACGACCGAAACGACTGGAGGTTTTGCCATGGAAAGACAACTGCGACGATCGCGTACCAATCGCTGGATTGCGGGCGTGTGTGGAGGCCTGGCTGAGTTCTTTGGGCTGAGCGCGTTCTGGTTCCGGCTGCTGTTCTTTATACTGCTGCTGCCCGGTGGGCTGCCGGGGCTGGTGCCCTATCTCATCTTGTGGATCATCGTCCCTCTGGAGGAACGGCGCTAGCCAGCACCTGGCCCAAATTGGAGCCAAAAGGCCCCCTGCTAGCCAGGGGGCCTTTGCTTTTCGTCTGCAGATCCACGCCTATTGGGCGCACGGCGTGCGCCCCTACGCACCACCTGGCGGCGATTGCTCCTCCTCGGCCTGTTGCTGCTCTTCGAACTTGCGGCGCTTGCGATCTACCCAGTAGTCGGCCTGGCCCACCTCGCGGCTGACCTTGCGGGCAAAGACCAGGTAGCCGGTATGGGCCACCATGCGGTCCATGGGCCGCAGTCGCCCAGGCACCGCCTTGTAGGGACGCACCAGGATCTCTTCCACCTCGATGTGGCCAAAGGTCTCCTGCACCTCGAGGGATCGCACCAGCTCCGTTACCTGGTTGGTCGTGGGCAGGATGGCCCCAAAGAACCCGCCATCCTTGAGTGCCCTCGTCACCTGGCTCAAATAGATCCACGGCCGGCGGACGTCCAGGAAGAGGGCATTCACGCCGCGCTCGTCAAAGCCCTCGTCGATGTCCCGCAACTTGAACTCGACCGAGCCGGCCAGGCCGAGCGCTTCCACGTTCTTCCGCGCCAGGCGCAAGATGTCCGGCCGCACTTCGTACGAGTAGAGCCGGCCCTCGGGACCCAGCGCCCGGGCCAGCGCCAGCGTCAACCCCCCGCTCCCGGTACCGGCCTCGATGACACGACCGCCGGGCATCACGTTGAGCTTCAGCAGCACGTAACCAATGTCCTTGGGATACATGATCTGCGTCGTGCGCTTGATCTGCTTCACCAGGTCAAAGGTGCTGGGTTCCAGAGCCACGAAGGGGTAGCCGATGTGGGTATGGATCTCCCGGCCCAGAGGCTGGCCCAGCAGGTCGTCAAAGCGCACAACGCCCCGGTGGGTCTGAAGCTGGCCCCCTGCCTCAAGTCTCACGATGAATTGTTTGCGGTCCTGCCCAATGAGCAGGACCAGGTCACCTTCCCTGGCTTCGTCCATCCGCTCTCCCTCGTTCTCCAGGTCGCTTCTGCCAGCTGGCAGCGCGTCCATTATAGCCGCAGCTGGGACAGACGGCAACTGCAGCCAGGAGATGGGTGGCGTTGTGGGAACCAGGTGTCCTGGTAAAGCAGGAGAATCAGGTCAAGGCGGCCCTGTAATACTGCAGGCTTCTGGCGGCCCCGGGTTTCCCCTGCCCGCCACACGGCGGCGAATCCGGTTGCCCAGAAGAAGCGTGTTGACCATCTCCTGAGGATGTGCTATAATCGATGCTGACCAAGGTCTAGACCGGATCGACAAGACTGACAGCAGGAGCGTGCAACCCATGGAAGAAACCGGCACGACGACTTCACTTCAAGAACCGAGTCCGCCGCCCAAAGAGGGACGGGCCCTGCGCAACGTCGCGATCGTCGTGGCAGTCGTAATACTACTGGCCCTGGTGGGGCTTGCTGTCTGGGGTATGGCTAGCCATCCCCTGCTTACGGCGGTTATCCGCGACATTTCGATCATCGTCCTGGCCCTGGTAACCATCATCATTGGCCTGTTCCTGGTGATCCTCATCTTCCAGCTCCAGAGCCTCATTGCCCTGCTGCGGGATGAGGTCAAGCCGATCCTCGAATCGGCCAACCAGACAGCCAGCACCGTCCGGGGCACGACGACCTTTGTCAGCGATTCGGTGGTCAGGCCGGTGATCGAGGCCGCCAGCTTTGCCGCTGGCATGGGGCGGACCATCCGGGTTCTGACCGGCAGCGACCGCAAGAAGCGGCAGCGTAAGAGGTCGCGGGGTTCCGGACAGGGATAGCAGGCACCGAAGAGTCCCGATGCATCGCATCGACAACACTCGAGTCTAGATCCAACTCAACCGAAAGGAGTTCAGAGCAATGGGCGAAAAGACATACGGCGCGGAGTTTGTGGCCGGTTTCCTCGTCGGCGCGCTGGCCGGGGCGGCAGCCGCACTCCTCCTCGCCCCGCATTCAGGCGAGGAGACGCGGGTCCTGATCCGCGAGAAGGGCATCGAACTGCAGAGCCGGGCCGATGAGCTGAGTGCCGAAGCGCGCAAACGCGCGGAAGAGATCCAGCTCCAGGCCAAGGGCAAGGCCGACGAACTGCAGACAAAAGTAAAAGAGGCTGTCGAGGAAGGCAAGGCTGTGGCTGCAGAAAAGCAGAAAGAGATGCTCTCGGAGCTGCAGAAGGACAAGACGGCCGGCGAGACGCCGGCTTAGAAGGGAGCAGGCTGGTCAAAGGCGATGCAAATCCGTAACTTCCGTCCAGATGATGCAGAGACACTGGTCAAGATCCTGAAGGCGAACCAGCAGTACGGCCATCCCGAGATCGACGGGCCCGAGGCCATGCAGCGGGTCCACGACTGCCAGGCTGCCGAATTCCTGGTGGCAGAGGATGAGAACGAGGTCGTTGGCATGGTTCGGGGCACGTACGATGGTTCGAGGGCCGTGATCTATCTTGCCTCGGTGCACCCGGCCCACCAGCGACAGGGGATCGGGCGATCGCTGGTCCTGGAGATCGCCCGGCGCTTCCGGGCCAGGGGCGCCGGTAGCATTTCGGTCATTGTGCCGGGCGATGCCGGATTCTGGAAGAAGCTCGGCTTCCGCCAGACGACGCGCGTGATGCAGGCCTTTCCCATCGACGAGGTGCTGGACAGCGCCTAGCCTCCGCGATTGGTGCGCAGGGGGCTGGGAGCCACGGTGCACGACCACCAGGTGCGCCGGTCCAGCCCGCGCCAGCCTGAGCCAGCCTGGGCCACACAAAGAGCAGGAGCTCCACCCACCTTGGGGTCGGAGCTCCGTTTTTTGTTCTTGGAGGTTGCCCGCCTCCGGCGGCGGCCGCTTACCCCGTCCTGCGCGGCACCCCGCTGAGCAATCCTGCCCGGCCGCGGAACGGCTCGCGCACCACCAGCCCGCCACGCTCGATCTCGAAGCGGCGGATGCTCTTGTCGTGATCGCTGCCCCGCGTTTTGAGCACAGCCACAGCTCGCTGCATCACGCTATCGATCTCTACGTAGCGCAGCAGGATCACCGAATCGACCACAAAGGACAGGCGTCCCCGGTCACCACGGACCAGGTCTGGCCCGCTGTCCTCGCTCAACAGCAGGCTGGTAATGCGCTCCCGGCGGAGCCCATTAATCATGTGGTTATAGTGAGCCCGGAGATCGACGGGATCGCGCGTGATGCTCTGGAACTGGGTCACGCTGTCGACGACGGCCCGGCGCACACCCATCTCGCGGATCGCCTCGTTGATAGGACTGGTAGGCGACTGGAGGCTGGCCATAAAGACCTGGGGCGACGTAAAGACCACGCGGAGGAGCCCTTCCTGCTCCAGGTCGCGCAGGTTCCAGCCATGGGCCAGCGCATCGCGGTAGAGCGTGTGAGGGAATTCCTCAAAGGTGACCAACAATCCTGCCTCGTCGTGATTCTTGGCACCGTCGTGCAGGAACTGCATGCCAGCGGTCGTCTTGCCCGTTCCGGGTGCGCCCTGCACCAGGGCAATCGAGCCCGTGACCAGGCCTCCGTCGAGCATTTCGTCCAGGCCACCAATCCCTAACGGCGTACGTGCCGGATCCGCCATCTCTTTCCTCCCTTCGCTCCCTTGTGCCTGTATAGAGCGCTAGTCTTCCTCGAGAGCAGCCAAACGGTCTGCGATGCCCCGTGCTCGTTCCACGAGTTCCGGGACCATCTCGAACACGGCCACGCCCCTGCGATCCGCTTCCATGGCCCGAGGGTCAGAGGGCAAGTAGCCCAGGACCTCAAACCGGGGCAATTGCTCGGCGATAAAGGCCGCGTCGGCCTCCGATGTCACCTTGTTGCCAACGGCATAGACGCGTTCGATGCCCAGGTCGCGCGCCAGGCCGTGGATGGTATGGGCTGTCTGGATCGCCCGGCTGCCCGGTTCTACTACGACGATGAAGGCATCCACCGCCCCGGCCGTGCCCCGGCCCAGGTGCTCCACCCCCGCCTCCATGTCCAGGATCAGGACTTCGTCCCGGCGCAGGAGCAGGTGGGTGACCAGGCTGCGCAGCAGGGCGTTTTCAGGACACAAGCAGCCGGTACCGCCGCTCTTGACCGTGCCCATGGTCAGGATGCGGATGCCATCCCGTTCGATCGCAAACCGCTCCGGGATGTCGTCGACGCGGGGGTTCAGCTTGAAGAAGCCGCCGATCTCGCCCTTGCGCGCCCCGGTGCGCTCGTATATCAGGTCCTCCATCTCGGCCACGGGTGTGATGGCCATCGCCTGGGCCAGGGGTACGCCGGCCGCGGAGGCCAGGCCCATGGCCGGATCGGCGTCGATGGCCAGTACCTTCTGGCCGCGCTCGGCAAAGACGTGGGCTAACAGAGCCGCCAGCGTGGTCTTGCCCACGCCGCCCTTGCCGGTTATTGCCAACTTGATCATCATTCCTCCAGGGTTCCGATATCGAGGCCTAGTGTACCAAGGAACCCCGTTCTACGCAAATCGCCGGACGCCGGAGCAGGTGCCGGCGTCCGGCCAGACTGGCCCAACCTTGAGATTGGACCAGTCTGGACATGTTATGTTGACGGCCTTAACCACTGAGGCCCGTGCTGCTCACGGATAGCTCCTGAAGACGATCGGCAGGTAGATGATCGGCGGCCGGTCGTAGTGCAGGATTACGTCAAACAGGAACGGGGTGTTCAGCTGCACGATGCCCGGTAGGCTCGCAGCATTGCGCGCCCAGAAATTGACCCTGTACTGGATAAAGCGCGCCTGCGGCCAGTAGTCGCCTGCTGCGTCCTCGATGTGCTGGCCCGGGGCATCGTAGCCCTGCAGTGGTGCGCCTGGCCCCAGAGCATCGTCGGGGTATGGGAAGCGCTCAGGATACCAGTCGCCACTGAGCACCTCCTCGCGAGTGTTGCCCAGCCGCGTCTGCACGGTGATGTAGGTACCGCTGTCCGTGGTTGCGTGCCAGTCAGCCATGTACCAGATACTCTCCGCTGCGCTGCTATCAAAGATCTGCGAGACAAAGGCTCCGGATGCGTAGCGCTCACCTTCGCCTGGCGGATCGTCGGCGGTGTCAAAGATACGCCGGTGTCCGCCGAAAAGCAGGTTGGAGCGAGCAAAGTAGATATTGCGATCCATGGACGGGTTCGTGAGGCGATCGTCCTCCCACGCGGCATAGACATAGCCGCCAGTGATGGTGGGCCATTCGGCGGTGAGCGTTGAGGCGATGGCTGGATTGCGTTGACGGGCGTGGGGAGGCATATCCAGCCGGTAACTATCGTACATTACCGGATCAAAGTTGTGAAGCCTCACGTTGTCGTTGAGCATGACGTTGTTGCCGCCGACAAAGGCACTAGGCTCACCCACATTGCTGATGAGCCGGAAGTAGATGTCCTCGTTCTTGAGCTCCCCGCCATAGTTGCGGCCATCGGCCCAGACAACATAGGCGTTGTACCCCACCGACTCCGCGAGTGTGAGAGCGGTCCCCCTGGCTGCCACGTCGGGCTCGCCCTGCCATACCGGCACGGACTGCCAGGCCCGCTGGTCATTATCGTTGACTTTGCGCTGGCCTTCGCTGCTCAAGACAATCGGCCACGGCTCCTGCGTGTCTGGCTGCAGAGTGACGGCATCGTAGTAGATGTCTGGGTTGTTGTTCGCCTCCGGCGGTGTGCTATTACGAAAGTCCTGCCAAGCGACGTGCATTGTCGCCACGGGCACCTCGACCTGGGCTTCCGCATCGCCATACGGCGTGGAGCAGGTCAGTGTCAGCCACTTCATCCATTGGGTAAGTGCGACGGCCGACTGACCTTGCTGAACGCTGTTGTTCGTGTTTGCTGGCTTGTCATCGTTTAGGCGCTGGTCAACACCAAACGTCTCGCCATCATCGTCCGAGTAGGTGAGGTAAATGTCAGGATCGTTCGCACCCTCCCGATAGTCTTCCCAAGTTACCGCTATTATGCTCGCCGGCTCTGAGTCGACCGTCACGACAACATCGAACACAGGCGGAGGTCCTGGATCGATGAGCACAGGTTCACACGTGATTTCAGTAACCCTGACGCTTTCAATGGCAGAGATGGAGGGCGACGCCTGCTTGGTGGTCGTCGGATCATCACTGATACGTCGGTCCCCCCCCCAGCAGAGATAGTCTGCAGAGGGGCTCGCATCCTGGGTTCCCTCGGGCAGAAAAGCTAGGTCCGTCCTGACTGTGGGACACGGGACTGGCGAGTAGTAAGATCGCACGGCGAAGATGTCGTCGTTGCCATTGCGCAGATCCTGCCAGGCAACGTAGAAGTTGTTGGCCTGATCCACGGCAATGTCCGGCAGGATCTGATCGAGATCCTTAGCCCCAGTATCCACGCGGAAATTGCCACCGACCCGGACAAGGCTTACGCCATTGTAGGTGAACGGCTGGACATAGATGTCGAAGCTGGCATCCCGATGATCCTGCCAGGCGACCACAATCGTGCCGTTCGGAGCTACCGCTACCGTGGGATGCTTCTGGTCGGCATAGCCTACATCGTCATTGACCTTCTGCTCGTTAGCCCAAGTATCTCCCCCATCTTTGGACCAGCGCAGGTAGATGTCCTTGCCAAAGATCGGACCGTCACGCCCATCCTCCCAGACTGCCACGACCAGTTCCTCACCTCCAGCCAGCTTTTCAGCGTGCAGGTATGGGAAGCGCTGGTCGGCCTCGATCACCTGGTTTAGCTTGGTGTCGGGATGGATCATGTTGTAATCATCTGTGCTGGCCGATGTTCCCCAGCTCGTCATTGACGGTGGCTCGTCAAAGATGCCTAGGGCCAGGGCACTATCCCCTGATATCTCCAGGCCCGGGGTATTGGTGATGATGCCGACCGTGCCGACGACGGGCACCACGTCAAGGGTCGAGGCCATGTTGCTGAAAAAGTCTACATGGTCCTTCTCGACCCAGGAAAAGTGGGTACGCACGGTCACGTACTTCGGCCCGAGGATATTGTTGATCTCGTCCGATTCGAGAACCTGGCCTGTGGGGAACTCGGGGGGATGTGGCGTATCCACCTGAGCCCACAGGTTGTAAGAGGCCGTGTCAGTGAAGACATCGCTCAGCACGGCCTCGAACGTGGCACTCGCCCCCGCAGCCATCAGATAGCCCTGCACATCCCAGTAGTGATCACTGGGGATGCCCAGCAATTCGTCGGTCGGGGGGTTGATGTACAGATCTAGAAACGTGTTGTTGGTGGGCGCCACGTCGGCCGTCCCTACGTTCTTCACAGTCACTTGGACTAGCGCACCCTGGTTGACGTAGGGGCTGGTTGGAAAGACCTGGATACTCGCCACCACCAGGTCGGGCAGGGCTTCGGGATCTTCCGGAGCCCGCACTTTGTAGCCTTCAGGCAGTTCGGCGGGCGTCGCCGTGGGCCGCAGCGCCGGTGCGGTCCCCTGGCCAAAAGCAATGCCAGAGGCGACCAGGCCGAGCGCCAGCAGGGCGATCAGAAGGAAGGTCAGGGTCAAGAGGCTTCTATTCCGCATGTTTCACCTCCACAGGGACAAGGTTCGACTCGGACGAACCTGAGGGGTAGGTTCCCACAAGTGCGTCGACGGTGACATTTCGGCCCCAGGCGAAACCCGTGGGTAAAAGGGACCGGTATTCATACCAACTATCTCCACTGACCACAGCGCGCTGGCTACGGCGACTGCAGCGGGACGGGTAAGGGCCGGCAAAGTGCCGGCCCGTTCTCGATACTCAACCTTACCCGGGCAGGGCCCGCACCCGCAGCAAGCGAAAGACCACCAACAGCCCGGCCAGGACCGAGCCCCACAGGAAGACGGTGCCCATGCCCACACCCGTATCGGCCATCTCCCCCACGGGGGTGGGGGTGGCCTGCTGCACCACGGCGGTAGGCGTACCCGGTCCCGGTGTCTGCGTGGGCGTGCGTGTCGCCGTCGGCGTCCCCTGCAGCGTTGCCCGCGTGCGTGTCGGCACCGGCGTGTTGCGCGGGGGCGGCTGGGTCGGCGGGAAGGGCGTGATGGTGACCATCGGCGTGACGGCCCGTAGCGTCGGCGATGGGGTCAGGGTCGGCGTCGCCGATGCCGTCGGCGTCGGCGAGACGGGCGTCGGGCTCAGGGTCGCTGTAGGCGTGTTGGTTGCTGTGGGTGTGTTGGTTGGGGTGGGTGCCAGCAGCTCAAAGTCGGCCTCGAACTGGCTGACCCCCTGCACCGCAACAACGATGTGCTCGCCCGGGCTGCCATAGGGTACAGCGGTCGGAGTGACGAACTCCAGTTGAAAGGTGCCGTCCGCGCCCGCCGTCGTAGTGCCCAGCAGCACCGTAGGATCGGCGGGATTGTCCCAATATAGGCTCACGGGTTGGTTAGACATCCAGAACGCACCCTGGGCGATAACCGCAGTCTCCTGCCCGGCAACACCTTCCGTTGGAGTCAACTCGATAAATGGCGCCGGCGTCGCCGTAAAGCGGGCCGTGGGCTCGGTCGTTTGCAGTGCCGGAATCGCCCCGGCCGGTGGGACCACCAGCAGGACCAGCAGCGCAATCGCTCCCACTGCACCAAGCAGCCGGATTGGGAAAAGAGAACTCCTCATCTTTCTCCCCCTTTTCGCCCGGGGACGTCGTCCCCGGGCTGTACGGGTCTGGCTCGACGCAGGCCGCGCCTGGCCGATCCTACCACCGTCGGTAAGCAGGGTCAATAGTACCTGGGCACCACGGCGGTCTATGCCCCGCACGGGCGCGGGGCAGACCAGCCTTAGCGGTGCCGCCAGTCGATCCTGACCTCCTGCAGACTGTAGGGTCCATCGCAGCCGCCGCTGGTCTCCCACCAGAACTGCATGGACCGGGGCTGTCCACCCTTAAATACGCGGACAAACCATTTGCCCGCCTTGGGTCCGTCCCAGAAATGGAACTGGTAAAAGCCATTGACGTCGGTCCAGGTGTCGACGCGGTAGCCCTGATCGTTGCCTGCCCGCATCTGGGCATTGGGCTCGGGCAGGCCGTTCGCGGCCAGCACGTAGCCCCACACCCACGTCAGGTCGCAATTGGGCCGGCCGCCCGCATTCTGGTAGTCGTACGGCCACGGGGTGGGCGTGGCTGTCGGCGGCCTGGGCCTGGGTCTCTGCGTGGGCCTGGGCGTGCTGGTTGGGATCGCCGTGGCTGTCGGCAGCGGGGTCGCCGTGGCCGTCGGCAACGGGGTCGTCGTGGCCGTCGGCAGCGGGGTCGGCGTCCAGGTAGCGGTCGGCGTCGGAGTGTTCGTGGCCGTCGAGGTAGGCGTAGGCGTCCAGGTGGGACCCACGAGTGCTGTGGCTGTGGGTGGCACCACGGCGGCTTGGGTGGGCTCGGGCTTGAAGGGGTTGATGGCGATGTAGGGGTTGATATAGATCGCCAGGAAGTAGAGGATGAGCAAGGCGATCAGCACAACCACGACCACCGTCGCGATCTCGAGCGTCCTGTCGTCAAATCGATCTAGCATGGGGCGGCTCCTTTACCTTGTCCCAACCAATTAGGGAGACTCGACGGGCGATCCATACTCCTCGGCGGAGCTCAGGTAGAAGTGCAGTTGGCCCTCGTCCCGCGTGCCTACGTCGACGTACAGCCGGTCGACGGCGCCCGCAGCGCTCAGCCCCTGCACGGCAGCCTGTAGCTTGTCCGCCAGTTGTTGGGCTGGGTAGTTCACGTAGCGACCCAGACGCCCGTCCAGAATCACCTGCCGGCGAACCTGATAGCTGCCCGGTCCAATCAACCGGGCCTCCGGCAGGGCAGTCACCAGGTCTTCGTAATCAAAGTACAGTTCCTCGTAGGCTTTGCTCAGGTCAGAGCGGACGCCAGCAAGTTCGGCCTCCCAATCTGGTAGCAGTGCCAGGCCATAGCCTCGCGATGCCACCTGGTACTTGAGCATCAGCCAGCGAATCCTCTGCCAGTGTGCGTCGATGCGTGTGCCTGGTTGGGACGTCCCTTCCAGGGTCTCTCGGTATAGATCCAGCTTGGCCACGTCCTCAGCCTGGAGTGCCTGGGCCAAGGACGAGACGAGGTCCGCGTTGGCCTCACCGCCAGCTGACAAAGCCTGGAGGAGATCGTACGCTGCCTGGCGGCGGGCCTCCTCCAGGGCACCCACTTCGGGGGTCGAGACACTCGCTTCTTCCAGAGATGGCAGCTCCGGCCGCTCTCCAGGGGTAGCTGGCGGCTGGGGGCGGGCCTGCTGGTCGAGCACCACGATGTCGGCGCGGATGGCGGATGCCCGTTCCTCATCACCCAGGTCCCGGTAAGCCGCCTCAAGGGCCACCAGCAGGTCGCGCCGGTTGGCAAGCTGCAGGTAGGGGCTCTCTATAGCGATCAGATGCACCTGATCATAGGCTTCCAGGGCCAGCCTACCCTCTCCCAGA
>JAMJFU010000209.1 GCA_023544525.1 Anaerolineae bacterium | reverse complement strand
GGAAAAAGCTGGGTGAGGGTTCGGTCAAGGGGTGCAGCACGCCCGGCTGGTCGAGGTCGATGCGGAAGAGTTGCGCGCGCTCATCGCCATCCTGATCCTGGGAGACAATGACCGAACGGCGGCCGGTGCTCGTCACGAGCGATGTCGGGGTCCAGGATACGACAAGGGTATCGTGGGGCGTCTCTGACAGGCGCAAGGGGGCTGCCGATCCGTCGGTTGGCGCGGCATAGACATCGGCTGCCGGGCCGGTGCGGTACCAGGTCCAGGCGGCCCAGCGGCCATCTGGCGAGATGCGGGGATCCTCCAGGGTGGGCAGGCTGAGCAGTGCTTCCAGGAATCGGTTGGGGTCCATGGCCTCTCCTTGGTTGGGATCGTAATGCAAAGGGCGCACAACCTGGCGCCCGACTAAGTGGTCTCCAGCGCACTGGCAGCTGAACCCTCTTGCCTGCGCAGCCAACTCCAGACAACACCCCGCCCCGGCGAGAAGAGGAAGGCAAGGACAAAAAGCCCGGTGCATATCAGCACTACCGCCGCCCCAGAGGCAATGTTGACGTAGAAGGACAGGTACAGGCCACCCACCGACGAGAGGACACCGACGACAGCGCCAACGATCATCATGTGCCACAGGCGGCGGGTGAGCAGGTAGGCTGTCGCCGCCGGCGTGACCAGCATGGCAACCATCAGGGCCACGCCCACGGTTTGCAGCGAGACGACGATGGTCAGTGCAATTAGGACCAACAGCAGGTATTGTAGGGTGCTGAGGGGCAGGCGTAGGGTGGCGGCCAGGACGGGGTCGAAAGAGATGACCAGGAGCTCCTTATAGAGGACTACGACCGCCAGCAGGACCACCAGGCCCAAGCCAGCCGTCAGCCACAGGTCACGGGTCGAGACGCTCAGGACATCGCCAAAGAGGATGTGGGTCAGGTCCACGCTATAGTTCTGCACCGTGGACAGCAGCGCCACTCCCAGCGCCAGGCTGGCGGCAAAGATCACGCCGATGGCGGTGTCCTCTTTGACCTGTCCCCGGCGGCTTACGTAGCCGATGCCAATGGCGGTGAAGAGGCCCATGAGCAAGGCACCCCAGAAGACGTTGGCGCCCAGCAGGTAGGCGACGGCAACGCCGGGCAGGATGGCGTGGGCCAGGGCGTCGCCAAAGAAGGCCATGCCCCGCAACACGACATAGGTGCCGACCACAGCGCACAGTGTGCCGACCATGACCGAGGCCAGCAAGCCCCGCACCATGAAAGGGTAGCGCAGTGGCTGGATCAGGAGTTCTAACAGGTCATTCATGGCTGTGCTCCGTCTCGCCGCAGCAGTCGATATCACCCAGTACCAGGGCATAGTCCTCGCCACGCCATAGGGCCTGGCCGCCGTAGGCCGCCGCCAGCGTCGACGGGGTGACGGCCTCCTGTGGCGTCCCAAAGGCGACGAGGCGCCGGTTGAGGAGGGCCAGGCGGTCGAACCGTTCGACGGCCAGATTCAGGTCGTGGGTCGAGACCAGCAGCGTGACGCCCTGGTCGCGCAGGTGCTCGAGGATCTCCAGGATGGCTTCCTGGGATGGGCTGTCGACGCCGCTGAATGGCTCATCCATCAACAGGATGGTCGCCTCCTGGGCGAGCGCCCGGGCGATGAATACGCGCTGTTGTTGCCCACCCGAGAGCTCACCGATCTGCCGGTCGGCGTACTCCAGCAGCCCGACCTGCTCCAGGCTGCGCCGCACGATCTCGCGGTCGCGCAGGCGCTGCCAGCGCAGCCAGCCCATTTTCCCGATGCGGCCCATCATGACCACGTCGTGCACCGTCACGGGAAAGGTCCAATCGACGGCCGAGCGCTGGGTGACGTAGCCAAATCCGGCCCCCTTGGCCTCAACCCGGCCAGAAAGAGGGTGTATCAGGCCCACCATAGCCTTGAATAGAGTGCTCTTGCCGGCACCATTGGGCCCCACGATGGCAACACGCTCGCCCTGCTGCACGCGAAAGCTCACGTCCTCCAGGGCCTGGCTGCCATTGTAGGCTACACTGAGATTCCGGACCTCCAGGACTGGTGCCATGTATAGATCCCTTCTCTTTACATCGCGCCGTTATTGCAGCGCTTCGACGATCGCCGTGACGTCATAGCGCATCAACTCAACATAGCTCTCGGCCCCGCTGCCCGGACCGCCCAGCGATCCGGTGTAGAGCGGGACCAGCTCGATCCCCGTATCGTTGGCAACCTGTTGGGCAAGCCTGGGATTCACCGTATCCTCGGTAAAGACGGCAGGTACATCATACTGCTGGATGGTTTCCTGCAAAGCCGCTACCTCCTGGGCGGATGGTGACGAGGAGGGGCTGATGGGATAGACTGCGCCCAACTGCTCCAGGCCATAGCGATCGGCGAAATAGCCAAAGACGGGATGGTTCGTCACCAGCTTGCGGTGGGCCTCCGGGATGGTGTCTACCTGCTCTTGAATCCAGGCATCGAGTGCCTCCAATTCGCCGATGTACGCCCGTGCATTGTCCGCGTAATAGCCCGCGTTGCCCGGGTCCAGTGCGACCAGGGTGTGCTCGATGTTCCGGGTCCACTGGATGACATTTGGAACGCTGAACCAGACGTGGGGGTCCGCATCCTCTTCCTCGTGCGAGTCAAGGTCTTCCGAACCGGGCTCCTGACCGGCGTCACCTGGAGGTGGCAAGAACTCGATCCCTTGCGAGACATGGACCTCTGCCGCATTCCCCCCGGCGCTCTCCAGCAGCTCCTGCAGGTGAGCCTCCAGGCCAGCGCCATTGGCAAAGACCACGTGTGCATCGTGAACAGCCGCCGTGTCTGAGGGCGTCGGCACAAACGTGTGGGGGTCAACGCCGGTGTTCATGAGGGTGACCAGCGCGATGCGATCCCCTCCGACGTTTCGGACGACGTCGCCCACGATGTTCGTCGTCGCCACGGCCTGCAGCTTCTCGCCGGGACCCAGGGAGACCGGCTGCAAGCCGGCTATCGATTGCTCGTTACCCGAGTTCGCCGTATTTGAGCCGGTGCTGCCGCAGGCGGCAAGAAGGGTTCCCAGCAGCAACGCCACCCCCAGCAGCGCCAGCAGCCTTTCACTTTTCGTCGTCATGTCCTGGTGTACTCCGTGGAGAAGGTTCCTGTGAATGAGGGCAAGGGGTTGAAAGCTCCTGGCAGGTGGAGCAGAGGCCGATCAATTCGAGGAGGTGCTCCTCGATCCTATAGCCGGTTTCGTCGCTCACGCGGTCCAGGAAGGGCACCAGATCACAGCCCTTAAACTCGACCGCCGCCCCACACCGCCTGCAGATGAGGTGGTGCCGGTGTCCACGCTGGATGGGCGCGTAGCCGTGGCAGCCGTCCTGGCTGTGGATACGCCGCAGAAAGCCCGCCTCCGACAGCAGGTCCAGGGTGCGGTAGATCGTCACCAGCCCAACACCTGGGCAGTAGAGCCTGGCGCGCTCGTGGACCTTTGCTGCATTCGAGTAACCATCATCCTCGAGCAACGCCCGGACGACGGCCCGCCGGGGCTGGGTGATACGGTAGCCAGCCTGGCTCAACTGCCGCAGAATCCGCTCTTCAGACAACATGGCCGTTACTGAAAACTCCTTTCAAGAAGCAGCGGTAGTATAGCGCCATCTGGTCTGGCTGTCAAACCCCTGGGGGCTGAGTCGTGCGTTCCCGGCATCGCCGCCTTCCTTATGGATGAATCAGATAGAAGTGGGACGACTGAACCTTCCAGGAAGCTGGATTCAGATTCTGACAGTTGATATCTGCCGGTTCCTCCAGCTTTTCTATCGGACCGGTTCTTGGAGCTTCCTGGACAGTTGTCCGAGCTCTAATTGGTTTCCCCCTTGGTCCCAGTGGCCCAAATTAGGTACTAGGAACTAGTCCCTCCTGGGCAAATATCGTCCCTTGGACCGATTGCTTTTTGCTTCAGCGTAAGATATACTATATTCAAGCTGAAATGACACTATAGAAAGGATAACCAGCATGAACCGGAAAATTCTGTCCAAAACAAAGCTGCTACTGCTTTTTGTGTTAATTACTGCCGCTTTTCTACTGCCCCCTGCGGCGCAGGCCCAGGGAACGGTTCACGTTGTGCAGCGGGGCGAGACCCTGTACAGCATCGCCCGGCGGTATGGCACCACAGCATCAGCGCTTGCCTCCATCAACGGGTTGCGCAACCCGAACCTGATCTACGTCGGACAGCGGCTTCGCATCTCCGGGAGCGGGGGCGGAGGTGGTGGAGCCACGGCGACCGGTGGTGTGCACGTCGTGCAGCGAGGCGAGACCCTATACAGTATCGCCCGGCGGTATGGCACGACAGCATCGGCGCTTGCCTCGATCAACGGGCTGCGCAACCCGAACCTGATCTACGTGGGCCAGCGACTCAGTATCTCTGGCAGTGGCGGGGGTAGCAGCCGGGGTGGCGGCGGCACAGCGACCGGCGGCGTGCACATCGTCCGGGCCGGCGAGACCCTGTCGAGCATCGCACTGCGCTACGGGACGACGGCGGCAGCCATTGCCTCGGCCAACGGGCTGCGTAACCCCAACTTTATCTGGGTCGGCCAGCGGCTGCGCATCCCCGGCGGTGGCGGTTCCTCCACTGGCGGCGGCTCCTCAACAGGCGGTGGCACCTCGACGGGTGGCAGTGGCAAGTGGTTCGAGATCGACCTGAGCAGCCAGCGGATGTACGCCCACCAGGGCAGCAGCGTGGTGCGCACCATGGTGGTGTCGACCGGCATCGCTCGCTATCCGACACCGCCTGGCACCTTCCGCATCTATGCCAAGTATCCGAGTGTGACCATGTCTGGCCCCGGCTATTACCTGCCCGGGGTACCTCACACCATGTTCTTCTACAAGGGCTATGCTATACACGGCACCTACTGGCATAGCAACTTTGGACGGCCCATGAGCCATGGCTGCATCAACCTGACGCGGGCAGACGCAGCTTGGTCCTATAGCTGGGCACCGGTGGGCACGGTGGTCAAGATCCACTGGTAGCACGGCGAACTCTCTTTCCTCCCTTGCAGACCCCGGCGCTACGGGCAGCGCCGGGGTTTTGCTATGCCCGCACCGTGCTTTCCGACGTTTGGCCCCAGGGCCGGAGCGTGATATAGTAGGGCGGGGGCCCGGCTTACAAGGAGGAGCGCAATGGCCGCGTGGCAGGAGCAGAACCGATCTGGGGTGACGAAACGACTGCTGGACCTATCCCGCTTATTCCCCGGCCCCTACTGTGCGCGCATCTTTGCCGACTGGGGCTTTGAGGTCATCAAGATCGAGCCACCCGGCGGCGGGGATTGGGCCCGCCACGTACCACCCCTGGACGCCAGCAGCGGCCAGGGCCTGCTCTTCCGGGCCCTCAACCGCGGCAAGAAGAGCCTCAGCCTCAACCTCAAGTCGGACCAAGGGCGGGCCATCCTATTGCAGTTGGTCGAGGGCGCGGATGTGCTGCTGGAGGGCTTCCGGCCGGGGGTCATGGCCCGGTTGGGCGTGGGTTATGAAGCGTTGTCTGCGGCCAATCCCGGGTTGGTCTACTGCTCGCTCAGCGGCTACGGACCGCGGGGTCCCTACCGGGACCGGGCCGGGCACGACCTGAACTACGTGGGCCTCGCCGGTCTACTGGATCTGACCGGCCCGCGGGACGGGCCGCCCGTTCTCCTGGGTGCGCCCGTGGCCGATCTTTCGGGTGCCCTTTGGGCGGCGGTGGGCATCCTGCTGGCCCTGCTAGAGCGGGAACAGACCGGACAGGGTCAGCGCGTGGATGCCTCCCTGCTGGGGGGTGCCCTCTCCTGCATGTCGCCGGCTGTGGCCCAAACCCAGGGAGGAGAGCCGTTGGAGCGGGGTGCCGGCGACTTGACCGGGGGCGTGGTCTGCTACAATATCTATGCCACAGCCGATGGGGGCTATGTCACGCTCTCGGCCCTCGAGCCGGCCTTCTGGGCCGCGTTCTGCGGGGCCGCAGACCGGGAGGACCTGCTGGACCAGCAGTTCGCACCGGCCGTCGACGGGGAGCCGGCCTATGAGTCGCTGCGCGCGCTGTTCCGGACGCGCAGCCGACAGGCGTGGATCGAGGCGTTGCAGGGGGTAGATGCCTGTTGTGAGCCTGTCTACACCGTCGAGGAAGCCTTGGCCTCGCCGCCGGTGCAGGCGCTGGGCATGGCTTCCCTGCAGGGCTTGCTGCCCCCACTGCACTTCTCCGGACGGGATGCGCCTTCTCCGCAGCCGGCGCCAGCCCTGGGCCAACACACTTCCGAGCTCCTGGCCCAGCTCGGCTACGACGCGCCAATGGTTGCCCGTCTGCAAGAGGAGGGCGTCGTCTAGATTGATCAGCCGCTGCGCCAGCCGCGCAGCGGGGAGCAAGGAGGGAGATCCCTCGAAAGCCCTGGCCTGAAGTGAAAGAGCAGGGAGGGATGCGGCGCTATCGATGGCTGATCGTCCTCGGGCTGGTCTTGATCGCGGCCTGGGTGCTCAACGTCAGCCGTCCAGGGAGGCGGCCCGAGGGCTGCCCGACGGGCTGCGCCACAGCGACGGTGCGGCTGGATGGTCCCCTGCGGGTGATGTCGTTAAACATGCTGCATGGCTTCCCTCGCTTCGAGCACCTGGAGCAGCGGCTGGACATCATTGCCGCCGAGATCCGCCGCCAGGATCCAGACCTGGTCCTGCTGCAAGAGGTGCCCTGGCACCGGGGGAATGCGGCCCAGTGGCTCGCAGAACAGGTTGGCCTGAACTACCTCTACCTGCGGGCCAACGGTAACCGCTGGGCGTTGCTCTTTGAAGAGGGGGAGGTCATCCTCAGCCGCTTCCCCTTACTCGATGCGACCTGGGCCGAGCTGGCGCCCCGGGCCGGCTTCTTTGAGCATCGCGTGGTACTGGGGGCCACGGCGGTCACACCCTGGGGTGATCTGCCTGTCTTTACCACGCATCTCACGCATGGAGATGCCGGTACCAACCGCCACCAGGCGGCTGCGCTCAAGGCCTTTGTCGATGGCGCAGGTAATGGCCTTGCCCTCGTCGGCGGGGATTTTAATGCCGTCGAGGGCTCGCCCCAGATCCAGAGCCTGCGCTGGGTGGACACCTATCGCCGGGCACACCCGGGCGAGGAAGGGTTCACCTGCTGCGTCGACGACCTGGGAGCCGGCCCTGCAGAGTTGCTGGAGAAGCGCATCGATTACCTCTTCCTCGTCCCGGGATCCGGGCCTGCCAAAGTGGTCGCCAGCCAGCGGATCCTGGACCAACCCCTCGAGGTAGAGCCTGGCTGGCTGTGGGCCTCGGATCACGCCGGCTTGTTGACAGAGATCTCACTCGAGCCCTAACAGG
>JAMJFU010000208.1 GCA_023544525.1 Anaerolineae bacterium | reverse complement strand
GCCGTGGCCCCGGCCGTGGGGCAGGGCAGCGGTCCCAGGGGGATGTCCAGCCGGGCGGTTTCCATCATCGCCTCGACCACATCGTCCGGGAAAAAGAGGGGGCTGATGGGCGAGATGCCCAGGCTGAGCACCTCGGCAGGTGGGCCGATGACCGAAGCCATGCGCGCCGTATAGCGCACTTCGGCGGCGGTCTGGGTCCCGGGCCCCTGGAGTGGCTTGGTGGTATTCGGGATCGCCTGGCGATACATGGCCAGGGAGAGCATGGGACCCGGCACGTCTTGCGGCGTGAAAAACGGCGTGATGTTGGTCACCCCGTCCAGGGCGTCCAGAATTCGCGTCGAGTCCCGCACATCCTGCAGCGTAGCCGGCCGCCGCTCATCGGTGCGGGGCTCGTAGACGTGCGAGGCACCGCCCAGGTTGTGCCAGTGCAGCGTCCCGTCTCCCAGGATCATGGCCTCTCCGGAACGGCCGCGGATGGTGACCTGCTGCGGGCACTGGCCCACACAGCGCTCGACCAGATCGGCCGGCAGCAGGACCCGCTGGCCGTCTACAGTGGCACCGGCACCAGCCAGTCGATGCCGGCCCTCATCCTGGGTCAGGATGATGCCGGTCTCGCCCAGGACGCGCAGGGTGGCCTGGTGGATGGCTTCGACCTCGGCGTCCGACAGGACCTTCAACTCGACCATGGAGTTACCTCGCCGGAGTGGGATGAATGCCGATCGCGGCGTGACCGCAGCGGCAGGGATCGAAAATCGCGGATGAACTGGACCAGGTTTCGGACCGTCGTCTCGAACAACGCCTGGCCAAACTCGGCGGTCGCCACCGTCGGGTCGCCGCATATGCCGCTCTCGCTCATGCGCGACCACCAATCCTGCCACGAGAGGGCACTGGGCTCGGGATGATCCCAGTTGAAAAACCTGCGTTTGAGTTGGCCCATCTCACGAACAGCCTTGTCCATCTGGACCAGGTCAGGACGGAGATAGAGCATCATGGCCGTCTCGTACTCGCCGGCGTGGGCCACCCCCCCTGGGCCGGAGCGGCGCATGTCGGACAGCGTGGGCTCGGCCAGCGCCGGATCCACGGCCGCATTGGGGCTCATGGCACCGCAGACGACCCCCGTCTCCAGCACCACGCTGCGGGCAGCAAGGTCAGCGATCGGCGCATTAGAGCCGTGGCCGTTGACGATGAGGATGTGGCTAAAGCCGTGGCGGGCCGCGCTGCCGGCCACGTCGGCCACGTAGTCGATGAGGGTCTGCATATCGACCGAGATGGTGCCGGGAAAGTCCATGTGGTGCTCGTCGAGCCCGTAGGCGATCAAGGGCATGACCAGCATGTCATCCGGCGCCTGTCGGGCAGCCTCCAGGCAGAGGGTCTCGACGATGATGTTGTCACTGTTGAGGGGCAGGTGAGGCCCGTGGTCTTCGACGGCCCCGAAGGGCAGAATCACAACCGGCTGGCGGGAGATGGCTTCCCGCATCTCGGGCCAGGTCAGTTCATCGTAACGGGTCTTGGGCATCGCCGCTCCCTGGGGCTCGTCGGAGCACCCCGGTCAGATCCGACATCGGACGACCAACCGATATTGTAGCACGGAAACCGGTCGTTCGCAAGCAGCGCCGCTGGGCGTTTTGGGGCTAATCTCAGGCCAGCCCCTACAAAGAGATCAACGCATTCTGGCCCAGGTCGTTCACCGCATAGCCACCCTCGTGGACGATCAGGGTGGGCAGACCCACCTAGAGCTGATGAGCGGTGTATTCCCCCTGGCACGGCGGTCCAGGAGCCGCCCACATGATCCCGTCGGTCAGGTCCATGACCAGCGAAGCCAGGGTTGCCTCCCGCTCATAGAGTGGATCGTCAGGATCCTCGTGCATGCAGATCGAATTGGGATAATTCACATGGTCGCGCAGCACCGCCTGGAGGCTCGCCGCGGTCACATTGCCCAGTTGAGCGCCCAGCAGGCGGCGGGCACGATTCAGCCGGACATGGGAACTGGAATAGGTGCCCGGTTCCTCCACAGCCTGCATCCTGGGCGAGAGGTAATGATTGGTGTGGACCAACCAGCCAGCCTCGCCATAGTGGATGTCGTGCGTTGTGGCTGAGGTCTCGATGCAGTACAGCTCACCGTGGCGATCTGCCAGGAGATAGCTATAGCCGCCGGCCCGGAGCTTGGGGACGCAGGCACGGATGGCCTGTCCGATGGTGCGGGCGTCGAGCACTGCCCGGGAGCACAGGATGCGGGGAACGCCCACGCGCCCGTCGGTGGGATATACCGAATTGATGGCGACGGCAATGCCCTCTGCATTGAGGCCGATGTTCACCAGCAAGGGCCCGTAGGTGATGCCTATGAACGGCGGCCCATCGTCCGGCACGGCCCGGACCAGGTAGACGTCATCGCGATCGATGCTGTTCCAGTCCTCGTTGTGGGCCAGCAGCACATGGCCGGCGGCGGTATGCTCGCCGCGCACGGCCAGGCAGGTACAACCCCAGACCTGCTGCCGCACCTCGGTCAAGCCTTCGTAGCAATTCAGGGTCCATACCTCGTGGAAAGCGACCCCGGCGCCTTCGGCGATGCCCCGTATCTCTTCGACGAACTGGGGGAAGGCTTCTTCACCGTAGGGCAGGAACTTGCGCGCCTCGCGTATGGCATCCAGCCAACTGATGTTCAGGGCTTTGGGGATGATCTCGCGGTAGTGCTCGATGGCGCGGAGGATCTGAGGGCAGGCACCCTCACCTTGCTGGCGTCCCCGTTCGATGGGGGTACCCTTGATCTCGAGGATGGGCAGGGTTCGCAGGCTCATCGTTGACCCTCCTATGGCTGCCGAGCCGGATTTGTTGGCTGGGATCCTGGTCCGTAGCATCTCCAGACGCCATGTGCATTTTACCACGAACTCCAGAATCGAGCAACGCCTCCGGTATCGAGGTTCAGGCAATTGCATTTGGATTCGAGGTGCGATGCACCTTCTGCCTCGATGCGAGGGCTGCTACCAAGGGCGATCGTCCTCTCGTGGCATTGCCTGGCCAAGGATCGGAGGTGCATTGCACCTGGCTTGAGTCAAATGCGTTCACCCTGCATCGAGTTAAGGCGCGCGTTGACTTTGCCCTGAATCCATGCTATCATCGGGCCCAGTGCTCCCAGCCCAAACGCGGAGGAGAAGGCCAGCCATGAAACCCGATTTCGTACTATCCCGGTGCCGGATCATCGACGGCTGTGGGAACCCATGGTTCTGGGGGGACCTGGCCATCCTGGACGGCCGGATCGTTGATGTTGCGCTGCCAGGCACACTCCAGGGCGAACGTCTCCTCGACGTCGACGGCCGCTTTGTCGCACCTGGCTTTGTGGACGTCCATACCCACAGCGATCTGTCCATCCTGATCAACCGCCAGGCAGAGAGCGTCGTCCGGCAAGGGGTGACGACCGAAGTGATCGGAAACTGCGGGATTTCGCCAGCGCCGGTAGCTGACGCCTACCTGCCGGAGATGCACGCTCAGTGGGGCCGCATTTCCCACCAGCCAGAGATCACCTGGCAGTGGCGGTCCTTTGCCGGCTACCTCGACGCCCTTGAGCAGGGAGGGCTGGCCATCAACATCGCCTCGTTGGCGGGACACGGCGCACTGCGTATTGCGGTCATGGGCCTGGCCGAGCGGGAACCCACACCGGCCGAGATGGGCCAGATGGAGGCACTGCTCGAGGAGGCGATGGCGGCCGGGGCTTTTGGCCTGTCCACGGGCCTGGTCTACCCGCCGGGCTGTTTCGCCCACACGGCAGAAATCGTCCACCTTTGCCGCGTGGCGGCGAGGCATGGCGGCTTGTACGCCTCTCACATCCGTGGCGAGCGCGAGACCATCCTGGAGGCTGTAGGTGAGGCCATCCAGATCGGCCGTGAGGCGGGCTTGCCCGTCCAGATCTCGCACAATGCCCCCAAGTACGGCGCACCCTGTGATGCCCGGGCCAACCTGCAGCTGGTGGACGAGGCGCGGGCCCGGGGCCAGGATGTGACCGTTGACAACGACGTGCATACCGATCTGGGTCCGGCGTTGACCGGCGGCCTGCCCCAGGCGCTCCAGGAGCGGCCCGCGGCCGAGATCGCCGCCCTGCTCTCCGATCCAGATGCTCGCAGGAAGATCCGGGAGGAGATTGAGCTGGACCTCAAGCCCGCCTTTGGGCCAGCCGGGCTGCTAAAGCACGGCCAATGGCAGCGCATTACTGTGCTGCACGCACCGGGCAGCGAGGGTGTCGTCGGCCAGACCATCGCAGAGATCGCCGCAAGCCGTGGGCGAGAGCCCTTTGACACCTACTTTGACCTGATTGTCGAAAACGGGCATGAAGCAGAGGGCATCTTCCACTACATCGACGAGAGGGACATCCGCCTGCTGCTACAGCATCCAGCGGTGATGATCTGTTCCGACGGCCAGGTATTGGCGCCCTACGGCTTTCTGAACGATCCGCCGCCCTATGCACCCTGCAGCTACGGCGAGTTCCCCGGGGTCCTGGAACGCTACGTGCGCGACGAGCCGGTCCTGCGCCTGGAGGAGGCCATCCGCAAGATGACGTCCTTCCCCGCCCAGCGGTTCGGCCTGTTGGATCGCGGCCTCTTGCGGCCCGGAGCACGGGCCGATATCGTCGTCTTTGACCTGGAGCGCGTCCGCGACCGGGCGACAGCGCTGCCGCCCCATTCCTATCCTCTGCCCAACTATCCCCATCGCTACCCGGAGGGCATCGACTATGTCTTTGTGAACGGCGTCCTGGTTGTGGAAGGCGAGCAGCACACGGGTGCCCTGCCGGGCCATGTCTTGCGCCATCCTGCTGGCAACCCCAGGGCCAGGGCTCTCGAATAGGAGGTCGAACGATGGCATCCGATCCCATCCCAGTCATAGAGGTACGCGGCACGCACCGAGAAGTGGGCCAGCAGATCGGCCAGCGGCTAAAGCCAGCGCTGCAGCGTTTGCTGTCCAAGCTGCGCGAGGATCTGCCGGCCGGCGTCCGCTGGGACGACATGCTGCAGGCGGCCCGGCTCTACCGGGCCTTCAGCCAGGCTGTCTACCCCCAGTACGTCGAGGAGCTGGAGGGCATCGCCGACGGGGCAGACTTGCCCTTCGACCAGGTCTTTCTCGACATGTGCGAGGAGCTCTGGGAGAACGCCGCCTGGCAGAAGGGCTGCACCGACCTGCTGGCCCGGGGCCAGGCCACCGTGGACGGTTCCACGCTGATAGCGCATACCAACGACCTGGGCCCTGAGGTCGAGCAGGACCTGGTTATCCTGAAGGTACAGGCGGGGGACGACCCCGAGTTCCTGGGTGTGTCGGTAGGCGGGCTGGGCTACAGTGCCGGCTTTAACGCCGCTGGCATCGTCATGTCCGGCAACCAGGTGTCGAGCAACGACATCAAGCGCGGTGTTCCCCGCCTGCTCGTGGTCCGGGCCATTCTGGCAGCGCGGCGCCTTGAGGAAGCCCTGGACGCCTGCCTCCTGCCACAGCGGGCCTCCAGTTACAACAACGTCGTGGGCGATGCCCACGGCGAAGTCTATTCCATGGAGGGCTCGGCGACCGACTGCGAGCCGATCTATATCGCCGAGGATATCCTGGCCCACGCCAACCACTATACCAGCGCGCCGATGCGACGGTTTGAGGCAGAACCGCACACCAGTGGGGGATCGATCATCCGCCACAACCGCGCCATGCGGCTTCTACGGGAGAACTATGGCCAGCTCTCGCCGCAGCGATTCCAGGAGCTCCTGGCCGACCATGCCAACTATCCAGGCTCGATCTGCAAACATGGCCTGGAGTCGGTGACGGTGTTCAGCTTCATCGTGAACCTGAACGAGCGCCGGGCCTGGATCGGGCGGGGGCGCCCCTGCCAGGCGACGTACGTCGAGCACAGGCTGGAGCCCTGGACACCACCCGAGGGATGGCCGGCCTGACCCGCACCCCACTACTGGCAGGCAATAGATCCAGGCCAGCCTGCGCTGGTTCTACCCCCTAGCGCTGCCGGGCCTGGTTCTCGGCTGCCCTGGCCGCCAGGGCGATGGCACCCAGGACGCCGGCCTGATCGCCCAGGGCCGGCGGCACGACAAAGCCTTCGATCTCGTCCATGATCTCCCGTGCCTGGACGTAGCCGTTGAGGAGCTCCTGAACCTTCTCGCGGATCAGGGGAAAGAGCCCTCGGTTCTTCATCACGCCCCCGCCCAGGATGATGCGCTGCGGGGATAGGGTACAGATCAAGTTAACCAGGGCCAGCGCCAGGTAGTGCGCCTCCAGGGGCCAGGCAGCATGGTCAGCCGGCAGCGTCTCCGGCGCCCGTCCCCAGCGAGCCTCCAGCGCGGGACCACTGGCCAATCCCTCCAGACAGTCGCCGTGGAAGGGGCAGCTGCCCGGGAAAGGGTCGGCCGCCCGATCGTGGGGCAGCCGGATGTGGCCCATCTCCGGGTGGACGAGCCCGTGCATCAGCCGGCCTGCGACCATCCCCCCGCCGCCGATGCCCGTCCCGACCGTGAGATAGACAAAGGTATCCAGGCCCTGGGCAGCGCCCCAGCGGTACTCTCCCAGGGCGGCGCCGTTGACGTCCGTGTCAAAGCCGGTCGGTAGCTTCAGCGCCTGTCTGACCCGGCCGGCGATGTCGGTCCCCTCCCAGCCGCGCTTGGGGGTGCTGGTAATATGGCCGTAGGTCGAAGAGGAGGGCTCGAGGTCAACCGGCCCGAAGGAGGCGATGCCGATAGCCGCCAGGTCGAGGTCTTTTGACCAGAAGAAGTCGATTGCGCGTCCCAGCGTCTCGTCCGGCGTCGTCGTCGGAAACTCGATCTCGTGCCGGATATCGCCGGGGCCAGTGCCTATGGCACACACAAAGTTGGTCCCACCTGCTTCGATGCCGCCGAATACCCGATCCATGCCCCCTCCTGCGCTCTCCACTGGTGCTCCAGCCATCCCCTGCACCTGGCAGCATAGCAGAGACTGCACCTTTGGTCAATTCCCCTGCCCGGTGGCGTGCCAGCGCGGCATCGTTTCTTCTCACGTTGCCAGATCGTGTGGTATACTCGAGCGATGGACTATCCAAGCGTGGACTATTCTCGCAAATGGCACGTGCTCTCAGCCGTCGCCATGGGCATTTTCCTGGCTACCATTGACGGCAGCATCGTCAACGTGGCCCTGCCCACCCTGGTGCGCAGCTTTGGTACCGACTTTGCCACCGTGCAATGGGTCGTACTGGCTTACCTGCTGGGCCTGGCCACGCTGCTCCTGAGCATGGGCCGCCTGGGCGACATGGTGGGCAAAAAGCCGGTCTATAACACCGGTTTCGTGATATTTACCATCGGCTCGGTC
>JAMJFU010000207.1 GCA_023544525.1 Anaerolineae bacterium | reverse complement strand
GGTGCCAGCTTTGGCTGCCTGGTGCCGCGCCTGGTGACGGGCCAGTTCGACCCGACGTCACAAAAGGCGGTGTGGCCGTCGACGGGCAACTACTGCCGCGGCGGCGCCTACGACTCGGCCCTGCTGGCGTGTGACTCGATCGCCATCCTGCCCGAGGAGATGAGCCGCGAGCGCTTTGAGTGGCTGGCGACCGTCTCGGGCGAGGTGATTGCCACGCCTGGCTGCGAGAGCAACGTCAAAGAGATCTTTGACAAGTGCTGGGAACTCAAGGCCGAACGGGGCGACGATATCGTCATCTTTAACCAATTCGACGAGTTCGGCAACCACCTGTGGCACTATGACGTAACCGGTCACGCCATGGAAGAAGTGCTCGAACAGGAGATGGGGCCCAATGACACGTATCGGGGCGTTGTGCTGACCACGGGCTCGGCGGGCACCATCGGCTGCGGCGACTATATGAAGGAGCTGTTCCCCACCAGCAAGGTGGCCGCCAGCGAAGCGCTGCAGTGCCCCACGCTGATGATCAACGGCTTTGGCGGGCACCGCATCGAGGGTATCGGCGACAAGCACGTGCCCTGGATCCACAACATGAAGAACACCGACCTGGTGATGGCTATCGACGACGAGGCCTGCATGAGCCTGGTGCGGCTCTTCAACGAGCCGGCTGGTCACGCCTATCTGGCCAAGCAGGGGGTGCCCGAAGCGCTGATCGACCAACTCGACCTGTTGGGCATTTCCAGCATCGCCAACGTGCTGTCCAGCATCAAGCTTGCCAAGTGGTACGAACTGGGCGAGCACGACATCGTCCTCACTGTCTGGACCGACTCTATGGAGTTGTACCAGAGTCGTATGGCCGAACTCCACGAGGAGTATGGCGAGTACACCGAAACCGATGCCGCGGCTGACTACCACCGCTACTTGCTCGGTTGCACGCTCGACTATGTGGAGGAACTGGGCTATTGGGATCGCAAGCGCATCCACAACCTCAAGTACTACACCTGGGTCGAGCAGCAGGGCAAGACCTATGAAGAGATCCAGGCCCAGTGGTACGACGAGGACTACTGGGACGACATTCACGACCAGGTAGAGGACATCGATGCGCTGATCGAGCGATTCAACGAGATGACGGGGTTGGTGAACCGGTAGATTGGTAGATTGGGAATTGGTAGATTGGTGGATCGTACCAGTTTACCAATCTACCAATCTACCATTCTACCACTACAGAAAAAAAGGAGAAAGAACCGAAATGAGAACCGACACATTCCGCGGACGTGACTTTATCACCCTGTTGGACTGGTCCAAGGAGGAGGTCGAGCAGATCCTCGACCTGGCGCTGGACCTGAAGCGGGACCGGGCCATTGGCCAGTACCACGACCATCTGTTGCGGGCCAAGACCTTGTTCATGATTTTCTACAACCAGAGCCTGCGCACCCGCAACAGCTTTGAGGCCGGCATGCTCCAGCTGGGCGGCCACGCCCACTTTCTCGATCCGGGCAAGATCTATACCCCGGCCCTGCCCGGCAAGGAAGTCGCCTACAGCACCGAGCGCGTGTCCGACGTGGCCCGCGTGTTGGCCCGCATGGGCGAAGCCATCGCCATCCGCTGCTACGGCGATCCCGTGGACTGGGCATACGGCGGCGCCAACGAACTCATCCGCAACTTTGCCTACTGGGCCGACATCCCGGTGCTCAACATGGAGGACGACAAGTACCACCCCTTCCAGGCACTGGCCGATGTCCTGACTGTCAAGGAAAAGTTTGGCACCTTTAAGGGCACCAAGTTCGTCATGAGTTGGGCCTACTCACCCAGCGTGCACAAACCACGTGCCGTGCCCCAGAGTGCCATCATCGCTGCGTCGATGATGGGCTGCGACACCGTCCTTGCCCATCCGCCAGAGATGCAGTTGGACCCCGAGGTCATTGCCGCCTGTGAAGGCTACGCGGCGATGAACGGCAGCACGTTCGAGATCAGCCACGACTTTATGGGCGCGGCGGAGGGTGCACACGTCGTCTATCCCAAGGCCTGGGCTGCCACGCCCATCTTCCAGCCGCCCGTGGGCGAGAACGACGCCAAAAAGACCCAGGAGATCTTTGACAATTACAAGGACTGGAAAGCCACCCGCGAGTACATGGAACAGGCCGACAAGCAGGCCATCTACCTGCACTGCCTGCCCTGCGACCGTGGTTGGGAGGTGGAAGACGAGGTTATCGACAACACCGATCCCAAGAGCGGCTGGCGTTCCGCCGCCTATGACGAGGCCGAGAACCGCCTGCACGTGCAGAAGGCGGTTATGGCGTTGACGATGCGGTAAACCGGGAGATTGGGGATTGGTAGATTGGGAAACTGGGGATTGGTAGATTGGGAAGTTCATGGTCCGGGAGGAGTGTATTGACACAAGAGAAGGAGCGGCGGGGCTTTGAGGACCTGGAGTGCTACGCGTTGGCACTCCAGGTCGTCAAGCAAGCCTATGGGCTCGCGAAACGGTTGCCAGAAATTGAAAAGTACAACCTGGCGGCCCAGGTGCGCCGCAGCGCGGCAAGTGTGACGCTCAACATCGCCGAGGGATACGGTCGCTACCATTACCTGGATAGCTTGCGCTTCTACTACATCGCACGCGGTTCCCTCACCGAAACCTTGAGCGCCTTTGTCACTTGCGAAGCCGTCGGATATCTCGTATCCAACGAGCTTGTCTTGCTTCGTAATCTGGTGCACAGCGCGCTCCGCTCTCTGAACGGCTACATCGGCTACGTCCGCAAACAGCAAAGAGGGCAGAACGAGTACGGCAACCAACTCCTCCGCGAGGACCAACCCCTCTATCACATCACCCTCGAACTACCGCCAGATGACGAATGAAACCAATCTACCAATTTACCAGTGTACCAATCTACCTCTCTACCAATCTACCGATTTACCAATCTACCAATCTGCCAACGCCCAGGAGGAAACCATGGACCTATACGGCAAAGACTTTATCGTAAGCCAAGAGTGGACCAAGTCCCAGCTCGACGAGCTTCTCGAGCTGGCGGCGCGGATGAAGCGCGACCGATATTCGTCGCGTTGGACAAGTATCCTGGAACATCGCACCTTCTTCATGTTCTTCTACAACCCTTCGGTGCGCACCCGCCAGAGCTTCGAGTGCGCGGCCACCGAGCTGGGCGGCCATGCCCAGTTCCTCGAGCCGAAGGCGATGCGCCTCAAGACGGCGACCACGGCCGGCGAGACGATAGAGGATGCAGCCAAGGTCATGGCCCGCTACGCGTGCGGCCTGGGCATCCGCATCCTCGAGGACAAGGTGCCTCACTATGGCGCAGGCAACGAGTTGCTGCGCGAGTACGCCCAGTGGGCCGACATCCCCATTCTGAACATGGCCGATGACCGGTTCCACCCCTGCCAGGGCATGGCCGACGTCATGGGTTGGGCCGAGTGGTACGGTGAAGGACCGGGCCGGCCCAGCTATGAAAACCTGAAGGGCAAGAACTTTCTGCTGACCTGGGCCTCGGGCGCGCTGG
This sequence comes from Anaerolineae bacterium, assembly GCA_023544525.1. Lineage (GTDB taxonomy): Bacteria > Chloroflexota > Anaerolineae > JAAYZQ01 > JAAYZQ01 > JAMJFU01. The sequence goes on along the minus strand of JAMJFU010000207.1, from coordinate 3,816 downwards.
CCCGCTCCTGGTGCAGTGTCCAGGAGGCACTCCTGGTCGCGTCCCGCTTTGGCATGAACGTGACCATCTCCCGGCCGGAGGGCTACGACCTGGATCCAGAGGTCTATGCCTGGACCCACGCCAACTGTGAGGCCAACGGCCGCGACTTCTGCGTCGTCGACGATCCGGAGACTGGCTACGACGGGGCCCACGTGGTCTACAGCCGTAACTGGGTGACGGCCGGCGCCTACCAGGATGGCGAGTTCCAGAAGAAGGCCGAGGTCGAAAAGGCCATGGCCTATCCAGGCTGGACAACGACCGCCGGGCGCATGGCCCGCACTGACAACGCCATCTTTACCCATCCCATGCCCATCGACCGGGGCAGTGAGGTGACCGACGAGGTCGCCAGCGGCCCGCGCAGTGCCGTCTATGACGTCGCCGAGAACCGGCTGCATGTGCAGAAGGCGGTCATGGCGCTGACGATGGGGAATCTTTGAGGAAGTAAGGGATTGGGGAATTAGGGAATTGGGGAATTGGGGAGTTGGGGCACGCGCGATGGCGGGGTCTGGAAGGGTGGAAGAGGAGCAGGCGCGATTTGAGGAGCTCAAGTTCTATCAGATTGCTCAACTGCTGGTGCAGGCGGCGTACGAAGTTGCCAAGAAACTGCCGGATTATGAAAAGTACAATATGGCTTCGCAGCTGCGACGTGCCGCGTTGAGCACCACACTGAATATCGCAGAGGGGTATGGACGCTATCACTATCCCGACAAGCTGCGCTTCTTCTACTATGCTCGTGGTTCTCTTTATGAGACGCTGAGTGCTTTCGTCTCTGCGCACAGCGTCAAGTACATAGACGACCAGCAGTTGGCGTGGGTGCGCCGGCACTGCGACGAGGCCGCGGCGGCGCTCAACGGCTACATCAACTACATTCGCAAGCACAAGCAAGGCGCCGGTACCTACGGTGAGAAGTACGTCCGCGAACCAGCCGTGCTCTCTGACTACGAGTTAGCTGACACCTACGAGCCGTCCCAATTCCCTACTCCCGAATTCCCCAATTCCCTATCCACTGACACAGGAGAAGAAACATGACAGAAGAACGCAAAACCGCCGTCATCGCCATCGGTGGCAACTCGCTGATTCTGGATAAGCATCACGAGGACGTCCAATCGCAGTGGGCGGCGGTCCAAGAGACGGTCAAGCACATCGCCGACATGATCGAACGGGGTTGGGACCTGATCATCACCCATGGGAACGGACCTCAGGTCGGTTTCATCCTGCGGCGAAACGAGCTTGCGGCACACGAGGTCCACACCACTCCCCTGGATATCATCGGCGCCGATACCCAGGGATCCATCGGTTACATGATCGACCAGGCGCTGCTGAATGAGTTCAGGCGGCGAGGCATCCAAAAGCCGGTCGCGGTCATCGTCACGCAGGTGCTGGTCGACAGGGATGATCCCGGGTTCCAGGATCCCACCAAGGGGATCGGTGGCTTCACTTCTGAGGAAAAGGCTCGCGAGTTCGAAGACGACGGCTGGCGTGTGATCGAGGACGCCGGACGGGGCTGGCGGCGCGTCATCGCCTCACCCATCCCCCTGGGGATTGTCGAGTTGGACGCCATCCGCGCCCTGGTAGAGGACGGCTTCATCGTCATCGCCGTGGGCGGCGGGGGCATCCCTGTCATCGAGGACGAGGACGGCAACCTGGTCGGCACGCGAGCGGTCATCGACAAGGACAGAGCCACCAGCCTCCTGGCCCAGGAATTGAAGGTAGATCTGTTCCTGATCTCTACAGCCGTGCCCCAGGTGGCGATCAACTTTAACAAGCCCGATCAGCAGTGGCTCAAGGAGATGACCGCCGCCGAGGCCCGGGCCTACTATGAGCAGGGCCACTTTGCCCCAGGTAGCATGGGGCCCAAGATCGAGGCCGTGCTCTCGTTTCTAGAGGGCCACCCGGATGGCAAGGCCCTCATCACCGACCCGGCCAACATCGCCCGAGCCCTCGATGGCGAGACCGGGACCTGGATTGAGGCAGGCTAGCGGGTAATCGGGTGTCAGGGAATCAGGCGCAAGGCAGCTGCTTGCCCGTTTCCTGATTCCCTGCTCCCTGATTCCCAGGTAGAGGAGGTGAACCGTGTCGGACGAAATGAGAGTCCAGCCGTTTGACGTTCTGCTCAGATGGATCCAGCAAGAGCTCCAGGCAAACAACTCGATCTTTGGCATTCACCGCTCCCTATTCTACCAACCAAAGCCCGATGCCCCGTATGCCTCCGAGATCTTTGGCCACACCCTGGCCACACCTGTCGGCCCGGCAGCGGGACCGCACACACAACTGGCCCAGAACATCCTCGCTGCCTGGCTTTCGGGCGGGCGCTTCATCGAGCTCAAGACGGTCCAGATCATGGACGAGCTCGAGATCCCGCGCCCGTGCATCGACATGGAGGATGAGGGCTACAACGTCGAGTGGTCCCAGGAGCTGAGACTGGACCAGTCGGCCTGGGAGTATGTCAAGGCCTGGGTGCTGATCCATCTACTTCACCGGCTGCTGGGCTGGGAGGATGCGGCGCCGGGCACGATCTTTAACATGAGCGTCGGCTATAACCTGGAGGGCATCCAGACCGCCCCCATGCAGCGCTTCATGGACCGCATGGAAGATGCCTCGGAGGAGATTGCCCAGCTTCAGGCCCTGATTCCCGATTCCCTGTTACCCGATTCTCCGATTCCTAGCCACCTCACCAACTCGGTCACCCTGTCGACGATGCACGGCTGTCCACCTGACGAAATTGAGGCCATCGCCCGTTACCTGCTGGCCGAGCGAGGGCTGCATACCTTCGTCAAGCTCAACCCCACCCTGCTGGGCAAAGATGCCGTGCTGGACATCCTGTACGACCACCTGGGCTATCGCGAGATCCACATCCCTGACGCGGTCTTTGAGCACGACCTGAAATACGACCGGGCCGTGACCATGCTGACGACACTCAAGCAAGTGGCCGCCAAGCAGGGGCTGACCTTTGGCGTCAAGCTGAGCAACACCCTGGCCATGGCCAACCACAAGGACGTCCTGCCTGGCGAGGAGATGTACATGTCTGGCCGGGCGCTATACCCCATCACGATGAGCCTCTTCCACAAGCTGATGCGCGAGTTCGATGGCGATCTGCCGGTCTCGTACTCGGCAGGAGCCGATGCGCTGAATGTGCCGGCCATCCTCGCCTGCGGGGCCCGCCCCGTCACCGCCGCTTCTGACCTGCTCAAGCCAGGCGGCTACTCGCGGATGGTCCAGTGGCTCGACAACCTGGAAGCCGAGATGCAAGCGCGAGGTGCGGCCAGCCTGGATGAGCTGTCGCAGGACCGGCTGGCGACGCTGGAAGCCGCCGCTGCCGAGGCCCTCGAGAACCCACGCTACACCAAGAGCTACTTCCCCTTCGGCCTGCCGAAGGTCGAATCGGGACTGGAGCTTTTCGATTGCGTGGCCGCCCCCTGCGTGGAACAATGTGCCGTCCGGCAGGACGTGCCCGAGTACGCCTGGCTCATTGCCCAGGGTGATTACGACCGGGCCCTGGAGGTCATCCTCCGGCGAAACCCGCTGCCCGGCATCACCGGCTACGTCTGCACCCACCTCTGCCAAACCCGCTGCACCCGTAACAACTATGAGCAGCCGGTGGCGATCCGAGCGCTGAAGAGGTTTGCGTTTGAGCACGGGACCACGGTAGATTGGGAAACTGGTAGATTGGGAAACTGGGCTCCCAATCTACCAATCTACCAATCTACCGATTCACCGACCCCGAAAGTAGCCATCGTCGGCTCCGGCCCCTCGGGCCTGGCCGCCGCTCACTTTCTG
>JAMJFU010000206.1 GCA_023544525.1 Anaerolineae bacterium | reverse complement strand
CTCCTGCATGTAGCGATGGGCCTTCGAGATCGTTTCGTTCTGTGAGATGACCAGTGGATGCTTGCTCATGCGGTCTGCAACTAACATGCTCTTGTTCCTCCCTATGTTTCGCTGGTTTATCCCATATTGTACGACAAGGAGTCGCCCCTGTCAACTGCACCTGGGCCATGTATCCAAGAGACGAGTATGCTCGGCGCACGAAAAGACCCCGCGGTTCTTGTGCCAGAACCGCGGGGTCTGAACCTAGTCAAGCTGGAGCTGCTCTAACGTTGGGTCCAACGCAACTTGACTACGGCGGAACCCGTCTGTTCAAAGTGTTCTACCTTGATGTTGTGGTTGCCTTCAGATACGTCAATGTCTACCTGATAGGCCACCACCGATGTCACCCGCCATTGATCGATGATCAGGTTGTCGTCCACCCAGACGCGGATGCCGTCGTCGGCGACCGCAGTGAAGCGGTACTTGCCGCCCACAAAGTGGAAGGTGCCCGTGTAGCGGTCGGAGAAATAGTCGGCCGTGATGCCGGTCACCGGGACCTTCAGGCCAAAGTCAAAGTCGACGGCATTGACCTGGCGCGTGACTGAGGGAGCACCTTCCAGCCGGGGGTTATTCCAGTATTCGGCTTTCCAGGCCATCGCCACATCTAGCGGCTCGATCATGAACCAGATGCGGGCGCTCCCCGTGTTCTGATAGTAGTCGATCTGGATATTGTGGTTGCCGGCGCTCAACTGGCTGACGGCGACGTACTCGGTCGGGGCCGAATCGTGCCACTGGTCGATGAGGAGCGCGCCGTCAATCCACAGCCGAACGCCGTCGTCTACCAGGATGCGGAAGCGATACGAGCCTGGCTCAAAGTAGCGACTGCGGGTCCAGCGAACAGAAAAGGTCGTGCCCGCAATGCCGCCGCCCGGGCCCGCGGTGCCGAAACTAAAGTCGACCTTCTGGTCGCGCCGCACCAACTTGGGTTCCCCGCTAAAGAAACGGTTGTCCCAATAGCGCCCGGTCCACGGACCGGTCGGCTGCGGCGGCGTGGGTGCGACTGTCGGCTTGGGCTTGGGCTTGGGGCAGGCCACGGGCACCAAGAGCCGCTGCCCTGGATAGATCAGGTTGGGATTCGTGATGCCATTGAGGTTGACGATGGCTGTCACTGTGGTCTTGTAGCGAGCAGCAATGAGTTTCAGGTATTCACCGGCCTTGACGACGTGGACCGTCGTGCAGGCGCTCGGTGGCGGAGGTGCACAGGTCACCGGGATGCGCAACAACTGCCCGACGTAGATCAGGTTCGGGTTCCACAGGTTGTTGGCGTTGACGATCGACTGGACGGTGACGCCATAATAGGACGCAATGCGGGCCAGGTATTCCCCAGGCTTGACCCGGTGCCACACAGGGTCGCAGTCGGAAGCTTGGGCAGACGGCGCAAAGCTGACCAGCAGGACGGTAATCAGGACAAAGGCCAAAAGCAGACGGGTCTTCATGGCACCTTACTCCTTTCCACTCTCGCGGGCAGATCTGGGCAAGGGGCTCCTTGCCGCCTCTATTATACTACAAAACTTCATTTATGGCAATACCCCATTCGGCTTATTTCAACCGAAAACGACGCGAAAACCCACTAGTTTTAGCTTATTTTAGGGTATCTTATAGCTGCACATAACGGATCAGCCGTAGCCAGTCAGCCTGTCGGGCGCCGGCCATCCTCTACCCCGTGCGCCGGGGGATCTGTCGCAAAGAACTCCCACGCCCAGGCAAAGGGCACGCCAGCTGCCTCGGCAGCCTGCCGGTCGGTATCATGGTCACCAACGAAGAGACAGTCCCCGGGACGGCTGCCAAAGCGAGCCAGTGCGTCCAGGATAGCCCCCGGTCCGGGTTTGCGCTGGGGGCACGTTGTTGCATACACCGGATCTGTGCCCTCAGGATGGTGCGGGCACAGATAGTTGGCTTCCACCTCGACTGGCAGTGCGTCCAGCACTGCCTGGTGGGTGGACCAGGCCTGGCGGTGCGTCCGGTAGCCAAAGGCGACGCCGCCCTGGTTGGTGATGATGACCAGCCGCCAACCGAGGCTGGCCCGGTGGTGCAGCCTCCGCCAGACGCCTGGCAGCAGCTCAACCTCGCTGGGCTCGTTCGGCGGGCGGTCCCCCAGGCTGCGGTTGAGCGTCCCATCACGGTCCAGGAATAGCAGGCGATCGCCCCTGATCCGCTGCCAGCCGCCGGGGGTCATGGGGACCAAGATATGGGCCGCCTCTGGCTCGTCCACCAACGCGCCACGCCCGTAGGCCGCATAGCCCCGCGGTCCGTGATACCAGGCGTACAGGGCGCTGTAGGCACAGACGATGGCGTCGAGCAGGTCTTCCAGGTGCTTGAGTTCGCGGCCCCGGGTACCTTCAATCTGCAGCGCCATCAGGTCGGGCGGCATATGCAGCGGCGGCCGGGCCAGGCGAAGCGAGTAGAGGCCGTCGCGCAAGCGGTCCAGTTCCCGCCAGCGCAGCGGATAGGTGCGGCCCTGGCGGGCTTTGTACTTCAGGGTGATGTCCAGTCCAAAGAGGGAGACGGTCGCCGGGTGGGGGAATACTTCGATGACCTGCCGCGCGTCGGCGCGTGGCTCGACGATGGGTGAATGGCGGTATCCCGAGGCTTCCAGCCGTCTCCGGATCGCCTCAGCGCGGAGACCGCCATACCGGGATAGGTTCTTACGGTTGGCAGGGTAGGGAGCCGCCTGGAACCTGGCGAAAACCGAGGCTACCTCCTGATCGCACTGCCTGCCACCTGACTCGTTCGGCACGGCCAGGGGCGCGTCGATGGCCACGATGCCTGGCTGATCTCCTGGCAGCAGGCGCTCGATCAGGCCCAGGACCTCGTCATCGCCTGCTGGACTGCTGCTAGCTTCGAGGACCTGGCCATCCGGGCAAAGGGCTGCGTACCCCGAAGGGTTGCGCGGCGACCATGCAAGGTCGATCCCCACATAGCGCACGGCCTAAGTCGACGGCGTATCCTTCGCTACGCCGGTCAAGTCGACGATAGAGTCATACGATCCGTAGGGGTTCTCTATGTGATCGTCTGCGTGCCAGTCATTGAGCCACTCTCTGCCATCGATCAGGTAGCGGAACCGGTAGCGCTTGCCAGTCTGCAGCTCCAGGGTCACCTTCCAATTGGCATCGGACCGGTTGCGGACCATGGGTGTGGCCCTGGTATCCCAATCGTTGAACTCGCCCACCACGTTGACCCGCTCGGCCCAGATGTTAGACGGCAGGATGAAGGTGACGTTCGCCTTGCCCTTTTCTTTTGCCGGCTCTTTGTGGATCATTGCTGCATGCTCTCCATGTCACGGGTTGTCCAGTCGGTCTAGTCTCGCATCACAAGCACGCGGGCGGGTGCTCCGTCTCCCCTCTCGATCTTGAGCGGCAGACAGAGCAGCTGGCAGGGTCCGGCCGGCACCCGGCTCAGGTCCAATCCCTCGACGACCACCATGCCGGAGCCAAGAAGCATCTTGTGGACCTCATTGTCGGCGGTCTGGAAGGCTTCCACAGACAGGTAGTCGACGCCGATCAACTGGATGCCCCGCCGGACCAGCCACCCTGCCGACTTGCGGTCCAGGTGGACATAGGTTCGCTCGAACTCGATCTGGCGATCTTCCCAGAGATAGGAATTCTTGGTCTTGATCAGCAGGCGCGTGACCGACCGTGGGAAGTGCAGACTGGCCAGATCGTACACCTGGATCGTGTCTCCTTCCAATCGATCCACCTCAGCCACAAAGGCAGGGCCGACCAGGATATCTGGATCTAGCCGGTCCACCGTCAAACCGCGTGCATCAAAGTGGTACGGTGCATCGACGTGGGTACCTGTGTGGCTGGAGAAATGAAGGTGCGACACGTTCGCGTCGTCTCCTTCTCTGATGCTGGAAATAGGCTCGATCCTGACGCGGGGCTCGCCTGGCCAGACGGGCATTGCTTCTGAAATAGGGACGGTCACATCATAGATTCGCATCGGTCTGTTCCGTGCTATGCTTCCTGCTTCCCGCCTCTACGAGACGGTGCTCCCCTGAGGGGGTTCTACGGTTGACGGTCTGCTCTGAACCGGTGAATAGGCCTCTGTTGTTCTGGAGTGAATGGGACTGCGACGGCGCCATTATAACCGAATCGCCCAAATGTGTCAATGTCAGCGCCCGGTCGTCTGGTTCTCCTCGCCAGTGCAGGCACCGCGCAAATCTGGGCTGCGTTCTGCTCCTGATCCAGCCTGGCTGGGACACGGCTAGGGCCACGGACCGCGCTCCTCTTCTTGGATATGGGTCCAATGTGTGGTAGAATTTACCTGGCAAACAAGATAAGGGTCGAAGGAAAGCGGGCCTGTCCCTATGGTATTCAACCTCAGCGGCTTTCTGCGCTTCACCTGGCGCCTGCTGTCCAGCGTTCGCGATCCTGAGTTTGGATGGACGCGCAGGCGTGTGATGATCTTTGCTGCCTTTTATCTCGTATACCCCTTCCTGGAACTCGTGACCTGGCTCGGATTTGGCCTGGATGCCCTGCTGTTCCGGCGCTACCGGCAGGTGCCGGTTCGGTCTCCTGTGTTCATCGCCGGCAATCCACGCAGCGGCACGACGCTGCTGCATCGGCTGCTGGCTCAGGACCAGGGCCAATTCTCAACCATGGATCTGTGGGAGATCCTCTTTGCCCCTTCGATTGCCCAGCGCAAGTGGGCCTGGGCCCTTGCCTGGCTCGACCGGCGGCTGGGCAGGCCCTTGGGCAGACACCTGGCCGAGGTCGAAACCGGTTGGCAGGAGCAAAATGTCATGCATCGTGTATCGCTGACCGCGCCGGAAGAGGATGACTACCTGCTGCTGCACATTTGGTCAGCCCTGACCACCGGCTTGTCCTCGGGTTTGGTGGAAGAAGCTCTGCCGTACACCTACTTTGATACGGCGCTTTCCAGCTCCGACAGGGCACGCATCATGGGCTTCTATAGGCGTTGCGTGCAGCGACATCTCTACGCCCACGGCTGCACTGCAGGCCAGACGCGCTACCTGGCCAAGAACCCGGCCCTTTGCCCCAAGTTGGCTACCCTCTGGGAGTTCTTCCCTGATGCCAGGGTGATCTATATCGTCCGCAATCCCCTGGAAGTGGTGCCTTCCTACGTGAGCATGATGGATTTCTCGTGGCGCACCGTGGGCGTGCCCGTTGACGGCGATGCCCTGCGCAGCTACATCCTGGAGATGGCCCAGCACTGGTACACCTATCCGCTCCGGCTGCTTGAGACGATGCCGGAGGAAAAGTATGCCATAGTCCGCTATGACGACCTCGAGGACGACCCGGAGGCGGTGGTCACGGCCATCTACCAGCGTTTCGGTCTTGACCTATCGCCGGCCTATGCCCAGGTGCTGCGCCGGGAGGCGGAAAAGGCCAGGAGGTTCCGCAGCAGACACGCCTATTCTCTCCAGGCAGTGGGCTTGAGCCGCCAGGAGATCCTGGTCCGGTTCCAAGAGGTCTTGCAGCGTTTTGGCTTTGAGCGTGCCAGAGTCCCAGAAGTCGACGCTGCCCAGTTTGGCCCGCAGGATGCTCCTGAGCTTACCCCTGGTGCGCAGGCCAGCCTGTCACACGGCATGGGCTCGGCCGGGGACCGGACATGAGGGTCGTCGTGGCCGCTGACGATTTTGGTGGCTCGCCCGAGGTCAATGCCGCCATCCTGACCGCCCATCGCCAGGGCGTGTTGACCAGTGCCAGCCTGATGGTCGCCGGTGATGCCGTGGACGAGGCCGTCTCCATGGCCCGCGATATGCCGCAGCTGGCCGTGGGGCTACACATCGTGGTGGTAGATGGACCTGCTACCCTGGCCCCGCATCAGATACCGCACCTGGTGCGGAGCAATGGCCATTTCCCCAGCGACCCCCTGCCAGTGGGGTTGCGCTACGCCTTCAGCCGGGCAGCTCGCCAGGAGCTGGCAGCCGAGCTCCATGCCCAGTTCGAGCGGTTTGCCGCCACCGGCTTGCCGCTGGCCCATGTCGACGGGCATCACCATATGCATCTCCATCCCGCCGTCTTTGACCTGCTCCTGCCACTGGCCGAGGCCTACGGTGCGCGAGGTGTGCGCCTGCCTCGTGATGACCTGCGCCTGGCGCTGGCCTATAGCCGGGAGCGGGCCGGCACCAAGGTGCTGTCGGCCCTGGTCTTTGGCCTCCTCCACCGTAGGTGTGAGCGAAAGTTGCGTGGTCGCAGCCTGATCGTCGCCGACCGGGTATACGGCTTGATGCAGACTGGCCAGATGCACGAGGCCTACGTGCTGGAACTCATCCGCCAGCTGCAGGTACCGGCGGCCGAGATCTATTTTCACCCTTCGACTGCCTCTCGCGGTGGGACGCTGGGCCCGAACCCGGGGGATCTACGTACCCTCCTCAGCCCGGCTGTCCGGCAGGCCTTGGCGGAGCGGGACATATCCCTGGCCACGTATCCGGCCCTGGGCCATGAGTGAGGCCCAATGCTAGAGACGGTGCTACTCATCCTGGTAATCGTCAGTTGGGCCTATTGGCTGCTTGCCTGGTGGATGGTCCGGCGCTTGTTCCGCGCACCCGAGGTAGGTGACCCTGATTTTCTGCCCCCTGTCTCGATCCTGAAGCCGGTCAAGGGCGTGGATGCCCAGGCCTATGAGAATTTCGCCAGTTTCTGTGGCCAGGACTATCACGAGTTCGAGCTCTTGTTTGGGGTGTCGGATCCCGGGGATCCTGTCGTGGCGGTGATAGAGCGCTTGCAGCGTGATTTCCCCCGGTGCAAGATCCGGCTCATCTGCGCACCCGATATCGGTCCGAACCAGAAGGCCAGCCTGCTCTCCCATCTGACGGAGGAGGCCGGCTACGATGTGCTGGTGATGAGTGACAGCGACATGCGTGTTTTGCCAGATTATCTGCAGCGGGTGGTACCGCTGCTGGCCAAGGAAGGTACGGGCCTCGTCATCTGCCCGTACCGGGGCCAGGCGGCCTGGACGCTGACGGCCCGGCTGGAAGCCCTCTACATGGGCGTGACCTTTCTGCCGTCGGTGGTCGTGGCCCGCAGGCTGTTTCGGATCAATTTCGCCATGGGTGGCACAGTCGTCGTACGCCGCCGCGACCTAACACGGATTGGGGGCTTTGCCTCGATCGTCGACTACCTGGCGGATGACTATGAGCTCGGGGCGCGCATTGCCCGCCTGGGCCTGCGGGTGCGCCTGTCTGACTATGTCGTGGTAAGCGTCCTCGGCGCCACCACCTTCCAAGAGCAGTGGCAGCGCGAGGTCCGCTGGGCCCGCTGCGTCCGGGTCAGCCGCCCGTTGGAATATCTGGGCCTGCTCTTGACCTTCAGCACGCCGCTGGCCGTGGTGC
>JAMJFU010000205.1 GCA_023544525.1 Anaerolineae bacterium | reverse complement strand
CGTTTACCTCTCACTGCCACTATTCACGACTTTCCGAGAGATCTCTGTACTCGATCTGAGCATAACACAAGGCTCCCAGATCGTCATCGTCAAAAGGCGGGATCCCGCGATCATAGAAAAGGACCGCTTTCGCAGCGGTCCTTAAAGACATCGTCGGTATGGCTAACCTACCACAATTGTGGTACCTGGGCTCTGCAGCTTATTGTCCCCTCCTATTCACCTCCAGCTCTCCGGCGGGATGACCCACACCAGTTGCTGCACTTGACCCCGAGCCCGTCACGATTCACCCGCGATATGAGGCCTCGACCCTGTTGAATGCCTTCAATGATGCTCGCCGTGCTCATTGGCCAGCGTGTGCTCGTGATAATGCCCCTGCTGGTGCAACCGGTTGTGCAGGCTGCGATGGGCAGATCCCAATGCCAGGCGCATGCGCTTGTAAGCATGGTCCTCGGCACGGGTGCCGACTGTGTCCAGGTAGGCCATAGCACCTTCGACCTGATCGACGATAGTAACAGCATCCGCTGCGGCCAGCAGCGGCGAGCCTTCAACCTCAACCATCACCGGCGTAGAATGCGCGACGACGATCTCGGGTTGGTCGGGATAGTGCCCCCGCACCAGCAGGGCCAGCCAGGCACTGCTATCCACCTTGACGGACCAGTGACCGCTGGCTTGGCTGGGCGAGACAGCCACGCTCTCACGGATCTCGCCGTTCACCACCAACTCGACCCGCGACAGGGGGACGGTCACGCTGGCCACCTGCCAGGTGACGTCCGCGGTGCCGCCCCGGCGGGACATGGCGATGCGGCTGCCCATGGGCTGGCCGTCCACCATGAACTCGAGCAGCGGCCCGTAGGTGACGAACGTCTCCCCCCGCCGGACGGCCTGCTTCCAGGACTCGTAGGTGAATTCCGTACCCGGCGGGATGCGAGCGTAGGTGCGGACCGTGCCCACGGCCGTGGCCGCACCCATCTTGTCTGTCCCGCCGACGGCCGGAACCAGGTAGCCGCAGTTCAGGTAGCGGTACCAGTCGGCGAGGGAATAGGGATCGATGCCGCGATACCGGTAGTGCAACGACGTCATCTCAAGGGCGTCGACGTCGCCGCTGATGATGCCGGCAGCGTGTTCGGCGCGCGGGTGGGGGAAGTGGGGCAGCACAACCAGCCCACCCTGCCGGCGGCACTGCCTGGCCCATTCGATCAGCAGGATTTCGATAGGGTCGCCCAACGCGGATTCATCCGGGCCAGCGGTGGTCATCGGGGCGATGATCGGGCCCTGGTAACCGAGCAGGGAGATGTGGCCCAGCACGTGCTGCCGGTTCTCGGTACCCACGCGAACCAGGTACTCGCCGTCGCCGCCGGCTTCCCTCGAGCCCCATGTGTTCCGGCCGTCAAAGTCGCCGACGTTGCTCATCATCTCACCCCACTGGCTGGCCAGCAGGTTGACGACGTTCACCCCCTCTGCCGACCCTTCTAGCATGGCCGAGATGGGCGAGAGAAAATGGACGTGGGTATCCGCCGTCACCCAACCCCTCTCCCGCCAGGGCAGGACCCGCTCGATCTCGATCACGATCTCCTGCATCCCGGCCGTGACCTCGACGACCTTGCGCACCGGCCGGATCTCAAAGCCCTTGGAGACTTCGACGTACACCCGGCCCAACGGCAGCTTGAGCTGCGTTTCGCCAGGGATGTAGGTGCAGGCGTGGGCGCGCGGCCGGTCGTCCCAGTGCTGGACGTGGAGATGATCCACGCTATAGTCCTCGAACCAGTCCGGGTTCAGGATACGGTGGCGGTCTACTGGTGCCAGGTACTCATCCCATTCCCCGTGGATGTGCAGCTTGACCGGCACCGGCTTGCTGTCGCCACGCTCGATGACGCGCAACGTCACCCTTTGCAGCCCAGGCGCCACGGGCTGGATCAGGCCCTCGACCCCCACCTCCTCGACATCGGACACCGGGATGACCTGGTTGCCGGAGGGTCCAAACAGGTGGAAGCAGGCTTCGGGGTGGGCGGTGTATTCGAGCAGGATCTCGCTCTTGGATAGCCCTGGAAGCTGGTTGTTGTAGGTGTCCGGCCAGGCATCCTTGGGGTAGATGAGCCGAGGAGTAGCCGAGATCACCTGGCCCAGGTCGAGCTGGATCTGTTTCAGCAGGCCATCTTTGTCCAGGTCCGGGTCGAAGGTCTGTCCTTCAGGCAGGAGCAGGCAGGCCTTTCGCCGCGTTTGCCAGCGCAGGGGCAGCGAGGCGACGTCCCCGGCCGTGATGCCCGAGAGGATGATCGCGCTGGCATCTTGCCCACCTGCCGCCGGCTCGAAGCGAAAGCCAACGATACCCTTCTCTGGGTGGGGGTTCTCCCAAGCCCATAGCCAGTTCACCCATGGTCCGTCGTCACCAGCCGAGACGCGCGTCTGGGTCCAGCCCCAGCCGGGCGCCAGTTGCTCCTGGGCGCCGCGGACCGGGTAGGGCTTGTGCTGGGCGACTGCTTCGAAGCAGTTCTCTCCCCAGAACCGGGTGAATGTGCCGATCTGGTGCCGGCGCCGGATCGCCGCTCGCACTTCGCTGCCATCGGCGTAAGAGATCACATAGTCGGCGGCGTGACCGCCCAGCCGGCCGCTGCGCGGGGCGGGGGAGATCAGGCCAGCTGCATCCTCCATGGCCGGGCTGACATCGAGGGTGTGCAGAAAGACGAGCCAGCGCGCGTGGGCCGGGCTGACTTCAATGGAAACCGGATGGTCGGAGAGGATCAGGGCCTCGCCGATCTGGAACGGGATGCCCCAGCAGACACAATCTCCGGCCGGTGCGCGTTCCAGCGCCGCCAACATCTCGTCACTGAGGCCAAAGCGATCGCTCTCCGGCTCGGCGGCCAGCATTCCAAGGTTGGCGTGGCCTTTGAACGCCAATGGTTGGAAATGAGGTGAACGCGGCCCATCTTGGATGGTTGACACGAGTATCTCCTCCTTTTGCAGAGCCGGTTTGCCAGCGAGCTCAGGCTTCGATCCCCGGGATGTCGTCAACGGAAGCCAGCCCCTCTTTCAGGGCATAGAGCGCTGCCTGGGTCCGGCTGGCCAGGTGCAGCTTGCCCAGGATGTTGCTGACGTGGGTGCGCACCGTCAGTTCGGTGATAACCAGTAGATCCGCGATCTCCCGGTTGCTCTTGCCCTGCGCCAGCAGTCGCAGCACCTCCAGCTCGCGCTCGCTGAGCGGATCGGGGATTGGAGTCCGCTTTGGTGTCTGTGACAGCTCATGCAGCAGCTTGAGGGCGATCGAGGGTTCTAGCGAGGGCTGCCCCTCGTGGACCTGGTGGATGGCCTGCACAAGCTCCACGGGGCCGGAATCTTTCAGGATATAGCCCAGTGCCCCGGCTTTGATGGCGGGAAAGACCTTGTCGTCCGCGGCAAAGCTGGTCAGGACCAGGATCCGCGTGCCAGGCTGCTCGGCCGCGATCCGGCGCGTGGCCTCGATGCCGTCCATCTCGGGCATCACCAGGTCCATCAGGATCACGTCAGGCTGCAGTGCCGCCGCCTGGGCCACCGTCTCCAGGCCATTGGCCGTCTCGCCGACGACTTCCAGGTCAGGTTCGGTGCTCAACAGGGCGCGGATCCCTTTGCGCAGGATGGCGTGATCGTCGGCAATCAGAATCCGAATGGGTGATGTCATGTCCCACCTCCGGTTGGTATCTCGACCTTGACTTTCGTACCCCGGCCGGGCGCGCTCTCGATCTTGAGCCGCCCGGCGATCCTTTGCACGCGCTCTTTCATACCAGGCAGGCCCAGCCCGCCTCCCGCCCCTGTTGCCGCGAGATCAAAGCCCACGCCATCATCCTGAACTTCCAGGCAGGTCACCGCCTCACCAAAGTGCAGGCGCACCCGCACCTCGCGGGCGTGGGCGTGCTTGAGCGCGTTGTTCAGTGCCTCCTGGGCAATCTGGTGCAGCTCAGCCTGGATGGCAGGCTGCAGGCGGTCCTCTCCTTCGACGGCCAGTTCAGCATGGATGCCGCCACGGCGTTCCACGGCATCCAGCCTCACCTGGAGCGCGACCGCCAGCCCGCCCTTCTCCAAGACGGGAGGTCGGAGCTGGTAGATCATCAGCCGCATCTCCCGCAGGGCCTCTTGGGCCGTGTCCCGCGCTTCGCGCAGGTACTCGGCAGCGCTGGCCTCCTGGCCCGTGGTAATCAGGCGGGCGGCAGCTTCAGTGTACATGGTCACGCTGTAGAGAGACTGCGTCACCGAGTCGTGCAGCTCGCGCGCCAGCCGGCCGCGCTCCTCCAAGGCCGCTGCCTGTCCAGCCTGCTCGCGCAGGCGGGCGTTTTCAATGGCCAGCGCCACCTGGTCGGCCACGCTCGTGGCCAGCCGGATCTCCTCTTCGGAGAACTCGCGCCCCTCGCGGTAGTACAGCGAGATGGCACCGTAGGCTTCCTCTTTGATGATAAGGGGCACCGACAGCACAGCCCGGTAGCCCTTGACCAGCTGCTGCAGTGGGGTCCAGTAGGGCTCGGGCGGGACTTCGCCACGCCGTCCCGGATCGATCCGCGCCGAGAGGTCCGGCACGATGACCGGCCGGCGTTCGGCCAGGGCGCGCCCGGCCGCTGCTGTGCCCAGGGGCACGACAATCTGGCGGACTTGATCGGCCTCAAGGCCACACGATGCCTGAATTCTGAGCAGGTTGTCTTCCAGGCGCAGGATCGCCGCCGCCTCGCTTCGGAGCAGCTGGCAGGTCTGCGTTGCGACAAAGCTCAGGATCTCGTGCAACGATTGCCGGGAATTGAGGATCGCGAGAATGCCGCGCATCCCCTCCGCCACTCGCCGCCGTCCTTCAGATTCTTCCCGCCGTTCCTGTTCGGCGCCGTACAGGCGTGCATTCTCGACGGCCATGCCCACCTGTTGGCCGATGGCAGCGAGCAGCGAAAGCATCTCCGAAGTCACAGCTTTGGATCGCCGTGTCCCAACGTTCATGCTGCCCACGATCTGCCCTTTTGCCGTTAGCGGAACGGAAATAGCGAAATGCAGCCCTTCTTGCTCAAACAGCTCGGCCAGCCCGGCATGGGGTGGCACGTCCACGATCTGCCACACATAGGGCCGTCCCAGGGCTGCCGCCTGTTCCATGGCGCTGTTGCGCAATGGAATCCGGTCTATGGCCTGGAGGAGTCTTTCGGATATACCCTGACTGGCTACCAGCTTGTAAGCCACTACCTGGAGGGATGGACCGTTGGAACCATCGGCAAGCACGGCACGATAGATGGCACCCATCTCCATCTGCGTGACTTCCACGGTCTTGGCCAAAGCGCTGCTCATGATCTTGTTCAGATCGAGCGAGCGACTCACCACCCCGGAGATCACGTTCAGTGCCGCCAGCTCTGTAGTCCGCTCCTCGACACGCTGTTCCAGGGTCTGGAATGCTTCTTCCAGGGCCTGCTTGGCCTGCCTTTCCTCGGTGACGTCCCGCAAGAAGACAAAGGTGGCCTGCCGGCCCTCGTAGGGAATCAGGCCGACGCTCACCTCGGCGTAGACGCGCGTGCCATCCTTGTGCAGCATAACCGTTTCATAGCGCGTAGGAGCCGGCTCGCCCCTTAGCCTGCGCGTGTTATAGTCCACGATACGGCCCCGTTCTTCGGGCGTGCAGTAGGGCATGAACTCCGTGCCGAGCAGCTCCTCGACACTGTAGCCCAGCATCGAGGCCCAATGCTGATTCACAAATCGGAAGCGAGCATCCAGGACGATGGCGATGCCAACGTTGGCCAACTCAACGATCCCGCGGAACTTCTCTTCGCTCTCCCGCAAGGCTTGCTCCGCCCGTCTGTGCTCGATGGCCACCCCGACGAGGTGGGCGCCCATCTCGATGGCAGCCAGCTCGGCCTCGGTTGGTGCACGAGCCTGGCGGTAATACATAGCAAAGGTGCCCACCACCCGGCGGTCAGGGGAGAACACCGGTTCCGACCAGCAGGCCCGCAGGCCATGTTGGAGCGCCAGGTCGCGCAGGCCCTCCCAGCGTGGATCGGTGGCCGTGTCCTCGACGATCACGCGCTCGCGCCGGTAGCAGGCCGTGCCACACGAGCCGACCATCGGCCCGATCTCCAGCCCTTCGATCGACTGGACATAGTCCTGCGGCAGGCTCACCGAGGCGCCGATGTGCAGGTGCTTGCCGTCTTCGTCCAGGAGCAGGATGAGCCCCAGCATGCCCGGCCACTGATCCTCAATCAGGCGAACCAGCGTGTGGAGCGTCTCAGAGAAATCCTTACCAGTCGCCAACAGCTCCAGAAACTGGCGCTGGCCGGCCTGGATCGCTTGCGCCCGCTTGTGTTGCAGGGCATTGACGATGATCCCGGCCGCGATCTCTAGCAGGGTTATGTCATCGTCCCCCCAGCTCCTTTCACTGCGTACCGAATCGAACCCAAGGAAGCCGGTGACCATTCCACGGTACGCTAGAGGCACGAGGACAATGGACTGAATTCCTTCTCGCTCACATTCTGCACGCTCTTGGCTCGCTTCTGGCGGCATATCGGCCACACGGGGAACCGCAACCACCTCGAGCTGCTCCAGCCGGCCCACAAACCAGGGGAAAGCTGCTCGGGTAAGGCCCTTGAGGGAGTCGATGTACGATTCGATCCCATCGGCACACCACTCGTGCGTGTTGTCCAGGAGCGTCCCATCGCCCGAGAACTGGAAGACATAGGCGCGATCTACTCCGGCAACCTGACCGATGGCCTGCAGAGCGTGCTGGATGCCCGCATCGATCTCAGAAGGACCAAGGTTGACAAACTCGGTCGAGATCCGGGCCACAAGCCCTTCGGACGCCAGGCGCTGCTGCAGCGCCTGCTGCGCCTGTTGCAGCTCAACTAGATGCTGCTGAGCTGAGCTGTATAACCGCGCGTTGTCTAGGGCGATCGACACCAGATGGCTGAAGCGGCGGATCAGGTCGAGTTCGTCCGGCCGAAAGGCAGGAGCATCGGCCCGGCGGGCGACTCCCAGGACACCGACCACCTCCGACGCCGACATAAGCGGTGCTCCCAGCACAGAGCCATAGGGGCCCGGGAATTTGGGAGAACGGCCTGACCAGACGTGATAGTCTCCCAGGACCATCGCCTGCCCCGACTCGTAGATCCTTCCGGCCATGCCCTCTCCCCGTTTCAGGCGCTGGCCCAAGCTCCCGGGTGGCATCCCCGTTGCGACCTTGAGTTCGAGCTCGTCCTCTCCCGGCTCCACGAGGTATACCAAGCCATAGGTCGCATCGAACAGGCTCACCGCCCGCTCCATCACGGTCTCGAGCAGCTCTGCAATGTCCAACCGGCTGACCACGCCGAGGGCGGTCTCGTGCAAGGCTGCCAGGAATTCGTTCTGCCTGCGGAGCTGCTCCTCGACGTGCTTCTGCTCAGTAATGTCGACCATCAG
>JAMJFU010000204.1:226-7434 GCA_023544525.1 Anaerolineae bacterium | reverse complement strand
GCGCAGCTGCGGTTCTCCCTCGGGGAAGACGGTTGCCAGCCGCGCGCCATCGGCCGCAGGGACGAGGATGTCCACATCGGTCAGCGGCCGGTCAGCACCATAGGCCATGGCTGCCGCCCCGGCAAAGACCGCCCAGGCCATGCCCGCGCTGTCAAGCCGGCGGGCGACCTCCCGCAGGGACAGGCGCCTGGCTGCGTCGCTCATGCTAGCTTACCTCGTCCCGGCCCTCTCGCCCGCGACCTGCGCTGCCAGCAAGAACTGTACCACCGTTCTCCTCCCATTCCGCCCTCGTTCGTGGTAGCGGCTTCAGCCGCCCATCGCCCGTTCGTAGTTGCGGCTTCAGCCGCCCATCGCCTGTTCGTAGTAGCGGCTTCAGCCGCCCTGGCCTGCCCTCAACGGCAGATCAACATCGGCCGGCGGCTCTCACGCAGGACCTGATCTACCGTGCTGCCCAGCACCACCTCCATGAGAGGGCTATGGCCATACCCCCCCATCAGGAGCAGGTCCGTACCCGATGCCTCGGCCGTCTCGAGGATGGCTTCCGCCGCCGGGCCAGTTCCCTCGACAAAGGCAGCTTCGACCCCGTGATCCCCCAGGTAGGCCCGGGCCCGGTCCATCGTCCCGGCTGTGACGTGTTTGCCCTCGAGAACGGTGATGACCACCAATGAGATGCCCCAACGGCCCGCCACGTAGGTGGCCACGTAGAGCGCTTCCTCGGCCTTGGGACTTCCGTCGTAGGCCAACAGCGCCCTGCTCAGCGGAGACGCAATCCCCGGCGTGGCCAACACGGGCCGCGCGCACCGCCGCAGCAGGGTGCGGAACCCCGATCCCAAACGCTCCAGGGGCTGCGCTCCAGGTGGAAAGGCCAGGTGCACGATCACCAGGTCCACCCAGCGCGCCCGGCGCGAGATCTGGCGCTGCACCTGCCCCACGTCCACGAGCATCTTGCCCGACAAGCCTGCCTCCCGGCACCGGCGCTGAAACTCGTGTTCCAGAGACTGGACCTCGGACGCCTCTTGGTGCGCCTCGTCGGCAACTACGTGCAGGCCATAGATCTGCGCCCCCTCCCGGCGGGCCACCTCAAAGGCCTGGGCCAGCGCATGCCAGCTGCCTTCCCGCCCGCTCAGGGGCACCAGGATGTCGGCGAATAGCCGTTCAGCACCGGCCAGGGTGGGCGCCTCTGTCGCCGCCTGGGTCTGCCCCTCCCTTTGTCTCGCATCGAGATAGTGCCTGCGCCACCAACCTGGCTCGGGCCCAGACTCCAGGCTCTCCGGTACCAGGGCATCCTGGACCCTTTGCCAGGTCCGGCTCGCAAGTTGGTTCAGCCACGAGCCACCCTGCTGCACAAGGTCAGCCGCCGCTGCTTCGGAGGATACCCGCATGTCGAGCGCCTCCTCTAGCGCAGCCCGGTGCTCAGACAGCCAGACGTAGAGGTCTGTCTCTGTCCGATCGGGGAACTCGCGCAAGAGCCCCTGGCGCCGGATCTGCTCAGCCACCGGCGCATAGACCTCGTCGTACCAGTGGGCAGCCGCCTGCTCAAGCGGGACCGCCTGCCCTCGTTCCTGTCCCATGTAGTAACGATGAACCTGGATGTGCTCCTCGAGCGTGCGATAGCCACCGGGAGAGGTGAGTTGCAGATCAGACTCTGGGCGCTGCCTATCCAGTTGTGTCTGCTCCAGGAAATCGGCCAGCTCGGCCTTGAGGACCAGGTCTTCGGGCTCGTCCTCTGGCGAGAGAGGCACCCGGGGCTGGAGTTCGGTGACATAGGCCTGGATATACGGCGCATCCAGTCGCCGGGCCGCGGATACCCGATGGTGACCGTCGATCACAAAGTAGACCTCACCCACCTGGTAGACCTCGACCGGCGGCAACCCCGCGAGGTCAGTCATGGCGCTCCGTACCTGGGCCCAGCGGTACTCACTCACGCCACGCCGCGGCAAAAAGCTCCGGGTGAACTCTGAATACCGCCCGACGCTGCCGACAATCGCATCGAGGGGGATCTCCCTCAACTCCTGCGTGCCCCGTGCCCCGGCCTTGAGCTTCTGGCGCACATCCTCGAAGGAGAAGAGGTCCACAGATTTGCCCCTGAGCCGCGTGATCACCCGCTCCAGGGCCGCCTGCCGTCTTGCGCGCCGAAAATCCTGCACCGCAGCGAAGCGGCTCGAAGGTGGACTACTGGACAAGGATATCTAGCTCCTGGTAGAGTATTCAACTGGACATATTATACTGCAAAAGCCCGCCCCGGACAAGATAGGGGTGCACCCGTCGTATCTGGCGTACATCGTACCCACAAGGGACAGGTGGTCGAGCCAGACACCCTACTACCGGTTGTGGCCGGCGACACGTACTGCCTTTTCCAAACAGCCACGCATGGGACGCTGGAAGGGAGCTGAGAGGGTGAGCACCGGAGGTGAGTAGAGTCCACTCCCGGCCCATGTTGCGAGGCGGGAGGGACGCCTGGTCGGGCACGATAAACCCTGCTGGCTAGAGCGCCTCGGCAGGCGGGATGCCGCGCTGCAGACGCGCAGCCAGGTCACGGAGTTGGTCGAAGGCGATCGGCTTGAGCAGGACGAGGTCTGCCTTTTCCTCCAGCATCGCCGCCTCGCCAGAGTGTGCGGTCGAGACGATGACCTGCGTGGAGGACAACCGCGGGTCCTTCCGGATGTGCGCCAGGACCTCTGTGCCCTGCACCCGGGGCAGGTGCAGGTCCAGGATCACCAGGTCAGGTACCAGAACGGCAAGCCGGTTCAGCGCCCCGTCGCCAGAGCGCACGATCTCGGTGCTGTAGCCGGCCTCCTGAGCAGCCTCCGCGAAGGTGGTCGCCAGTCCCTCATTGTCTTCTACGATCAGCGCCAGCGGTTTGCCCATGATGCCTCCCTTGCGGCGAGACTGACAATCGAACCTCAAAATCGGCCTGTCCGCGCCAGAGAGATTATACCATACTGCTGCACCCATGCACAAAAATGAAGGCGACAGAACCCCGACCCTGGCGCCGGATCAGGTCTCCCGGCGACCGGCTTCGGGGCTGGAGCGCACGGGCAGCGTGAACCGGAACGTACTGCCCTCCCCGGCCTTGGTCTCGAGCCAGATGTGGCCGCCATGGGCTTCCACCAGGCTCTGGGCAATCGAAAGCCCGAGGCCCGTACCCCGCACCCACTGCCCGTCGCGCGTGCGCGCACGATCGGCACGCCAAAAGCGGTCAAAGACCCGCGCCTGGTCCTGAGGCGCGATCCCCTCCCCCGTATCCGCTACAGCCAGCTCCACTGCATCCTCTGTGCGGCGGCCCGTGATCACCACCGAGCCGCCTCGAGGGGTATGGCGCAGGGCATTGACCAGCAGGTTGCGCAGGATCTGGGCCAGACGATCGGGATCGGCTTGAACCTGGGGTAGATCGCCTGCCATCTCGACCCGGAGCTCGACCTCCTGTGCCTCGGCTGCCGGGGCAAAACTCTCCGCAGTCGACCGGGCGACGTCGCCCACATCCGCCGGCTGCAGGTTCAGCCCCAGTTGTCCTGCGTCGGCCAGCGCCAGCTCGCGCAGGTCATCCACCAAGCGGCTCAGGAGCCGGGTCTCGTCGTAGAGGCGCGACACCTCGGCCTTGTCGAGGGGGTAGACGTCGTCGAGGATGGCCCGCAGGTTGCCCTGCAGCACGCTCAGGGGCGTACGCAGCTCGTGCGCCACGTCGGCAACCATGTTCTGCCGCTGCCTCTCGGACGCTTCCAGGGTGGCAGCCATGTCGTTGAAAGCGCGGGCGACGTCTGCCATCTCGTCGCTGCCCTCGACCTCCACCCGGCGGCTAAAATCCCGCCTGGCGATCGCCCGGGCCGCCATGGCCATCCTCTGCAGCGGCGCAGTGAGGCTGCGGCTCAACGCCAGGCCAAGCAGCAGCCCCAGCCCACCCGCCAGCAGCCCTCCGGCGATCAGCCAACGGCGCAACCGCGCCACAAAGATCTCTTCCAGGGGGCCGAGGATGTTCGAGCGGACGGGCAAACTGACGACCAGTTGCCCCACCGTCTCGCCGCCCACCTCGATGTCCTGAGCGGCAGCCTGCTCTTCGCGGTTCAGCCGGCGCCCCAGGCGGCCCTGGGCGCCGTCGTAGACCACCCGCCCATCGGCGCCGGCCAGCACAAACTGCAGGGGGGCCTGGTCCGGCGGCGGCCGCCTCCCCCCAAAAGCGGGAGCCGAGAGCGCCGAGGCCCGGTCCAGGAGTTGGCCCACGCCGCTCCAGTCACCATGGGTTTCGTAGTAGCCGGCCAGGCCTTCGATCAGGGCCTGGTGGGGCAGAGTGCCGCTATAGGCCACGTAGGCCCGAAAGGCTTGCCCCGCCGTCAGGCCGGCCAGGAGGCCGACCACCCCGACCGTCACCAGGATGACCACGGCGAAGGCGATCGTCAGCCGGACCCAGAGCCTCCTCATGCCTCGCCTCCTGGTACCATGCGGTAGCCAATGCCAAACACCGTCTCGATCTGGCCCTCGGGCGCACCTGCTTCCTCCAACTTGCGCCTCAGGTTCTTGATGTGGGTGTCCACCGTGCGCTCCAGGCCCTCGTAGCGATAGCCCAGGCCCTTCTCGATGAGCTCCAGGCGGGTCATGGCGTGGCCCTGGTGCTCAGCCAGCGCCTGGAGGAGGGCAAACTCTGTAGGGGTCAGATGCAGGATGTTGTCCGCAACCTGTGCCTGATGGGCATCCAGGTCCAGAGCCAGCAGCCCCACCTGGATGATGCGCGCTTGGACCGCTTCGCCGCGGGCGCGGCGCAGGACTGCACGCACGCGGGCGACTACCTCGCGGGGGTTATAGGGCTTGGTCACATAGTCGTCGGCACCCAGTTCCAACCCCAGGATCCGGTCATAGTCCTCGACACGGGCGGTGAGCATGATGATCGGCGTGGACCCCAGGCCGGGATCGGCGCGGACGATGCGCGTCACGTCCCACCCATCACGATCGGGCAGCATCAGGTCGAGCAGCACCAGGTCGGGCCGTTCGCGGCGGAGGATGTGCAAGGCACTTTCGCCGTTGTAGGCGGTCAGTACCTGGAACCCTGCCCGTTCGAGGTAGGCGCCCAACAAGCGGACCAGATCTGGATCGTCATCTACTACGAGAATACGCTGGACCAAGTAAGATCTCACCCCTCAGGGCAGATTATACCATTCTGCTGACAAAAAGAAAACCAGGGGTGGCGCGCCTGCCTGGCGCGTCCCCCTGGTCCCTACGCGCAGCTACACTGCGCACGATAGCTCGATTATGCGTGACTACGCATCATTCTCCCCGGTGACAGCCGGGAATCGACCCCCGGGGCGCATCCGGCCCCCACCCTGGAAACCGTCCTCTGATCCTCCCCAGCAGCCACCCTGGCCCTGACCACCCATGGAGAAGGGCTCGGTGAGATGCTCCATCACCTCTTCGTCCATGTGGTCCAACATCCAGTCGGCCCGTTCCTGGGTGATCCGGCCCTCCGCCACTGCCTCGTTCACGAGCTCGGTGCGTCCGGCAATATACTCATCAGCGATTGCCTGGGGATCCACACCCTTTTCAGTGGCGACGTCGGCGATACTGCCGCCGTCCTGTAGCTGCTCCCACAACTCTTGCGTGGTCATGCCCAGCTTCTCAGCCGCCACGGCCATCAGCGAGTTCTCCGGACCGCCGACAAAGCCGCCACGACCACCCCACGCACCCTGGCGACCGCCACGGGAACCAAAGGCACCGCCCATCATGCCAGGACCAAAGCCTTGCTCGACCCGCTCCTGCATGCGCTCTGCCTGCTCTTCGGTCAGCAGGCCTTCGGCGACCGCCTCGTCCAGCACCTGTTCGCGCGCGCCGTCGAGAGCACCTTCATAGGTTTCCGGACTGACGCCCAGGATGCCAGAAACGACCTCGTGCATCCGCTCGCGGAGGTTGAACGGCCAATCCGCTCCGTCCTCCGGTTCCTGGGCCAGGGCAACAGCCCCCACTGCCAGGATGCCGACGATGGCGACAATGGCCGCAACGCCCAAAACTTTCCAATACCTCTGCATACCATCCTCCTTAATTGTGGCAGGCCCTTCCTGCCATATTCGTTCGTACATGGAGGATACCAGAAACTTGTGGAGAAGTTGTGAAGATTCCGTGAAGATGGTATGAATTCGCTGACTTGACACGCTGCGGAATTTCGTGTATAATGACTATCGGTCAGTGACTGACCAGGAGTCGCTCTCCAGGAGGGGGGAACGTGAGTACTGCCGATCGACGCGCGCGAGAGAAGGCACGGCGCCGCCGTGAGATCCTTGCCGCCGCGCGGCAGGAATTCTTTGAGAGAGGCTTCCATCACCCCACCGTAGACGACGTGGCTGCTCGCGCCGAGGTTAGCAAGGGCACAATCTATCTCTATTTCGAGAGCAAGGAGGAGATCCTTGCTCATTTGCTTTTAGAAGGGCTGGATCTGCTTCTGGAGGAGATGGAAGCCGCTTGCGAGCCCGAGTCGGCCCAATCACCCGAACAAGCACTTCGCTACCTGGCCAACGCCTATCTCCGTTTCTGCCAGGAAAACCCAAGCTACTTCCGCCTGATCATGGCCTTTGACCGTGGCCGATTCGAGGAGTCGATCTCGCGCAAACTGCATAGCAAAGTGCTGAACCAGAGCCTGCGCGGCCTGGACCTGTTGGCCCGCACCGTGGAACGGGGGGCCGAGCTGGGCGAGTTTCACGCAGCCGATCCCTGGCAGGCCGCAGGTTCTGTATGGGCCTCCCTGAACGGTGTGCTGGTGCTCATGGCCCATCCCCTCCGCCAACGCTTGCTGCGTAGCGACCTGGAGACGATGTTCCAGGCAACGCTGGACCTGGTAGTGCGGGGGCTGCAAGACGGTAGCCACCGCTAGGAGACGAATTGGCGAACCGCCCTTCCTAGCCGGAACTGTGCTGTTCGCCAGCCATCGGGGTTGAACCATCGACCTCGCTCGTAGCTGCCATCAACTCCGAGCAGACCCGTCCTCCCCTGCATTCTGCAGGCACAGGGCGGGACGTAATGTGGAAACAGGCGGAATCA
Source organism: Anaerolineae bacterium (assembly GCA_023544525.1). GTDB lineage: Bacteria > Chloroflexota > Anaerolineae > JAAYZQ01 > JAAYZQ01 > JAMJFU01. Next base: position 417 of record JAMJFU010000204.1, on the reverse strand, counting down.
GACCACAGCCGGCATTTGGCAAGGCCCTATAAACTGGTAAAGGAGGAACCATGAAAGAAGTTGTCATCGTGGGGGGCGTACGAACCCCGATCGGCAGCCACGGCGGCGCATTCCGGACTCTGAGTGCGCAACACCTGGCTGCCCTGGTACTCCGGGAGGTCGTCGAGCGGGTTGGGATCGACGCCAAGCTG
>JAMJFU010000204.1:0-216 GCA_023544525.1 Anaerolineae bacterium | reverse complement strand
CTCTTGGCCGGGGTGCCGGTGAGCGTGCCCGGCTTTACCGTCCAGCGCAACTGCGTGTCCGGGATGGTCTCCATTACCTCCGCCTATCAAGCCATCCAGTCAAATGATGGCGAGGTGTTCCTCTGCGGCGGCACAGAGAGCATGAGCACCTCACCCTACGTCGTGCGCGGCGCCCGCTGGGGCCTGAAGCTGCGCCACGATACCTTTGTCGACACG
>JAMJFU010000203.1 GCA_023544525.1 Anaerolineae bacterium | reverse complement strand
GCTGGGGCGGCAGCAGCGCTTTCTTCTGGATGTGATTACGGACCTGTGCACTACGGGGATCATCGATAGGCGAGTTGCAGTGGGGATCGTGCAGGCAGTTCGAAGTCGATACCCACCTGCTTTTGTGGAGCATTCCCTGCTCCTCTTGAAGAGGTGAGCGGTGCAGTTTATAGATGTCAGGTTGAAGCGACCAATCAGCCAGTTTGTGGATCATCAAAGTCGGGAGCACGAGATTTCGCCCGAGGAGACGGTTGCCGAGTTGGTAGCCTTGGGCTTTGATACCTTGCTTCGCGAGCGCTACGAGCGTTACCAGCGGGGGGAGATTTCTTTTGGCCGGCTAGCTCACGAACTAGGTATTACTACCTGGGAGTTGAGTCATTTGCTGGAAGATAAAGGGTGGGCGGTGCACAACCTCCCTTCAGCGGTGTAACTCCCTGGCGTAAGTGACTGGCCCGTCCCAAAAAACCGCATCCGCGATACAGCAGGGAAGTGACGATGCTCCCTTCCGCCGGGGAGAGCGTTATTATCGTCAGGGCGAATCCTCAACCCGCGCCGCCAGGCACAAACCCTCAAATCGCTCAGCTTGGGCTCGGAGCCCGAGCCATATCGCCTAGAGATACTATAGGGTGTTGGTTACAACCAACAGCTTGCTGCCTTCCTGGAACACGATGGTGAGTCCGATATCGACCAGGCCGGACAAGGATGCCCAAAGGCTTGTGCCAATTGGCACAATGACCATTACGTGCTATACTCGGGATCAGCAGAGTGGATGGAAGAGGAGCTGTCTCGTTTGGACGAACAACCAGGTGGGCCGGTCCCACCGACCTCGGTGAAAAGAGGGCACCAGTCATCGCCTGAGCTCCAGGCCCCGGGTCAGGACCAGCGCCTGCTGGCTGTTTTTGAGCTGGCCAGGATCCTGGTCTCCGAAGACGATCAACAGACCCTGCTCACGCAGTTCCTGTCCGGCCTCATCAGCCGGCTGGAGGCTGCCGATGCCGGCAGCCTGTGGCTGTATGATGCGGCTTCTGACCGTCTGGTGGCGGCAAGCGCACAGGGCTACGACCTGGCCAGTCTCAGGCAGATGCGTCTGGCCCCTGGCGAAGCCATAGCTGGCAAGGTGTTTCAGCGTGGCGAGTCCATCCTGTGCAGCACGCCCGGTGAGACGGCGGATGTGATGGCTGATCTGACCGATGCCAACCGCCAATTCTTCGTACAGGCCACAGCAGGGCTGGGTGAAGCGTTGAGTGCACTGGGCGTGCCACTGCTCACGGTCGGATCTACAATCGGGGTCCTGGTCTTTCTAAACTTGCAGCAGCCCAGCGGTTTCACCAACGGCGACCTGTTCTTCTTGGAACGCGTGGCAGACCTTTTGAGCCTGTCCATTGAGAACGCCCGCTTGCGCGAGGAGTTGCGCGGCTCGGAGGCCCTCGGCGAGGCGAACCGTCTCAAGGCCGAGTTGATCTCGACCTTGGCCCACGAAATGCGGACCCCCCTGACCTCCATCAAGGGCTACTCTACGGCTTTGTTGATGGAGGAAGCAGCCTTTAGCCCAGAGACTCAGCGCGAATTCCTGCAGATCATCGACGAAGAGTGCGACACGCTGCAACATCTGATCCGCGACATCCTCGAGTCGTCGGTCATCGACGCTGGCTTGCTCAAACTGGAGATGCAGCCTGTGTTGTTAGCGCGCCTCATCCAGGAGGTCGTCGACGATATGGCCCGCCGAGCAGTGGGATGCCGGTTTGTGGTCGACCTGGCCGACCGGCTCCCTGTCGTGGAAGCTGACCCGGAACGGATCACCCAGGTGCTACGCAACCTGCTCGACAATGCGGTAAAATACTCACCCGGCGGAGGCTTGATCATGGTCCGTGCTGAATCACGGCCTGAGGAAGTTGTCGTCAGCGTGGCGGACCAGGGTGTGGGCATAGCACCCGAGCACCTGCACCAGCTATTCGAAAAGTTCTTCCGGGCCAAGACGGGGCTGATCCAGCATATCGTCGGTTCGGGATTGGGGCTGCCGATTTCTCACGCCATCGTGGAAAGCCATGGCGGCCGCATCTGGGCCGAAAGCGTGTCGGGGCAGGGCAGTACGTTCTATTTCACCCTACCTGTGCCAGGGCCAGACCACGGGTCCGATGAGGGAGGGGCCGAATGACAGAGAGGATCTTGGTCGTCGAAGACCAGCCGCGGGTGGTGCGTCTGGTGAGTGAGGTTCTCAAGGCAGTTGGCTACCAGGTTCTGGTGGCCGGCGACGGCAAACATGCTCTGGAGATGGTGTCGCTGGAACAGCCGGACCTGGTCCTGCTTGATGTTCTCCTGCCGGGCGAGATGGATGGCTACGAGATCTGCCGCCGGCTCCGCGAGTTCTCGATTGTGCCGATCATCATGCTCACCGCCAAGGCCCGCGACGACGACATCCTGACCGGTTTTGACGCTGGCGCCGACGACTACCTGACCAAGCCCTTCAACGCCAAGGAGCTCCTGGCCCGGGTCAAGGCCGTGCTGCGGCGCAGTCAGCGTCCAGAAGAGATGAGCGTAGCGAGCTTTACCTGCGGTGAGCTGAAAATCGACTTTGCGCGACATGCCGTGACCCGCGGCGGAGAAACTGTGTCGCTCACGCGCACCGAGTATGCGCTGCTGCGCGAGCTGGCCTTGAACGCCAACCGGGTGTTGTCCCACCCCGATCTCTTGACGGCAGTGTGGGGGCCAGAATACCGGGATGAGTTGGACTATTTGAGGGCCTACGTCCGTTACTTGCGCCGCAAGATCGAGGCCGATCCGTCGAATCCAACCTACATCGTGACCCTGCCAGGTATTGGCTATATGCTGTCCTGTCCCACTGACGAGTAGGTAGGGGGACAACCGCACGGCTCTGCCGAAGCGGCTTTCCCGAGGGCAGCCCATCGCGATGGGCTGCCCTTTTTTCATGGTTTTTTCAGGAACAGATGCTGGCTTTCTATGACTTTTTGGGGTGCTTTGTGATAGGATGGGCAGGTGTTGAGAAGACAAACAGATGCCAAGGGAGGATGAAATGAACTCTTTTTTGCAGCAGGATCGAACTGGAGTGAAGGACCTCGCGGCAGTAACGCCGCCGCTCCACCTGCCGGATGCCTCTAGCACCATCCAGGGTGCGCTTGCCAAAGCACTCGATTACTGCGCTCGAAAGCTCAACCTGTTGAGTCCCCAGGAAAGCCTGGAGAAAATGCGCGAGGGTGATGGAAAGGCGCTGGAGTATTGTCACTATCAACTGGCACTGCACGTTGCCGAAGCACTGGGCGCCCTGGACAGCCACGTCCGCTCCGTCTCGCTCTACGAATTCGAGGCCACGCCGGAGGATCGCGCATTCGGCGAGAATTCCGAATCCCTGCCGATCCACCTGCTCGTATGGGTCGACCGCAAGACGAGTGCCCTGAGCGCTCTCGTGGCAGCACTGGACCGGGCCCTGGTCAAAGACTATGCCGCGATGGTCGGCCCGCGCCGGCTGGGGCATGTGCTGGACGTGCAAGTGGTCGATGACAAGGATGTCGAAGGCCGCCGTGGCATTGCCGCCCTGCTCAATTCGCTGCATAACCGCCCCATCCAGCTTTGGAAACGATAGGCAGCGAGCGGCGCGCAGCCAGAAGGCTTGCCGTCTGGCTATGACCCGCGCCGTTCCTCGGGAGAGAATGATGACTCAGACAGTGACTGCTGAACAGAGGGTTCAGTCCTTGCCCCAATTCATGGTCGCCGAGCAGCCCAGGCAGACGCTGTGGGATACGACCCTCAGGCAGCTGGATGACGTAGCCAAACGCATTGAGCTAGACCCCAGTATCCATCGCATCCTGCGCCGCCCGGAGCGGGAGCTCACGGTCGCTATCCCCGTCATGATGGACGATGGGCGGATCGAGGTCTTTAGCGGCTACCGGGTCCAACATTCCAGCGCGCGCGGGCCGTGTAAGGGGGGGGTGCGCTATCATCCCAGCGTAGATCTCGACGAGGTCCGCGCCCTCGCCGCGCTGATGACCTGGAAGTGTGCGGTGGTCGGCATCCCCTATGGTGGGGCCAAGGGAGGGGTGGACTGCGATCCCGCAGTGATGTCGCAAAACGAGCTGAGCCGCCTCACGCGGCGCTTCACCACAGCCATTTTGCCCATCCTGGGTCCCAAACGCGACATCCCGGCGCCCGACGTCAATACCAACGCCCAGACTATGGCCTGGATGGCCGATACCGTGACGATGCTGGAGGGAAAAGCTGTCATGGAGATCGTCACCGGCAAGCCGATACCGCTGGGTGGATCTCTGGGGCGCAAGGAGGCGACCGGCCGGGGCGTGGCCATTGCCACCGCCGAGTTAATCAAGCGCCGGCAGGGTCGCCTCTCCGAGACAACCGTCGCGGTCCAGGGCTATGGCAACGTCGGCTCGGCCGCGGCGACCATCCTGCAGGAGATGGGCTGCAAGATCGTGGCCGTCAGCGATGTGAGTGGTGGGTTGTACTGTGCCGAGGGTCTGGATACAGCCAGCCTGAACCAATATGCCGCCAACCACCCGCGACACCTGCTGGAAGGCTATGAAGCGCCCGGTGTGGAGCCGATTACCAACGAGGAACTCCTCTGTGCGGACGTGGACGTCCTGATCCCGGCGGCACTGGAACACGCCATCCACGCCGACATTGCTGGCCTCGTCCAGGCCCGGACCATCGTCGAGGGGGCCAATGGCCCGACCACGCCCGAGGCCGACGAGATCCTGAACGAGCGGGGCATCGTCGTGGTGCCGGACATCCTGGCCAATGCTGGTGGTGTGATCGTCAGTTACTTCGAGTGGGTCCAGGACTTGCAGAATTTTTTCTGGGAAGAAGAAGAGGTCAACCACAGGCTGGAGCAGATCATGGTCCGTAGCTTCCGCGAAGTGTGGGATTTCTCTCAGGAGGAGCGTGTGCCGCTGCGCCTGGGGGCGAGCATGCTGGCGGTCAGCCGGGTCGCCGAGGCTGTACAGGCGCGGGGCATCTTTCCCTAGAACTTGTGGCCGCTGCCTGACCGCTGGTCATGGACTGAACCCCTGCCAACCTCAGGTTGGCAGGGGTTTCCTCAGCAGCACAGGCCGGGCAGCAGGCAGGCTCCGAGTTGAAACATAGATCATTTGAGAGCAAGACTATGAACAGCAAAGCCATTCAGATTACAGAGTTGGACTTTGACCGGTTGCAGAGACTGGTCGAGGAAGCTGCCTATACCGACCTTCGCGGGCGCGACTACTTGGCGCGCCTGCAATCGGAACTCAAGCGGGCGCAAGTGGTTCCCCCCGAAGCAGTGTCGGATGTTGTCATCACGATGAATTCCACCGTGGTTCTGCTAGACATGGATACCCACCAAGAAGAGACCTACACGTTGGTCTTTCCAGAGAATGCGGATGCCGACCGCGGCTACATCTCTGTCTTGGCGCCGGTTGGCATGGCCATGATGGGCTATCAGGTCGGAGATACCTTCGAGTGGCCCGTCCCCGAAGGTATGAGGCGCTTGCTAGTCAAGGAGGTCCTCTACCAGCCCGAAGCGGCAGGCGATTATCATTTGTAACCCGACCTGGTGATCACGCCACTCGGCCGGTCCCCACTTATAGCGTTAGCAGGATTTATCGTAAAGTGTACCGGCGTACCTGGGGTACGCGGTCGAAGTCAGAATCGTGGCTCACCAGGTTGAGACAACCACACTTCTGCATTGCCGCCAAGTGCAGCGCATCTCGGGGACGAATATGATATTGGCGCATTGCCTTGTCCATCACCGCCAGATCAGGGGAGGTAACATCTACCAAGAAGAGATTTGGAAAAGCTCTCAAGTGAGCCATGTGAGGGGCCATTTGGGAATAGAACTGGGCAATCATTTGCGCCTGATTATCGCGCAGGTGTTCAAACGGGGAACCTTCATAATGATCACGAATCAGAGCCAGTAGCATCCGGTAGGAGAGTTCGTCAAAGGTGAGTACAGAAGTGTAGGCTTGGAGTTCGGCCGCTTCGATGCGTACAAAGAGGTCGCGTGCGGCAGGATCCAGCCCACGCAACAGCGCATAGGGAATCATTGTGTCCAGATAGAGCGTCGACCCCGTGAAACCCGTGAGCAGCTCGCTCATGAGGAAAAGCGCTGCCAATCCAGATTCAGGTCATACTCATCCCAAGACCCCTGGCCCAATGCACCATATAGTCGATTGGCCAGGTTTTTGTCCGGGAACTCGACTTGCATCCTGACAGCCTTCCGCAGCTCCTCCAACTCGTGAGCGATGGCATCTATTCTTTGCAATAGTGTCGCAGCTGTTGATTCCATTCCCATCTCCACCCTTTCACCTAGGCTCATAAGCGATTGTAGTCGATAAGCTCCTCGATGTCAACTCACCGTTTGACAGCATGAATGTGGTCATCCAGCTTGCCATTTTGATGGCGATTCCCAGAGGTCTGACTCTCGTCCAGGCGCCCGGTGGTAGCAGACGTCGTCCCTTCCTCTCAGCAGTAGCCACAATGTAGTCATATGATTACAGCGCTGAGTTGCGGCGAGGCCAAGCATCACGGGGCCTCACGCGCAGTTCACGGGTGCGGCCCCAGACTCCGCCCAAGCCTTTGTGAGTCGCCTTGACAGCATCCGGATACTGAGCTATAATGGGTCGCATCATGAAACAGATTCTGGCGGGGTAAGCCGCCAGGCATAGGCGTCCCGCGAGTAGACAGCGACACCGGGTCCCGGCTCCCTCAACTCGACGGCGAGCAAAAGTGCATTGCCTACTCGCAGAAGGCACTTTTGGGATCGAATCGGGCTTTACGGCCTCTGAGCACCTGTCGAGGAGGAAGGTGTGGGGAGCGGGAAACAACCCAACATCCTGGTTATCATGGCCGATCAGATGGCCGGTCCAGCCCTGCCGATGTATGGTCACCCGGTGGCGAGGTCGCCGAATCTGGAGCGCCTGGCTGAAGAGGGTGTCACCTTTGAGAGTGCCTATTGCAGCAGCCCCCTATGCGCTCCTTCCCGTGCCTCACTCGTGACCGGGCAGTTGGCCTCGCGTATCGGTGCCTACGACAATGCGGCCGCATTTCCCGCCTCCGTGCCCACGTTCGGTCACTACCTGCGGGATCAGGGGTATTACACCTGTCTGTGCGGCAAGATGCACTTTGTTGGTCCGGACCAGCTCCATGGCTTTGAGGAGCGCCTGACGACCGACATCTATCCGGCCGGTTTTGGCTGGACACCGGATTGGGACCATCCCGAAAGGCGCCTTTCCTGGTACCACAATATGCTGAGCGTGGTCCAGGCTGGTACCTGTCTGACATCGAATCAACTCGATTTTGATGAGGAGGTGGCCTTCCAGGCTGTCCGCAAGCTCTATGAGTTGGCGCGGGAACCTGCGGGGCGGCCCTTCTGTCTCCTTGTCTCCTTCACCCATCCCCATGACCCTTTCGCCATTACGCCGGAGTATTGGGAAC
>JAMJFU010000202.1 GCA_023544525.1 Anaerolineae bacterium | reverse complement strand
AGGATCGGAGGTGCATTGCACCTGGCTTGAGTCAAATGCTATCACCCTACCCTCGATTCCCAGACAAATTGACAAAAGGGGGAACAGTGGGTATAATATCCCGCGCAATAGCCCCCGTGGCGGAACTGGCATACGCGGCAGGTTGAGGACCTGTGCTCGCAAGGGCGTGGAGGTTCAAATCCTCTCGGGGGCACTGCAACGAGGCTCAGGCAACAGCCCGGGCCTCGTTTTTCGAATGGCTTCCCCGCCGCTCAGTCGCCGTCCAGGCCGGGTCTGTAGGGCCTCTTCTGAGCCAGCGCCAACCGGCTCCGGGTCGCGTGGTTGGCCACCAGCAGCAGAAGCGACGCCATCACCAGCACCGCCGGCACGGTCAACAGCACGCACAGCACCGTCAGCACGAGCAGGAGCAGGCCCAGGCTGATGGAGAACCCGGGCGAGATGATCACCATCACGATGGCATTGCGCAGGGCCAGGAGCACCTTCTCGTTCTCGAGCTCCAGGATCATCGGAAACCAAAAGATCTGGACCAGGCCCCAATAGATGCCGGCTACCAGCCACAGGCTCAGCGCCAGGTTGGTCCAACCGCCCTCCAGCACAAAGGCGTAGAACTGCAGGTTGGTGGCCAACAGGAACAACGCCACCACGTTGATCGATCCCACCACCAGGCTCTTGGCCCAATAGCGGCGCAGGCCCTCGCCGAACATGCCCAGGTTGGTGGTCTTGCCTCGGGCCACCTGGTTCGCAGCAAAACACAGGCCGCCGGTGACCACAAAGGCGGGCAGCATCAGCAGCAGGCTCAGCCCCAGGCGCAGCAGCGGATCCAGCCCCCCCAGGCCCAGCAGCACCAGGAAGGGCAGCGCCGCCGTCACGCTCCATACCAGGTTCATCATCACCAGCGGGACGAACTCATCCCAGAAATCCCGCAGGCTGTAGCGGACCATCCGCAGCGCGTCGATCATCGTCCCTCCCGAGGACCCATCTCGGTGCCAGGCCAACCGGTATTGACTATAACACAGGCGCAGATCCTTGTCAACGCCCGCTTTCTCCCCGCCACTACCCAAAGAGCAGATTGACAATACCCATGCCGCGTGCTATACTATGACAACTGACGATTTCATACGTCCCGATGGGAGAGCCCGTGCGGTCTCCCTTTTATTTGTTCACGCACCATTTCAGGAGACCTGGGCGCCCTTATGCCTGCTTTGCTCATAGCCATCATCGCCATTGCCTTGTTCTTCGACTTTTTGAACGGCTTCCACGACGCCAGCAATATCGTGGCGACCGTCATCTCTTCCCGGGCCATGTCGCCGCGCAATGCGCTGATCATGACCGCCGCCGCCGAGCTGGCCGGACCCTTCCTCTTTGGTGTGGCCGTGGCCACGACCATCGGCAGCGAGGTCGTGGACCCGGCCGCCATCACCAGTGCCGTGATCGTCGCTGCCCTGAGCAGTGCCATCCTGTGGAACCTGTTTACCTGGTACTTTGGCTTGCCTTCCAGCACGTCCCATGCCCTCATCGGCGGTCTGGTAGGCGCTGTGGCTGCCGGCTCTGGCCTGGAGACCCTCAACCTCCAGGGTTTGGAGAAGGTACTCATCGCCCTGTTCGTGTCACCCATCCTGGGCCTATTGCTGGGCTTTTTGGTGCTGAAGCTGATCTACTTCCTGGCCCGGGGCGCGGCCCCCGGCATCAACGTCCTCTTCCGCAGGGGCCAGCTGCTGACGTCCCTGGCCCTGGCCTTGAGCCACGGCACCAACGACGCCCAGAAGACGATGGGCATCATTGCCATGGCCATGGTCACCACGGGCTATACCTCGACGTTCCATGTACCCTGGTGGGTGATCGCCATCAGCGCTGCGGCCATCTCCCTGGGCACGGTCATGGGCGGCTGGCGTCTGATCGAGACGCTGGGCGGCAAGTTCTACAAGATCCGGCCGGTCCACGCCTTCGGTTCCCAGCTGACGTCGGCGGGCATCATCCTGGGGGCAGCGCTGCTGGGCGGGCCCGTCAGCACGACCCAGGTGGTCAGCTCCAGCATCATGGGCGCCGGCTCAGCCGACCGGTTATCCAAGGTCCGCTGGACCGTGGCCCGGGACATCGCCGTCGCCTGGGTGTTGACCATTCCGGTCGCCGCCCTGATGGCTGCCGGGTTCTATCTGGTCGTCGCGCGTTTCTTGGGATGAGCCGTTCCAAGCACAGGCAGGGAGAAAGTACTCCGGCTTTCCCCCTCTGCAAGTAGGAGGTGCCAACACGTGGGAATCAAAGAATTCTTCAAACCGCGCCAGGACCAGTTCCTCAAACTGCTGGTCCAGCAGGCAGAGACGACGCTGGACGGCATGAATGCCCTCGAGTCGTACATGAAAAAGCGCTCCGACAAGCACGCGGCCGCGGTCACGCAGGCCGAAAAGGATGCCGACGAGTTCCGGCGGATCCTGATCGATGACCTGAACCGCACCTTTGTCACGCCCATCGATCGCGAGGACATCTTTGCCCTCTCGCGCGCCATCGACGACGTCATGGACTATGCCTACACCACCGTGGAGGAGATGCAGATCCTCGACGTCGAGCCCAACGACTACTTGCGACGGCTCGTCTCGCTGTTACAGGACGCGGCGGAAGAGATCCACCAGGCCATGTTGCGCCTGGAGGAACATCCTGGTGTGGCAGCGGAGCATGCCACGCGGGCCAAGGCCCTGGAAAACCGGGTGGAGAGGGTCTATCGTGAGGCCGTGGCCGATCTCTTCTCCGGGCCCGAGGACATCCACCACGTCATGGAGATGCTCAAGTTGCGAGAGCTGTACCGCCATCTGAGCAACTGCGCGGATCGTGGCGACGAGGCGGCCAACGTCATCCACGATATCGTGGTCAAGATGACCTGAAGCGAGGAGGAGAACTGTGCGCCTTTCCACCCTGCTCGGCAAGACCCTGCGCCATCCACCGTCCGAAGCCCAGCTATCCAGCCACCAGCTGCTGGTCCGCGGTGCCTACGTCCGCAGCCCGGAGCCAGGCCTCTTCGCTGCCCTGCCGCTGGGCATCCGGGTCCTGAGCCACATCCAGGATCTCCTGCGGCGGGAGCTGGCCGCGGCCGGCGGGCAGGAGATCGCCTTGCCTTCCCTCGCCGAGGGTGAGGCAGGCCCGGCCCTTGTGCGTCTGGTGAGCCGCGAGGTTGATTCCTACCGCCAACTGCCGCTGCTGCTGCTCGAGTTCCAGCACCGGCATGTCCCCGAGCCCCGGGTCCGCGACGGCCTGTTCGCCGCCGGTGAGCGCTGGCTGGCCGCCGTACACGCCTTTGGCCCCGCCGGCCTGGCGGAGGCACTGCCCCTTGTACAGGCCACTTTCGAACGGGCCTTCTCCGCCTGTGATCTGCAAGCCCAGTGGGCCCTGGCCGGCGATGAGGGGCGGCGCGCCGTCTATCTCCATCCCGCCGGCGATCAGGACCTGGCCCGTTGCTCGTCCTGCGACTATGCCGCCATGCGGCCCTGGGCGACCACCGGCTGGCCCCAGCCCCCAGATGAGCCTGAGCTGCCCACGGCAGAGATCCACACCCCGGGCTGCAACACCATCGCCGCGCTCGCCGATTTCCTCGATATCCCCGAGGCCAAAACCCTCAAGATGGTCTTCTACTCGGTGGAGGGTGACGTCACCTGTGTTGTCATCCGCGGCGATCGCACCGTGGACGAAGCCAAGCTGGCCCGGGTTCTGGGCACGAGCTGGTATTACACCAGCCTGGAAGATGAGTTGGCCGCCGTCGGCGCCGTGGGCGGTTACGCGTCGCCCATCGGCCTGGATCAGAGCCGGGTCAGGGTCGTGGCCGACCCCTCGGTGCGCTCGGGCAAGAACTTTGTGAGCGGCGCCAACCGGCCCGATTATCACATCCAGAACGTGAACGTGCCCCGCGATTTTCAGCCGGGCGAGTGGGCCGATCTGGCCCGCATCCAGACCGGCGACCCCTGTCCCAGGTGCGGTGCGCCCCTGCTGGTGGAGCCCTGCTTCGTGCTGGTGGAGGGCGAGCCCGCCGGCCCGTGCCAACCCGAGGCCGAGTACCTCGACCCCGCTGGCCGCGGCCAGCCGTTGTGGATGGCCGGCTGGCGGCTGGATCTGGGGCGGCTCCTGGCAGCTGTCGTGGAGGAGCACCAGGACGACTATGGCATCCTGTGGCCGGCGGCCTGCGCACCCTTTGACGTGCACCTGGTGGCCCTCGATCTGCGGCAGGAGGATGTCCAGGCCCAGGCCGAGGCCCTCTACGCCCGGCTCCAGGACGACGGCTTCTCGGTGCTCTACGACGATCGTGATGCCAGCGCCGGCGTCAAGTTCAACGACGCCGACCTGATCGGCCTCCCGCTGCGCCTCACGGTCAGCAAGCGCTCCGCAAAGGAAGGGCTGGTCGAAGCCAAGTGGCGGGCTGGGGCAGAGCGCCTCAAGTTGGATGGTGCAGGCCTCGCCGGCGAACTGGCCCGCCTCCGGCCTGGATCCTAGCGGCAGCCTGCCGGAGGAGGATCCCATGAGCAAGCGTTTTGTCTTGGTTGCTGGCAATATCGCTTCGGGCAAGACCTCGATCACCGAGCGTGTCGGGGGACGGCTCGGCTGGCGCACGGCCTTCGAGTCCGTGGCCGACAACCCCTACCTGGCCGACTTTTATGCCGACATGCGCCAGTGGTCCTTCCACCTGCAGATCTTTTTCCTGGGCCACCGGGCCGAGCAGCACCTGGAACTGGCGCGCGCCCCAGAATCGGCCATCGCCGACCGGAGCATCTACGAAGACGCCAACATCTTTGCCCGAGCGCTGTATCACCTGGGCAGTCTCAGCGAGCGCGACTATCGCGCCTATCGCCACGTCTTTGGGCTGGTCACGGCTGGCCTGCCGCGCCCGGACCTCTTGCTCTATCTGAAGGCGCCTGTGCCCGTGCTGCTCGAACGCATCAACCAGCGCGGGCGCTCCATAGAAAGCGGCATCACCGCCGAATACCTGGCCCTCCTGGAAACCTTCTACGAGGAGTGGATCCAGGCCTTCGACCTGTGCCCGATCCTCAGCCTGCGCACCGACGACCTCGACTTTGTTAACCAGCCGGAACATCTCCAGATCGTCGTGCAGCGCATTCAGGACCGGCTGGCCGGTAAAGAAGAGGTCGTCTTCGGTTAACTCAACATCAACCGGCGCCCAAGGCCCCGGCCCAGAGGACGTGAGCGCAGCGCTCGCTTCTGCCGCCCTGCACGTCCGGCTCTACAGCTCAAAGATATCGGCATACACCACGCGCTCGCGCAAAGTCGACTGGAGAGGTCGACCACGGCGGATCGCCGGGGATCGGGTAGTCGCGCGGGTAGGTTTCCACTTCCGTAACGACGATGCGGTGGCTGCCTGGCTTAAACTCCGCAGGCAGGGAGAGGTTGCCCGTCCAGGTGACGTGGAAACCGCTCAAGCTGGGGCTGAGGACGATCTCCTGCCCTACCCGTTCCCAGCCCAGGTCGCCCGCAATGCCCGGTATGCGCCGCTCGAGCACCGCCCGCATCGTGGTATTCGGGCCGCACTCAACCTCAACGCTGAGTCCGGCAACCTCCTCAAGCTCCTGGAGCGCCCGGCGGGCGGCCTCCTCAGCAAGCTCTGCCTCGCCGGTTGCGGCATACGCCTGGGCCGCAGCTGCCATCGCGCTCGTCCGGCAGAGTATGACGAGGTCCCGCTCCTCTCGCCGCCGGCCCCGGCCCGCTTTCAGTTTGGCTGCCAGTTGCTGCGCCAGGTCTGCCAGCTCGACTGCAGGCTTGGGCTGTTCGCTCTTCGCCAGCGCAATAGCAAGGGCTCCCAGCGCCTGGGCTTGGCGCCATTGGATGAGTTCGGCTACATCGTGCCGCCCGGCGCGGATCCGTTCCAGGGCGGCCCGGGCATCTCCCACCTCGCCGGTCAGGGTCAAAGCCACTGCGGCCTCGCTCACCGCATCGACTCTGGGCAGGGCGAATCCGTGGGCAGGGTCCGACAGGCTCATAGTGGCGGTGAACCCCGGACGTGTCCATTTGAGATGTCGCTCGAGGGGCACCGCCTGTGCGGCCTGCAAGGCGTCGGCCGCCACCTGTGCCGCAGCCTGCCGCTGACCACTCTCGGCCAACACCTGTGCCACCTGGGAGAGGGTAGTTGCCTGGCGCCATGGGTCCTCCAGTGACCTTGCCACCGTCTACGCTTGCTGCAGACCTCCCTGCTCGGCGAAGGCGTAGCTCACCCTGGTGAGGGACGCAGACCGGGTTGACGGGTCCTCGATCGAGCGAGCCAGAGCAGGCAATTCGCTGAGCATGCTTTGGGCCGCAGCCGCATGCGCCCCAGCCCCGAGCGCCGCGGCCATTTCCAGGTAGGCTTCCACCTGCCTGGCCCTGTCCTGCATCAGGGCTGCCAGGCCGCGCGCTGCTTCCACCTGGCCCACATAGGCCAGCACAGCGAGGGCAACCGGCGGGCAGTTGGTCGCCAGCTTGCCCAGGGTAGCATAGATCAGGCTGCAGCGCACCTCTTGCACTACCTGGGGAGGCTGCTCGGCCTCCGCAGCCTGCAGGGCCACCTCGACATCCTGGGCAAAGGCACGATGTGAAGCCGTCTGCTCCCGTTTGAGTTCCATCCAGGGCTTGTCGATCAGCGCATACAAGCGCCGGTATTGTCCGGCATTGCGCAGATGGACGGCCAGGGTCTGGAGCATGTACGCCCGTCGTTCCGGATCCAGTCGCGCAAAGCGGTCATGGAGGGAGCCGGCCGCGCTCTTGAGGTCTAGATTGTCCTGCATATCGCTCCTCCCGGCTCTCGATGCCTACCAGCGCCATTCCCAGCAGATGTCGACGATAGCCGCGGCGATGGCCGCGGCTGCGTGCTGCAGGGTCGCTTCACCGAGAACCGGCGGCGCGAAGAAGCGGCCGTCGGTACAGAACCCAAGCACCGCCTCTCGCCGCCCGGACTGAAGTGTCAAGAGATGGTCAGCCAGGGTGCGCCTGATCTCTGCCAGGGCTCGGCTCTCCTCGTCCAGGACCGGCAGGAAGGCAGCCAGCGCGCTGGCGCGTTCCACACCCTCATCCATGGCCCAGATGGCTTCGGTTGCCTGGGTCAGGTGGGATCCCCGCAGATAGGGCGCCAAGCGTGCTAGCCCATACATCCGGCTCGCCGGATATGACATTTCCAGGGCCGTGCCCAGCGCCTCACCCAGAACCTCCTGGCGGATGCGCCAGCTCAAGCGGGGCAGCAGAGCAACCAGGGCGTCGACGCGCGTCGACGGCTCCTCCAGGGCGCGGGCCATGGCCAGGCCGCGGGGCGCCAGGCGGCGGCCCAGCCGGGGCGCCAGGGCAACCAGCAGAGCGGCCCGGTTCGGCTCAAACTGCATCGTTTCGCCCAGGCGCAGCGCCTTGCGTAGCTGGCTGCCTGCCATATGAGGGGCGATGGCGGCCAGTGTCTGGCTCTTGGTCTCATCGTCGACCTGGTCCATGGCCCGCCAGACCAGTGCCATGGCCCGCGCTCGATCCCGGCCCTCGAGCCGGGG
>JAMJFU010000201.1 GCA_023544525.1 Anaerolineae bacterium | reverse complement strand
CTGCCACGGGTGTGCCTGCTGGCGGGGATGCTGGGGCCATGCAGCCACAGAGCAGCGCGAGTAGCGCGGCCAGCAGCAGCCAGTTGGGCCAATTGTGGGCCTTTTGTCCCCTCTCCGGCTTTTGTCCCAATTTCGCCTTCCTTCGAGCGCGAACCGGAGGGAACCGATGTAGCACGGGCCGTCGCCCGACCATCTCCGGCTTGATTATCTTACCACAGCTCGGTCATTCTGACAATGGCCTGTGCTGCGTATTGCAGGCTACTGGCATATGCCCGAGAACAGGTACAATGCACCTCGGATCCCGACTAACTTCGAATGCGCTGGTGTACATTGTACGCTGTAACAGAGCCGAGGAGGAACCGGATTCTGCAGCTCCACTGGTACCACACGGAGGCAGATTCACCTGATCAGGAGCAACGCCAGGACGATCAGGCCCAGGAGGCCGATGGCGCCCATAACCAGGGCGGCCAGCAAACCGCGACCGACCCTCGTCCCGCTGGGTGTAGCCATCCCGGCTCGCTGGCTCAGGCCAGCGCCGACCGCCATGCCCATCCCGGCACCGATGGCGATGCCCAGGGCCAGGTTGTCAAAGACCAGGCCGAGCGCGACCCCGAAGCCGGCGCCAATCGCCAGCCCGACGGCTACCATATTCCCCAGCCGATCTTCTGACCGATCATTGCCTGAATTGCTGCTCATCGATGACACCTCCCGTGCATTGTGGCCCCAGTATATCATGCCCCTCCTGGCGACACATTGGCCACTGGGTCAATCTCTTGTTGCCCACTTGGGCAATATCTACGTCAGGGAGAGCATCCGGCTGTAGATTCGGTCCGTCTCCACCGGCCGGCTCACGGGAAAGGCCGCCTCGACGAGGAGACCGGTTTGCACCTCGCCGTAGTGGTATACGGCCATCGGCGGCCCGCAGATGGCATCTCCGCAGGCCTGGCGCAGCGGTTCGAAGAGGGAAAAGATGTCCGCCCGCTTATCGACGACGGCCTTGATGCCCGCAATCTGCATCGCTTCTACTTCCTTATGAAGGACCTTGGTTGTACTCACTCCTGCCTCCGTGTCTACTGATCTATCCCACGCCTGCGTACATGACAGCCCCCATGGAGCCCAGCAGCAGGCCATCACCACCTCTCCCTCCTCAATGGACACAATCCCCGGAGCAAACAGCTCCACGTCCAATCGGGGAGGGGTTTGACCCAGGCAGAGCACTCCGATCTATCCCTCCACGCCAGTTCGTACAAGGATGGCGTCGTAGGAGCGGCCATTTTCTGGCCGGAATCGTGGAAGGTACCCAGGCCGTCGTTGAACCAAACCTGGGAATCGTTGGCCGCCATGTTGGCCAAAACGGCATCGAGGTCGCCGTCGCCGTCCAGGTCGCCGAGGCCCACCTGAAAGGTCACGCTGCGCCCGAACAACTGGGGGCTGCTCTCAAACGACAGCGGCGGGGCCGGCGTGGGTGCCGCCGGCGGAACCGCTGTGGCCGGCACAGGCGTGGCCGCGGGCCGAGGTAGTGGCAGTGGCGTGCTGGTCCGGGATGGTGGTACAGCCGTCGCCGTTGGCTCGGCGGGGACTGGCGTGGAAGTCACTATCCCCATTGTAGTTGGAGCCGGTGTCGGCTCTCCGGCTCCACAGCCGGCGACCAGGACGGCAAGCACGGCCAGGATTATGACTCCAGCGCATCGAGCAATCACCGTTGTCCTCCTTTGTCAGGAGCTATGCAGGTGGCATCAGCTCTCTGGATCGGTCTCAGGATTTCGATCCCCATCTATCCTGGCCGGGCGGAGCGGCTCCTGACAAGCAGGAACCTGCCAAGACGAGCCATGCGCTTACCGTGACCACCAGTGCCAGCAGGAAGAGTCTACCTTTCACTTTGCGCCTCCTCCTTGTTCTCCCGACTGCCGCAGCAATCCGAGTTCGAGCGCGTTGGCCATCTTTCGGCTGTCCAACGACGGGATCGTGGGCATCGGCCAGCTCAGTGAGAGGTGATATTCAGAATCGTGCCGACCACAAACAGGACCGCGAACGCTACCCACAACGGCCGGCTCAGGAGGCCAAGCGGCCACCAGTAGAACATGACCGTAGCCAGGTATAGTAGCACATACGGAAACGCGATGGACGGGCGCAGTGGCTTGCGCCACGGGATCCCTTTCACGTAATCAACCCAGTAGCCGTAGGCCGCATAGGCCAGGAACAGGAATCCACCCAGCCAGAACGACCAGGTCTTCCCGCCCAGCAGCAGGACGACGCTGATCGCGATGGCCGGGATACTCAGGGCGTAAACAATCCAGCCAAACCTTGCGGTGTAGGGCTCAAAGAAGCGCTTGCGCACCGCGAAATGGACCACGAGAACGCCCTGGAAAAAGAACGCCCAGGCGACAAACAGGATATCGAGACGATCCAGGCCGGACATTCTCCTGCCTCCTCGTCAGGAAGGGTACCCTCCGGTTGCCAGACCCGGTCGCGTAGCAACCTGAGCACGACCGCGATCTGGAATTCAGCGCGATGTCCAGCAGGGTTGCGAGGCCGTACAGCTCTTTGACCCAGGTCCGGGCTCATCACTTTCGACCTACGTACAGCCCGTAGCCAAAATACTGGTCAAGATTCTTGGGCGTGATCCCTCCCTGGCCGACGCGCTTCACAAATTGCCTGTAGGCCGGGTTCTTGACATACAGGCGCAGCATTCTCCCCCAGACGCGCAGCATGCCCAGGCAGCCATAGCGCCGCATCATGCCGCCGGCTTCGTGCCGGGTGTCGATGTGGCGGACTCTGGCGACGATGTCCTTCAAGCCAGCGTGCTCGAGCAAGCCTACCCATTCCTCGCGGGTCAGCGGTTTCACCTGGGCGCCCACCTCCTGCGCTACCCAGGCGACCATCTCGGGTGGCGGCGGGGCCTGGAGCCAGGTGGACTCATTCAGCCCCACGTAGCCTCCCGGTTTGGTGACGCGCACGTACTCGTTCGCCGCCCGCTGCTTGTCCTCCGGGAAGGCTGCTACCGACTCGGTGATGACGGCGTCGAACATGTCGTCGTCGAAGGGCAGGTCCTGGGCATCCGCCACCCGGAATTCGGTGCGGTCCTCCACGCCCTCCCGCCGGGCCGTCTCCCGGGCGCGCTCGACCATGCGCGGCAAGATGTCCACGCCTGCCACGCGGCAGCCATGCCGCTGTACCAGGTACACCGCCGTGGCCCCGGCGCCGCAACCTACGTCCAGGACGTAGCTGCCCTCGCCGATGTGACACAGTTCGACGAGCTCCTCAGTAGCCTCGACGCCGCCCATGTGCTTGGTAAAGCCGACCTCGGCGGCAAAATCAAAGAACTGTTCTGCGCTCGCCATTTCCCCCCCCTCCCACCATCAGTGGAAAAGATGGTGGCGTGAATGGACGGACTGTAGTCAAATCCCTGGAACAGGAACCCGCTCTCTCAAACTCGCAAGGCTCCGGTTCTTGCAAGATCAGGCCACCTCCTTCCTCCTCCTCAACCGAAGGGCCAGACCGAGACCGATGCCCGAGATGAGACCCAGGACAAAGATGGACCCCAGATCGATCCAGGTTACGTCCATGCCAAAGTCTCGGATGAGCGTGGCCATGATTGTATAGGCCGAGAAAGCTGACATAATGGCAAGAATGACAAGGATCGGCACGTAAGGGCGCTGCATACGAACACCTCCCAGTTGTCACATGGCCTGCTAACGAGGCCTGCCTGCCAGGCGCACCAGGGATAGCTCCAACTATACAGGAAGAAGGGGGGTAGCGCATCAGCCAACTGTGCAATCTCGGATTGGCCACCTGACCTATCTTTGGCCCCGGCAGCCTGTTCCTTGCCTTCAGTCTCAGCTTGGTCCGATCGTGCTGTTCGCTGCGCTTGCCTGCTTGCGTTCCTGGGTCACCCAGGCCAGGCTGGCCAGGAAGCCAATGAACATGACCAGCGCTCCGCTGAGATAGGGCAGGTTGTAGTTCCAGTCGAAGGCGAACCCAGCCCAGATGGGGCCGGCGACCCGGCCGAGGCTGTTGAAGGAGTTGTTCAGGCCCATGGCCGTCCCCTGGCGTGTTCCCGCGCGCTGGGAGGTCTGCGAAATGACCGCCGGGCGCAGTAAAGCGTTGGGCAGGGTGAACAGCCCGGTGGTGAGCAGCACCGTCACCAGGTTGTCGGCCGTCAACAGCAGCCCGAAGGTGATCGCGCTGGCTAGGAGGGTGGCCTTGATCACCGCCGCTTCCCCCCAGTGTTTGGTCAGTGGCCCGGTGAGCAGCCCCTGCGTGAGCGCCGATACGATGCCGACGACGGTCAGGATCCAGCCGACCTCTTCTGTGCCGTAGCCGAACTTTTTCAGGGCATAGTAGCCAAAGATGCCCTGGAAGTTGGTCAGACCAAAGCTGACCAGGAAGGCCATGAAAAGCAGCACACCGAGGGGACCGAACAGTGCTTGCTGTAGATCCCGGATCTGGACGGCGGGGCTGACTCTGACCGCTGTCTGTCGCCGGGCCTCGGCTGGCAGCGATTCGGGCAGAAAGAGCAGGACCAGCACCAGGGTCAAGAGGCATACGCCAGCGGTGAGAAAAAAGGGTGTGGACAGCGACGCACTGCCCAGCAAGCCGCCCAGGGCCGGGCCGAGGACCATGCCCAGGCCCATCGCTGCCCCCAGTGCGCCCATGCCGCCGCCCCGCTCCTCCTCTGCGGTGCTGTCGCCGACGTAGGCCATGGTCGTCGGCATCGTCGCTGCCGAGAGCAGGGCACCTACGCCGCGGGCGGCAAAGAGCATCCACAGCTCGCTGGCCAGGCCAAAGAGCAGCATGGAGATGCCATAGCCCAGCAGGCCGATGGCCAGCACCGGCTTCCGCCCGCGCCGGTCCGAGACGTTGCCCCAGACCGGAGAGGCGATGAGCTGGATGAAGGGCGAGATGGCCACCAGCAGGCCCAACTCGGTGGCACTGGCGCCCATGCTCTCGACGTAAAACGGCATGATGGGCATGACCATCCCAAACCCGAGCATCACGACCCCCAGGGTCAGGGACAGGATGGCCACGTTCTTGCGATTGCTGGTATTCATCGTGTGTCTCGAGGCTCCGCCCCGCGCATTATGCCAGGGCGACGGTCCCTGCGCTGCCATCGACGGTGATCGTCTGGCCACTCCGGATGCGCTTCGTGGCCACACCCGTGCCCAACACCGCCGGGATGCCGTACTCGCGGGCCACGATCGAGCCGTGGCTGAGCGGCCCGCCGATGTCGGTGACGATACCGGCGGCCATGGCAAAGAGCGGCGTCCAGGCCGGGGTGGTGATCTCGGCCACCAGGATGTCGCCCGGCTGCATCTGGTCGAAATCCTCAGGACCCAGCAGCACGCGGGCGCTGGCTCGGACCGTGCCCGGGCTGGCGGCCACGCCCTTCAGGAGGTCGGTGCCCTGCTCTTCGGCATCGACCGGCATAAAGGCATCGGTTTTGATGCCCATCACCCGGCCCTTGGCTGGCAGCTGCTGGGGTGGCGTGGCCTTCTTTTCCGCCCGCCACACTGCTCTCCGCTGCCGGACACACCCGGTCCAGTCCTCCAGGGGCTCGCCCACGTCCAGGGCAGCGGCCCCGCGCTCGACCTCGGCGCGTTCCAGCCAGTAGATGTCGTCGGGCTCGGCGATCGCCCCGGCCTCGGCGAAGCGGCGGCCCAACTCCTGGAGCAGTTGGCGCAGCACGGGGTAGCCCAGGCCGATGTCAAAGATGCTGTCCTCGCGGGCCACGGCCATGGTCTGGGCCCAACGCAGCGTCCAGCGAAAGAGCCGGCGTCTGAGGCGACGGGTCCGGGCCAGCGCGGCCTCTGCCGCTTCGGCCCGCCGCTGGGCCAGCGTTCCCTGGCGCTGGTGAGGATCCTTGCCCCCGCCGCGGATGAACAGCTTGAGCGTCTCCAGCAGCGGCAGTGGCTCGTCGGCTGGCAGCGGCTTGGCAAAGTCCAGGTCGTAGATGCTGTGGCCGTATTGTGCCAGGTGGGCACGGAAGCGGCTTTGCCATTCGCGCCAGTCATCGCTCCCCAGCGCACCGTCACCCTGCCCGTCTTTGCCCTCAATGACTCGGGCGGCGAGCTGCTGAGACGGCGTTTCCAGGAGGTAGCCGGCCAGCTCAGGGCGCTCGCCGCTCCACCGGGCCAGGTCGTACAGCGCTTTCTCGGCCTGGATCGGCTTGCTGTCGGCGCCCAGCAACAGGGTCGCGGCAGGCGGGTCACCCTCGCGTTTGACCAGCTTGTCATAAACTGCCGTGAATAGGCCCTCGCTGCCGGCAGCGGCGCCGATGGTGTCCACCTGGAGCGCCGTCAGGTAGTCGGCCATGGCCGCGGTCAGTTCGCGCGCGCCCTCCAGGAGCGCGGCGGCAGAGAGTTCGTGCGGTTGGCTGTCGCGCCAGCGGGCCACCGCGTTGGCGTAGCGGGGACGGGCGACCTGGCGCCAGTGGCGCTCGCCGTCCCGCAGCAGCCGGGGGATGGCCGGACCCATCCTGAAGAGCACCCACAGCCAGTCCCGGCAGCCCAGCTTCACGTACAGGTAGGCATAGTCGTTGATGGTGGTCAGGTACTCGTCGAGGCCCGCCGTCCCGCTGCCAAAGGCCTCCACCATCGTACCCTGCATGCCAGCATTGATGGCTGGCACGCCCATCGTGGCAAAGAGCGGCGTCAGCGGATCGGGCATAAAGTCGGCGATGCTGCCGCGCATGTACGGCCCCTTGGGATCGGGCATGGGCCACTCGGCCGGCGGCTCAGGGGCAGGCTCCGTCACTTCCGTTTCGGGCGTAAGCGTGGTGATAGGCCGGGCCTGGACGATGGCCAGGGCCCCATCGGCCAGGGCCCACTCGATGTCCACAGGCAGTCCGAATAGCTCCTCGATCCGGACGCCGAGCTGGACCAGCTCGGCCGCGGTCTCGTCGTCGAGCACCGGGGCGCGGCGCAGCTCGGCTGGCACCGGCTGCTCTTCGGTACCGCCGTTGACCCGGACGGTCATGACCTGCTTGTCGGCAATTTCCTGGCTCAGGATGGCACCGGTGGTTTTCTCGACGACGAGGGTGTCGGGCGTCACCAGCCCGCCGACGACGGCTTCACCCAGGCCCCAGGCGGCGCTGATCATGGCCTGGTCGCGGCGGCCGGTCACCGGGTTGGCGGTGAACAGGATGCCCGCTGCCTCAGCCGGAACGAGCACCTGCACCACGACGGCCAAGCTCAAGCCCTCGGCGCCGATGCCTTGCCGGGCCCGGTAGCCGATGGCCCGCGCGGTCCAGAGGGAGGCCCAGCAGCGCTTGACTGCGGCCAACACTTCGTCGTAACCGTCGACGTTGAGAAAGGTATCCTGCTGCCCGGCAAAGCTGGCTTCGGGCAGATCCTCGGCGGTGGCCGAGGAGCGCACGGCGACGACCGGGTCCCGGCCGGCCAACTCGGCGTAGGCCAGGGCGATGGCGCCGGCTACGTTGGGCGGCGTCTGTGCTCCGGCAAAGAGCGCCCGGATCGCCGTCGATGCGGCTTCCAGCGTGTCCGGCTGGCTTGTGTTCACC
>JAMJFU010000200.1 GCA_023544525.1 Anaerolineae bacterium | reverse complement strand
TGCCACCGCTGCTTCTGCGGCCACCAGCTCTTCCGCGGCAACCTCTGCCACCGCTGCTTCTGCGGCCGCCGGCTCTTCTGCGGCAACCTCTGCCACCGCTGCTTCTACGGCCGGCATTTCTTCTGCGGGCTCTTCTTCTGCCGCCGGCTTTTCTTCTGCCGCCGGCTTTTCTTCTGCCGCCGGCTCCTCCGCGGCCGCCGGCTCTTCTTCGGCCGGCTCTGCCACTGCTTCTTCCGCGGCAACCTCTGCCGCCGCTGCTTCCTCCGCGGCCCTGGCTTCCTCTGCCGCCCGGGCAGCAGCCTGCTCCTCTTCCTCTTTGACGGCCAGCTGCGCGGCCCACTCGGCCCATTCGGACTCGAGCACGCGTTTCAGGCTCAGCCCCAATCGTTTGCGGCGTGCATCGATACGGATGATGCGCAGAAGCAGCAGATCACCCTTCTTCACCACATCCTTGGGATGGGCAATCGGCATGTCGGCCAGCTCTGAGACGTGGATCAAGCCCTCAATGCCCTCCTCGATCTCGGCAAAGGCGCCAAAATCGACGACGTTGGTGACCACACCTTCGACCAACTGGCCCAGTTCATATTTGTCCTCTACCAGGGCCCAGGGCTCGGGCTGCAGCCGCTTGAGGCTCAAGCCGATCCGGTTGCGCTCGTGATCCAGGCGTAGGACGTATACCTCGATCTCGTCGCCGACATTCACGACATCCCGTGGATGGCGCACGCGGCGCCAGCTCAACTCAGAAATATGCACCAGACCATCGGCGCCACCCAGGTCGACGAAAGCACCAAAGCTAGCCAGACTGCTGACTATGCCCGTGCGCACCTCGCCCTCTCGCAACTCCTCAAGCAGCTCTTCCCGCTTCCTCTTGCGCCACTGCTTCTGGGCAGCGGTCGCCGAGAGGATCAGGCGCCGCTTGCGGCGGTTGATCTCGATGACCTTGACCTGGATATCGTCGCCGACCAATTCGGCCAGGCGAGCCAGCCGGTCCTCCTGGCCGAGACCCATGGGAAAGCCCGGTATTTGGGACGCGGGCACAAAACCACGGATCTCTTCCACGGGAACGACGACGCCACCCTTGTTAAAGCCCTCAATGGTCGTCTCCCAGACCTTGCCACTGTCGGCCAGTTCCTGGGCACGTTCCCAGGCCTGCGCCTGCCGGGCCATGTAGAGGGAGACCAAGAGGTTGCCCTCCTTATCCTCAGGGCGGAGGATATAGGTTGAGACCTCGTCGCCGACAGAGAACTCCTGTACAGCCTCGGGCCCCAGGCGCTGCATATCAGCGTAAGGCACGATGCCGTCGCGCTTGGCCCCCACATCGACGATCATCTCTTGATCGCGGATGGCCAGGATCACGCCGGTGCGCAGCTCTCCCCGCTTGGGGCGCTGGTAGTCCCAGTCTTCGACGTCCAACTGGTCCATGTCGGCCGCGGCGACCTGCTCACTCTGCTGAGGCTGTTCCTCCTCAGTAGGAATAACGCCGGCACTTATCTTGGCAGTGGACTCTCCACTTGCCATCTTCTCATCTGAATCCATAGACACTACATCTCCTCATACAACAAGTTCCGCCCTGTGTCCAGAGAACACAAAACTCGGCAACCTGCCCAGCAAGCTTTCCAGGAGGAAGCCGAGTCTAGATCACACTCTGGAAGTGTCCACCTCAGGCCGTCTGCAAACTCGCTCGAGTCGCTGCACGAAACCGGCCTGTTCGCCCAGTCATTTGGCGCTGCGACGCTGGCGAGCGCAGTCGGATCGAAGTACTGGGTGTCCTTCTGGAGTCGCCACCTCCAATCACGGGGTGAACCAAGTTCACCACCGCCGCGAAGCCTGGACGGCGAGGTAGCCATCGACCAGCGTATGCTGATCCCCTGGAACACAGTGCACGGTTATTATACAACAATTGGTCCCACCTGTCAACACTCGCGCGAACCCCCGAGAAGGGCCAAGTCCGGCCGGGACCTTTGAAACCCCAGGGACGCCGCTCCGCCAGCCGAGGCTGGCCCCTGTGATTGCTGCGGCGCTAGCCCCCTCAAGAGTGCCAGTCCTGGATGATATCGCTCTAAATCACCAAGAATTATCTATTCTTATGGGTCTAACATCAAGACCGAGCGATATCGCCTGTTATGATCTGATAATCTGGCACTATGCGTTGAAAATGCATTAACTGCACCCCTTCGGTTTGCCTCTTTGAGCACAATGTGCTACAATGGGAGAAGCAAGGAGGAATGCAGTGCATTTCGACATTCTGACGCTATTCCCGGGCATGTTTGAGGGCCCCTTTGAAGAGAGCATCATCAAGCGCGCACGGGAAGCCGGCCTGGTAACCATCGCCCTGCACAACATCCGGGACTATGCCACGGGGCGCCACCGTGTGACGGATGATACGCCCTACGGAGGTGGCGGGGGCATGATCATGAAGCCAGAGCCGATCTTTGCTGCCGTCGAGGGGGTATTGGGCGAGCACACGGGCAGCGTACCCGTGATCCTGCTCACGCCCCAGGGCAAGCTCTTTAGCCAACAGGTGGCCCGCCAGTTGGCCCGGCAGCCGCGCCTGGTGCTCATCTGTGGCCGCTATGAGGGTGTGGACGAGCGGGTGCACCATCACCTGGCCACCGACGAGATCTCCATTGGGGACTATGTCCTATCAGGCGGCGAATTGCCGGCCATGGTCATCGTCGACGCCGTCACCCGCCTGATCCCGGGTGTGTTAGGCGATCCAGGCGCCACCTTCGAGGACTCGCACGCCGAAGGGCTGCTGGAATATCCGCAGTATACGCGCCCTCCCGACTACCGGGGCTACCGGGTACCGGAGGAGCTCCTCTCCGGCCACCACGCCGAGATCACGCGTTGGCGCAGACAGCAAGCCCTGCGACGCACCTGGCTGCGGCGGCCCGAGCTGTTGGAACATGCCCGCCTGAGCAAAGAGGATCAGGCATACCTGGACGAGCTAGCGTCCGAGGAGGAAGGGGCTCGCAGTTCAGGATAGCTTTCAGGCTCGATCCTGGCTCTGATCCGGCCGTCTTCTGAGGGCCAACCGCCCCGATTGGGCGGCCGGGAGCGCCCAGCGGCCCAAGCTGCATCGAACACAGAATACCCAATCAGGATAGCCCAATGAGAACCACGCAGATCAAGTTGCTTGACAAAGCCGCAGGATTCGGGAAAGGGAACTCTGACCACGTTACCCAACTGCTGATCGGAGTGGCCTTTTTCCTGTTTGCCGGGTTCGCCGCGCTCGCTGCCGACCTCTGGTTTACGTCACCACCCGACGTTTCGGTGGTCGAGGCTGCTGGCTCGACCCCCATCGCAATCGCGCCGACGCTGGAGCCAGCGCTGATTGTGACCGAGATCCCCACAGCAACGCTGGAACCCCTGCCGGCAGAGCCGGTCACGCCACCGCCCTGCGTCCCGCCAGCCGATTGGGGCATCCACACCGTGGAGGAGGGGAATACGCTTTCGTCCCTTGCCCAGCGCTATGGCACGGATGTGGACACCCTGATGCTCGTGAACTGCCTGAACACGTTCACCATCTTCACCGGCCAGCGGCTGTACGTCCCTGGCCTGGGAGCTGCCCCGCCCGAACCGCTCGAGATCTTTCCCACCAGCACGCCACGCCCTGGCGCCTCGGCGACACCGCCAGGCCTGGCCGGCACCATGTCGGGCCAGCCTGCTGTCGCACCCACCACCCAGGCGGCTGTCCGCAGCAACAGCCAGCAGCTCAACATCGTCCTGCTTGGGTCCGATAAACGACCGAGGAGTGGGGCCTGGCGGACCGACAGCATGATCATCGTCTCGGTGGACATGCAGAAGAACATCGTGCGTTTGCTCTCCATCCCCCGCGACCTGTGGGTATACATTCCCGGGCACGGCTACAACCGCATCAACACGGCCGACCTCTGGGGCGAACTGGCCAAGAAGGGCGGCGGGCCGGACCGGGTCAAACAGACGATCCAGCACAACCTGGGCATCCCCATTCATTATTACGTGCGGATCGACTTTCAGGGCTTTATCAACATCATTGACACGGTCGGGGGTATCGACGTCGACGTGGACTGCTCGCTGTCTGACATCAACCTCTCGGCCGGCATACACCACATGAACGGCAAGCAGGCACTGCGCTACGCCCGGTCACGCAAGAGCACCAACGACTTTGACCGGGGACGCCGGCAGCGAAAGGTCCTGATGGCGTTGTGGGACCAGGCGCTGACGCTGGACATCATACCCAAGCTGCCCCAACTCTGGCGCAGCATGGCCAATAGCTTCCAGACGGACCTATCACTGGAGCAGGTGATCAACCTGGCCTACGTGGGCGCACAACTAAAACCCCAACGGATCATCAGCCGGGCCATCGGTCCGAGCCTCGTACAGGGTTGGATCACGCCACAGGGTGCGGCGGTCCTGCTGCCGCGTGAGGATCGGATGCGGGCCATGCTGGAGAGCTTCTATGCGCCTGTGGATGCCTCGCGGCTGGACGCCAGTGCCAAGGTGCAGGTGCGGGTGCACAACGGTTCCCCGCGACGCGAGGCGGAGCAGTTGGCAGCCGCCGCCCTGCGCTGGGAAGGATACAAGGTTGCGGGCACAGGCGGGGCGGAGAGCCGGGACTATACCCTGACCAGGATCCTGGTCTATACCGGCAAAGTCGCCGAAGCGCAGAGCATGGCCCAGTACCTCAATGTGCCCGTATCGTCTGTGCAGGACGTCACCGGGACTGAATCGCCGCCGGGCGGCCAGGACATCGACATCCTGCTCATCCTGGGACGGAATTACAATCCCTGCCAGAAGTGAGGCTCTGGATACACAGCAGCCCAAGAGAAGAGCCCGTTCAGAGCTTCGTTCGTTTCATCTGAACGGGCATTGAGAAGCCGGTTGGGGCCTACCCGCTCCGAGGCCGGCTTCTCACTATATATAACGCGAAACGGGCCGGAAAAGTTCAGCCCTGGCCGGGTTCACCGGCTCGGGACGCACTTCACCCCGGGACGGAGCAAACTCGGCTGGATGGTCCAAATTGGCCTAGACGACGGCCTGCTGTTGGGTTTGGTGGGCCAGAATGATGGCTTCCGCAACATCCTTCATCGGCTTGCGCGTGTTCATGCTCATCTTCTGGATACGGCGGAAAGCCTCGGCCTCGCTCAGACCCTGGCTATCCATGAGGATGCCCTTGGCGCGATCGACAAACTTGCGCGTCTCCAGGGCCTCTGTGAGGTCACCGACCTGGTCCTCGACGGCGCGGAACTCGACAAAGCGAGCCAGGGCCACCTCGATCGCCGGCACCAGGTCTGCCTCGCGGAACGGTTTGACCAGGTAGCCGACCACACCCGCTTCGCGGGCGCGCACCACGAGATCCCGCTGGCTGTACGCAGTCAACAGCAGCACCGGGGCGATCCTCTCCTCGGTCAGGATACGGGCGGCATCGATGCCGTCAAACTCCTCCCCCTCGAACTTGATGTCCATGATGACAATCTCGGGTTTCAGTTCTCGGGCGAGGTTTACTGCACTACGGCCGTCGCCGACTTCGCCGACGACCAGGTAGCCCAGATTGGTCAACATCTCGCGCAGGTCCATACGAATGATCGATTCGTCATCTGCAATGATTACACGTGTCCGCTCTGTCATTCCTACCTCCTTAGGTGTGCTTCGGGAATGTTACCACAGCCGAGACACCCTTGTCCCTGCCACGCAGCTCGAATTTGCCTTTCAGATCCCCTTCGGCGAGGACCCTCACAATTTGCAGGCCCATGCTGCCGGTCTGCGACAGGTCGAATTGCTCCGGGAGGCCAACGCCGTCGTCGTCGACCGAAATCGTAACCTGCTCGCCGTCGTCGTGCAGGCTGACGGTCACGGTGCCCCCCACCTGGCGATCGTAGCCATGCTCCAGGGCGTTCTGTAGCAGCTCATTGATGACCAGCGCACAGACCGTCGCCGGCTGCGTGGGCAGATAGATGTTGGGCCCGCGCAGGTCCAGGGTGATCCTGCGCTCGCCATCCAGGATGCCCTCCCGGATCTGGTTGATGATCCGCTGGCTGACGTCGCGGATGTTGATGACACGCGCCTCCTGGTGCGCCAGAAACTCGTGGATGACCGCTACACTCAAGATGCGGTTGATCCCTTCCTGGAGCGCCCGGCGGACCTCTTCCGACTCGGTCCGCCGCGACTGCAATCGCAGGAGCGAGGCGATGGTCTGCATGTTGTTCTTGACCCGGTGGTGGATCTCCTGGATCATGGTCACCTTGACCTGGATCTCCTCCTCCTGGCGGCGGCGGTCGGTGTCGTCGTGGATGGTCACCAGTACGCCAGCCAGGCGCCGGGCCGGCTGCCCTGGAAACAGGAGACGGCGTAGCCCCCGTCGTCGCTCAAAGAGGGGAATGGCCTTCTTGACCCAGACCAGGTTGCCGGCGCGCACCTCTGCCTCCAGGCAGCGGGCCTGTTCCATGGCATCCAACGTCAGGCCATTGTCGTCCAGTTCCAGGTCCTCGATGCGGCGCCTCAACAGGTCACCGGCGTAGCCCAGTTTACGATAGAGGCTGGTAGCGATGCCGCTGATGTACTGGATGCGATGCTGGGCATCTATGACCAGGACGCCGTCGTGCTCGGCAAAGGGCGTCAACGCTTTGCCACCACGCAGCTCCCCCGCCAGCACCGTCTGCCGGAGTTGCCGCAGGGCCTGCTGAAAGACCTTGTTGCGCCGCCGGTGGCGCTCCCTCTCGATCAGGTTTGTCTCGATACAAACCGCAGCGATCACCCGCCCGTCAGGTGTGCGGATGGGGTAGGTTTCTTGCACGATGGGCGCGCCCTTGGCCGCACCCGACTTGCTGCCCGCCGCGCGGCGCACCTCTGTAACCCCCGTTTGACCGTCGGTCAGGGCCCGAAGTACAGCAGGCTCCTCGGTATACCCTACCTGCCGCTCAACGATCGATTCGTCGTAGATGGGCAGGATGGAATGCGGCCGGACCTGGTCCGCCACGACAGCGCGCTGAGGCCCGCAGAGGCAGTACAGCAGTATATCAGCCCGGCTGAGATCGGCCAGAATGGTCAGGTCGCGACCGATCTTTTCCAGGCGTGCAGCATCTTCTTTTGTCAGACTCCCGCACTGTTGAACAACACTGTTCATGTCTTTCTCAGCTCCGAGAAAACGCCAGCCCGGTCGTGTCCACGACGAGGATGAATGCATATACGATCCTGGCGCTACCTCAGTAGGTCGAGGCGCTGCTCAAAGATAAACAGATGGCCGACAGCACCTCGCCATCGACCATCATCATTGTGGTCGGGGCGGCCCGATTTGAACGGGCGACCACTTGAACCCCATTCAAGTGCGCTACCGGACTGCGCTACGCCCCGCTGCATTGGAGCCCATTATAGCAAAAGAGCCACGATATTGCAAACTAGGTCGAGAACCTCGCCTATGTCTCAAGAGGATCCCTCAGCTCGCTGAGGCCGGCTGGCCAACGTGGCAGGTCCTCCCTCCCAGGCCAGGCCTTCCCGCTGCACAAGCCGCCCGCGCAAGCGCGGGATTCCATCCAGCCCCGCCCCTGCA
>JAMJFU010000001.1 GCA_023544525.1 Anaerolineae bacterium | reverse complement strand
GGAGGAACATGCCCAATAAACGTGATAGAATTTCCCAGATCATATCATCCGACCTCCTAAGCGGATATTCGTTTCCGGGCTGGGCTGTCAGGATTACATAGGTCCTCCTTGCCACGGGCCTGGTTGCGCGGCCGCAAGCGACCGCATGCAAGATACCGAGAAAGGATCAACGATTCATAAGAACGATCACATATTAGCACAATCCCCCGCAAAAGTCAACGTGTCTCCGTTTGAGCGGGCTGGCTCAGCGCCGCCGCCAATGCGTCGCCGAGGGAACGTGCTGGGATTACCTCCATGCCCGGCGGCAGGTCACCAGCCTGGCGACGTGTGGCAGGCACAATGCAGCGGCTGAAGCCCAGTTTGGCGGCCTCGTTGAGCCGCCGCGACAGATGGCTCACCGCCCGTACCTCACCGGAGAGGCCGACCTCCCCGATGACCGCCAGGTCAGGGGGCAAAGATATGTTGCGGAAGCTGGATGCGACGGCCAGGGCCACGGCCAGGTCGGCGGCAGGTTCATTGACGCGTAGGCCGCCGACGACGTTGATAAAGACATCCTGGTCGAACAGACGCAAGCCTACCCGCTTGGAAAGGACGGCAACCAACAGCAGCAGCCGGTTGAAGTCGATACCGTTGGCCGTCCGCCGTGGCAGGCCAAAGCTGGTAGTGCTGGCCAGGGCCTGGACCTCGACCAAAAGGGGCCGCGTGCCCTCCATGGTCACAGCGATGGCCGAGCCAGCCGTGTTGAGCAGACGCTCTGCCAAAAAGGCCTCCGACGGGTTGGCCACTTCTACCATGCCTTGTTCGGTCATCTCAAAGA
The DNA here is from genome assembly GCA_023544525.1 of Anaerolineae bacterium. Classification (GTDB taxonomy): domain Bacteria; phylum Chloroflexota; class Anaerolineae; order JAAYZQ01; family JAAYZQ01; genus JAMJFU01. The sequence goes on along the minus strand of JAMJFU010000001.1, from coordinate 64,512 downwards.
CCCCCACCTCGTGGGTAGAACCGAAGCGGTTCTTGACACTGCGCAGGAGCCTGTAAGAATGGAAGCGATCGCCCTCCATGTAGAGCACGGCGTCTACGATGTGCTCCAACACCCTGGGGCCGGCGATGGCACCCGCCTTGGTAACGTGGCCCACGAGAAAGATCGGCACTCCGTCGGTCTTTGCCATCCGGAGAAGGGCGGTAGCACAGGCCTTCACCTGGCTAACCGTCCCTGCGGCCGACTCGAGCTCGTCCGAGGAGATGGCCTGGATAGAATCCACCACGACCAGGCTCGGCTTGAGGCCCTCGACGTGGGCCAAGATCTGATCCAGGATAACCTCTGATACGACATAGAGCCCGGGCTGTTGCAGGCCCAGGCGGTCGGCACGCATCTTGATCTGGTTTACGGACTCTTCGCCGGATACGTAAAGCACCGGTGCAGTCTCTTCAGACAGCTGGGCCGAGGCCTGCAGCAGAAGTGTTGACTTGCCGATGCCTGGGTCGCCCCCAACAAGGACCACAGAGCCCGGCACGATGCCGCCCCCCAATACCCGGGCCAGCTCATCACTGCTGACGGGCAGCCGCCGAAACTGATCTGCCTGGATATCAGGTAACGGCTGTGGCTCGCTTAGTGGCGTCCACGTGTGGGCCGCCCCGGAGCTCTTGCGCTCCTCCACGACCGTCTCCACGAGGGTGTTCCATTCGCCACAGTCCTTGCACTGGCCTGACCATTTCAGCATCGTGGCTCCACAGGACTGGCAGACGTAGCGCACTTTTTTCTTGGCCATATGCCTCGATCCGATCTCCTATAAGGAAAAGATCGGTTCCTATCATCAGAAACCGATCTTTTAATCCGCGACTATTGTAGCCTCGCTTCGCTACAGACCTGCTGGAGGATCTAGCTGGCCACACTTTCCAGCATCGGCGCTTCGCCGTTGCCCATTTCGGTGGCAGGCTCTTCGTCCTGGCCCTCCTCTACACTGAAGGCGATCTGACCATCCTCCATGTGGATCGTGACAACGTCGCCCTCCTCAAACTCGCCGCCCAGCAGGTGCTCCGAGAGTGCATCCTCCACTTCGCTCTGGATGACACGGCGCAAAGGACGGGCACCAAGGTTTCGATCGTAACCCTTGTCGGCCAGGTACTTGCGTGCTTCTTCTGTCAGGCGCAGGTCGAGGTGGTGCTCCTCCAGCCGGTGCCGGACCTTGTCGACTTCCAGGTCGACGATCTCTTCGATCTGTTCCTCGCTGAGCGCGTGAAAGACCATGATGCCGTCCAGCCGGTTGATGAACTCGGGCCGGAAGCGGCGCTTGAGTTCGGTGAGGACCTTGTCCTTCATCTCGTTGTAGGCGTCGTCCTCGCTTGTTTGGGTATCGCGAGCTGCGGCAAAACCAAGCTTGGTCGAGCGACCGATAACCTCGGCGCCTACGTTCGAGGTCATCAGGATAATCGTATTTCGAAAGTCCACCTTGCGGCCCTTTGCGTCCGACAGCTGGCCGTCCTCCATGATCTGAAGGAGCATGTTGGCCGCTTCCGGATGCGCTTTCTCCACTTCGTCAAAACAGACGACGGTGAAGGGCCGGCGACGGACAGTCTCTGTCAGCTGACCGGCGTCCTCGTAGCCGACATAACCAGGAGGTGCGCCTACCAGCCGCGAGACTGTATGGCGTTCCATGAACTCGGACATGTCGAGCTGCAGCAGGGCGTCCTCGCTGCCAAACATAAACTCGGCTAGCGCTTTGGCCAGCTCGGTCTTGCCCACCCCGGTAGGTCCAAGGAATAGCAGGGAGCTGATGGGCCGATGGGGGTCCTTGAGACCAGCCCGGGCACGGCGAACCGCGCGAGCCAGCGCACTGACGGCCTCGTCCTGGCCTACGATCCGCTTGTGCAAGCCTTCTTCCATGCGCAGGAGCCGCTTTGATTCCTCGCTCTCCAGTTGCATGAGTGGCACCCCGGTCCACATCGACACGATCTCGGCGATGTCGTTAGCGGTTACGGCGACATCAGAGGAACTCGGATCCCAACCGACGCGCAACTGCTCTAACTGCGTCTTCAGCTCGCGCTCGCGATCGCGGAGCGCGGTAGCTTCAGCCCACTGCTGCGCATCGATGGCTTCGTCCTTCTCACGTTGTACCGACTTGATCTCGGAGAAGGTCTGTTTCAGTGTCGAGGACTCGGGCATCTTGTACATGCGCACACGGGATGCCGCCTCGTCGACCACGTCGATGGCCTTGTCAGGCAGGTAGCGGTCGGTGATGTACCGGGCCGACAGGTTGGCTGCTGCCTCGAGTGCCTCATCGGTGATGGGTAGCTTGTGGTGCTGCTCGTACAGGCCCTTCACCCCGCGCAAGATCTCGATGGTCTCTCCCACGGACGGCTCGTCCACGAATACCGGCTGGAAGCGCCGCTCCAAGGCGGCATCTCCCTCGATGTAGCGGCGGTACTCGTCCAGCGTGGTAGCGCCGATGCACTGCAACTGGCCTCGGGACAGAGCGGGCTTGAGGATGTTGGCGGCATCCACGGAACTGCCTGCTGACCCCGCGCCCACGAGCATGTGCAGCTCGTCGATGAATAGGATACTTTCGGAGCCTTTCAGCTCTTCGATGACCTTTTTCAGGCGTTCCTCAAACTGGCCGCGATAGATGGTGCCGGCGACCAGGCTGCCAATGTCCAACTGTAATACGCGCTTGTCGAGCAGGGGCTCGGGCACATCGCCAAGTATGATCCGCTGGGCCAGGCCCTCGACGATGGCCGTCTTCCCAACACCTGGGTCTCCGATCAGAGCCGGGTTGTTCTTGGTGCGGCGAGCGAGGATCTGGATCACCCGCTCGATCTCGGTCTGCCGGCCTATGACCGGGTCCAGTTTGCCGTCTCCAGCCAGTGCCGTCAGGTCGGTGCCCAGCTGATCCACCGTCGGTGTCTCAGAGGCCCGCCGGCCCTGCCCGGCAGCCGTAGACGTTTCCTTGAGCAGCTGCATGGTCTGCTCGCGAATAGCTTCGGGTGGCGCTCCGAGACGGCGCAGGACGTCAACCGCCACGCCTTCCCCTTCTCGGATGAGGCCTAGAAGTAGGTGTTCGGTGCCGATATAGTGGTGTCCAAGTCGGCGGGCTTCGTCTACTGCCAGCTCGATGACCCGCTTGGTGCGGGGAGTCAGGGTCGGTGTGGTGAAGGTTGGGCGAGTTCCCCGGCCTACTGTTCGCTCGACTGTCTTGCGCACTTGCTCAGCGGAGATATCCAGCTCCTCCAGCACGCGCATGGCCACACCACCTTCTTCGGCCACCAGTCCCAACAGAATATGCTCGGTTCCGATGAATCGGTGGTTCAGGCGACGGGCCTCTTCGCCGGCCGTAGTCAGTACTCGCCGGGCTCGTTTGGTGAAGCGATCAAGATTATCAGCCACATTCTCATCCTTTCAACAATACTATCCTTCTCCCACTGAATTATACACCAACGGCCATCAGAAATGGGTAATCCGAGTCACACACATAAGGCCTCGCCTGGTAGGGGCGAGGCCTTGTCCCAAACAGCCGACTATAGCCCTTGTTTCGCCCCTTGCTGCCAGCCACCGGAGCCTTCAGGTACCAGGCCCGGGCAGCCGTCAACCGTGCAATAATCACTGCCTGCGGTCGCGAGGAGCCTAGGGCGAGCGGGGTCGGACGACCTGCTCAGCTCTCCCGGAAGCGCTGGCTGCCGCCGGGAGGCAGATCGGCCAACCCTAAATCTCTTCGTCGTAAGGTTGTCCTTCTTCCGACTCCTCGAATTCCGTGGAGGTCTCTGCCTCTGCGAGCTCTGTCTGCCAATCCAGGTCAGCATATTCGGGATCGGCTACGCGCTTGAGGCTCAGGCCCATACGGCGCCGCTTGGCGTCGATCCGGATAATACGCATTACATGCTTCTCGCCTTCTCGAACCACATCCTGCGGATGGTTGATCCGGCCACTGCTTAGCTCGGAGATGTGGAGTAGACCCTCAATCTCGTCATTTATGAGCGCGAACGCACCAAAGTTGGTCAAGCGAGTGATGATGCCTTCCGTCAACTGGCCGACATAGTACCGGCTCTCCACGGTGGCCCAAGGCTCGGGCTCCAGGCGCTTGAGGCTCAGCGCAATCCGCTTCCTCTCCTGATCGACATTCAGGACGTACACTTCGACCTTCTGTCCAACGTCCACTACGTCCTCTGGTTTGGCAGCGCGGTTCCAAGACAGCTCAGATAGGTGGATCAGGCCGTCTGCCCCGCCCAGATCGACGAACGCGCCAAAGTCGGCCAGGCTGCTAACGACCCCGGTCCGTACCTCGCCGGGACGCAGATCCTCCAGCAGTTCAGCCCTCCGCTCTTCGCGGTGCTGCCGCTGGGCCGCGCGCTCTGACAGGATCAGGCGCTTTCGCCGGCGATTCAGTTCGATGACTTTGACATTGATGGTCTCACCGACCAAGCGCGCCCAGCGCTCCTCAGGCTCTTGCTTGTCGCTGCCACGGTGCCTGGAGGCAAGCTGAGAGGCTGGAACAAAGCCCCGCAGTCTACCCAGCCGGACGATCAGGCCGCCCTTATTGAACCCGGCCACCTGACTCTCAAAGTTCTCACCTGCCTCAAAGCGCTCCTGAGCCAGGCGCCAGTCCCGTTCCTCTTCGGCCCGGCGGATCGAGAGGATCAAGTTTCCTTCCCGGTCCTCGGCTCGGACTACATACACCAACACGGTGTCGCCTTCTTGCAGGCCCTCTAGACCTTCTCGGCCCAGGCGCTCGAGCTCCTTGCTGGGGATCAGTCCTTCCGATTTGGCGCCGACATCCACGAGAACCTCGGTCGGAGACACGCTCACGATCTCGCCCTCGACAGTGTCACCCGATTTGATCTGGCGGAAGCTGAGCGCTTCTTCCATCAGGGCATGCATCGGGTTTTCTTCGGCCTCCTGCTCGCTTCCTCCTTCCTCCCTGACCTGCAAATCCTTGATCTGTCTCTCCTCCATGAAGACGGCATCTCCCCTTTGTATCATGATTTGGGCCGTGGACACGGAATTTGATGGCCACAATCCGACATCCGTGCCCAGCCCATTATACCGCCTTTTGCTGCAAAAGGCAAACCAAAAAGAAAAGCAGAAGTGGCCCTGGAGACGTCCCTGGTGGAGTGTGTGGCGTCGCTCTGCAAGCGGCGGTGCAGCTTCGAGGCCATGGTCACGACATAGATATCAGCTGCTAGCCAGCGGCAACGAAACATAGAACGTACTGCCCTGCCCAGAGATGCTCTGGACGCGCACCGTTCCCCCGTAGGCCTCAACCAGTCCCCGGACAATGGTCAACCCGATCCCGGAACCTTGTTGCTCGATCCTGCCACGATCTACCTGGCGAAATGCCTCAAAGATCCAGGACAGGGCCTTTTCGTTGATGCCGATCCCCTCGTCGGCGACGGCCAGGAGCCATATGTCATCTTGCCTGCTGGTTGTGACCCTAACGTGCCCCCCATTGCGCTTGGAGAACTTGATGGCGTTGTCTACGAGCCTGCCAGCGATCTCGAACAGGTGGTCTTCGCGGACGTTCAGGCCAAGGTCCTCGCTTCTGCAGTCGACCTCCAGGAGGACGTTCCTGGTTGCGGCCTGCTTTTGGAATTCCTCTACGACCATCTGGATGACGAGGTCGGGGTTGGCGCTCTGGACAGGCTTGGCGGTTATCTCGCGGGCGATGACGCCGGCCCGTATTTTGCTCAGCAACAAAAAGTCTTCCACGAGATCCATCAGCCGCCGGGAACCGGTGTGTAGCCCCTGAAGCACCTTGGTAAGTTCGGCCTCATCCAGCTCGGGCCCGCTCGATTCCAGCAGTTCTGTGTAGCCCATGACCAGGGAGAGGGGGGTCCGGAACTCGTGAGTCAGCGAGCGGATGATCTTGTCCTGGAGATCGGTGTCTGCTCGATCTATGGCTGCGCGGGTTTCGGCTGCTCGTGCCAGGCGCACACTGACCGCCGCCAGCAACTCCTCCGCTTCGAAGGGCTTGGTCAAGTAGTCGTCAGCGCCGAGGCCCATGCCGCGCCGCATGTCGGACCTCTGTTCTTTTGCGGTGAGAAAAACAAACGGCGTCTGGACGAGGGCAGGGTTGGCCCGGACGCGCTCGCATAGGGCAAAGCCATCCATGCCAGGCATCCTGATGTCTGAGATAATGAGGTCTGGCGATTGCCGTTCCACGAGCGCAAGGGCCGTCAGGCCGTCGCTGGCTTGCAGCACCTTGTAGTCCTGCTCTTCCAGTAGGAAGGCCACAATCTGACGGACGCTCGTCTCGTCGTCTACGACCAAGATCGTTCGTTGGGGCGTCTGTGTTGTCATATTCCACTCCCCAATACTGGCTCCAGCGTTGGGGGCAAGCGTCCTATTGCCTCTGGACGTCGTTGCGCGTTGCCTTTCGTCGCGAACCGACGGTGTCTGGTGGGTGAAGATGGACGCACAAATCATGCCTGTCTACATTGTACTTGATAAGTGCAATCTGGGCAAGTAGGAAAAATGGGTGATCAGCACATTTCCTATTCGGGTGCCTGGCGCCGGGCAAGGGCAGAATGCCTGGCAGATTGGCCCAGAACTGCCGAATTGGGGCTCGAGGAGGCCGTATCTCCGTGCAGCAGCGCCGAACGAGGGGGGTTGGCTGTGCCGCTAGGGTTACCGGTAGGGAGTATCCGATAACCTAGCTGCCGTTAAGGACGATAGCGCCGAACGGACAGGCCGGGATGCATGCTCGACAGCCATAACAGCGATTAGGGTCGATGAAAGGTGGTTCGCCCCGGTCAATCTGCAATATGGCCTTGCTGCGGCATACTTCGCGGGCCACGCACTTCTGGCAGGCCTGGCAAAGCTCGTCCACCACGATTGGGATGGAATTCACCTGGGCCTTGGTCGTATTCATCACTGACATGGCCGTCTCCCCTCGGCGCGATAGGATCTGTCTGACGCTACCTGGATACCCCCTGGGGGTATGTGAGGGGAGTATAGCACATCTCCACAAGGCCGTCAAGTTGCAGAGTTATTCGTACACCTTTTCCTCATCGCGCTCCGCCTCCGCGGCATCCTCCTCGACGTCGCGCGCTGTGGCAGGCCCGCCCAGCAGCTCTTTGTAGTACTCGTGTTGGATGATAAGGTTCATCACTTCGTTAGTCCCCGTCCAAATCATGATCAGCCGCGTATCACGGAGCAGGCGCTCGATGGGATAGACGTTGGTGTAACCAATGCCGCCCAGGATCTGCATGGCGTGGTTGACTACCTCCCAGGCCGTATCGGTGGCGAATTTCTTGGCTTCCGAGACCAGGCGACGGCAGCGAGCCGGATCGTCGCCGGCGTCCACGGCCCGGGCGGCACCATAGACCAGCATACGCGCCGCGTCGAGCTGAGTAATGCTGTCCGCTACCTTGAAGCTCACGCCCTCAAAGCGCCGGATCTTTTCCCCGAATGCCTTGCGGCGATCTGAGTAGCGGGCTGCCACCTCCAGCGCGGCGCGGGCCATGCCCAACGCGCCTGCAGCGCTGGTCAGGCGCTCTGGGATCATCATCTGATAGAACACTGCCGCCGCGCCATTCTCCAGCCCGATGAGGTTCTGGGCAGGCACACGTGCGTCCCGGAAGTAGATGCGACCGGTGCCGCCCCCACGGGTGCCCATCAGCCCGTACACATGCTCGATGTCCACCCCGGGTCCACGTTCTACGATAAAGGCGCTCAGGCCTTTGTGCGGCTTGGCCTGGAGATCGGTCCGGGCATAGACCAGGAAGAGATCGGCCCCCTCCGCGCCGACCACGAAACGCTTCTGTCCCTCAAGCACAAAGATGTCGCCCTCGCGGCGTGCTGTTGTGGTGGTGCCGAAAAAGTCAGAGCCACCACGGGGCTCGGTGAGCGCCTCGGCGACGGTGAGGTTGCCTTCTAGCACCGGCCGTAGCCAGCGATCCTTCTGCTCAGGGGTGCCAAAGATGTGCAGTGCCTCGCCGACGATGCTGGGCAGCGAAAAGAGGCAGGCCAGGGAGGTGCCCAGGACACCGACCTCCTCGAGGGCGATGATCTCGTCGACCCACCCCAGGTCACGCCCACCGTATTGGGCCGGGAATCGCAGGCCCAGCAAGTGCCGTTGGGCGAGTTCCTGCACATACTCGCGCGGATACCGGACCCTGTCGGCATCCATGTCGAGGATGAGCTGGCGGGGTACCGACTTGACGAAATCGCGCACCTCATCGCGCAGTTGTTTCTGCTCGGGTGTCAACATCGACTCAAACATGATACATGACCTCGCTTCCCTTAGTCCTTCCCCAGGGCTCGTATACGGTTCCACATGTTCAGTACAAAGGTGATGGCTCCGGCCAGTAAGAACAGACCCGAAAGGGCGGCAAAGACCTGGAAGGTGCCTAGCCTGGTCCATACATAGAGCGGCTCAAAGATCCCGCGCAGCAGGATGCCCAGGTTGAGGCAGGCGAATGTTGCCCAGAATAGGGGCTCACTTCCGCGTTGAGCCTGACCACGCCGGACCGCTCGTGGCTCGCCGGACCGGAGCCCGATCTTGAGCGGGGGAAAGAGCCACCAGGCCACGCCCAAGATCAGTTGTGTCAGCCAGCCGGCAATGAGGAACTCAACGTGGCTCACCTTCAGGGCGAGCACCCACGAGCCCAGGGGTGTCCAGCGGTTGATCAGGAGCAGGGCACCCAGCACGGCGCCAACGCCCAGATAGATGATGGATACCTTTACATAAACGCGTGAGGTGGTCGGCATGGCCAGTACCTACTCCATGGACCGCACTCGGCCCCAGACAAGCCAGCCAAAGCCCAGGGCGGCTGCAGCCTGTAGGATACCCGCCAGGGACAGCAGGGCGGCCAACCAGGGCTGGGGTCCGATGAGATGGAATGGCTCGATGAAGAACCGCAGTAAGAGCCCCGCATTGAGCGAGAGGAACACACCCCAGGCCAGGGCATCAGAGCCCCGTGGTGTCGTGGCTTGCTGCTTGCGGAAACGCGGGAAGATCCAATAGGCTACGCCGATGGCCAGTTGGGTGATCCAGCCGACCACGAGCAGATGTAGCTGGCTGAGATAGACCACCCTGAGCCAACGGCTGAAGCCCAGCCAGGTGTTCAGGGTCATGAGGGCACCGAGCAGAAAGGCGGCTATGAAGTAGAGGAAGGCAGCTTTGACATAGGTCCGAGCAATGGCTGGCATAGGTGTCTCCGGAATGGGTACTAGCGCCCAGTAGGATCAGCCCCCTCGCATCTATTGCGCACCAGGGCGCATGCCTATTGAGAGCGGCAGTTGAGAGTTTCTTCCAGTTCCTGCAGCCGCAGTGGTGCGAGCAGATCCCTGAGTCTGGCGATCACTGCCCCCAGGTCAGTCTCTGCCAGGGGAATAGAGACTGGGACGACCATCTCGACTGGCAATTGTTGGTCGACCGGTACGGTGGTTTGCATGCGGACAGGCAATTTCTGTCCCCGAGGCAGTTGCAGGTGCACCGTGCCGTTGATCCGTCCGCCTCCTGCGGGCAATACGTAGGTAGCCGGCTGCGAGAGCGGGACGTTGTCCGTCAAACTCACGATAAGCCTTTGATTCAAGGGCAGATCGAACTGGACCGGGATCGTCTGGCTGATGTAGATGGTCCGGGTGATGACCGCGTCTTCAAAGTCGGTTAGGAGGTCGTTGACGCCGGTGACAGTGTCGCATACCAGGCCGTCAGCCACAGCTTCAAACAGCGGGCCGGCCTGCCAGAGGGCGTAGCCCAGCACCAGAACGCCAACCACGAGCACGAATGTCACGATGAAGGAGAAGAATATGGCGAATTTCTCAAAGGCCAACCAGAGAATCTCGGATCGCTTCATGGATCTTTCCTTTCGGGCGCTGTGTAGCCGACCCAATTATAGCCTACATCCTTGGTGGTGTCAATCACGTTCACCCGGGTCTGATGGATGAATTGGATAGAAGTGGGACGACTGAACCTTCCAGGAAGCTTGGATCCAGATTCTGACACTTGATATCTGCCGATTCCTCCGCCTGTTCTACCGGATCGGTTCCTGCAGCTTCCTGGAAGGTTGTCCGACCTCTAGCTGGCTTCTCAATTAGCCGCCGAACTCGTCGTATTGCTCTGGCATGTCGAGATCCTCTACCTCTCCGTGGCGGTTGATCACCACCCGGAACCCCAGCATGCCCAGCCAGGTTCGTGCGTCTTCCGGCAACCCGTACTCGATGACACGATCCATGTTCTCAATCGAGGCGTCGACCATCGCCTTGGCAAACAGGTCGTCCCTGCCCAGCATCTGGAGCATCGCCTCGGTGGCGATCTCACGATGGGCCATGAACTGGTCGCGCAGCATTTCGATGACCCGGCGGTCGACCACTTCTGCCTCTACGTGTCGCCGGAACCCGTCGTCATCCACGACGTAGAAAGGCACATCGCCCACCATGACCGCGTCGACGGGCTTGCCCTGGTCGTCGTACACCAGGCCGGCAAAAAGCGCCGAGCGGGGCCCTGAATCTACCATACCACATCTCCTCGTCCAGGTATGGGGAAGGGCAGCGACGTGCTCTCCGCTGCCCTTCTCGGTCTCTCCCACTTCGATTGGTGGACCCGGCCGGATTCGAACCGGCGATCTCCTGCGTGCAAAGCAGGCGCCTTCCCGCTAGGCCACGGGCCCTTGTCATTCGCCATCACCGACGCCAGGTCGGAAAGCCAGGATAGCTGGTGCCGACGAGAGGATTTGAACCTCCACACCCCGAAGGGTAACAGATCCTAAGTCTGTCGCGTCTGCCATTTCCGCCACGTCGGCTCTTACCCCATGGACCAGATGAGATCATACCCCCGATTCTGTAAGGCAGGTCCCTGGGGCGCTTCCTGGCCGTGACCAGGACGTGCCTCTGGACCAACCCTGCCGCCATCTGTCTCACCCCGCAGGGCGGGGTGGCGACTCCTGGCTTGCCAGGTGTTGCCCGGCCTCACCGTCGCCGCTGCGACGAGACCGAAGAGCTTGGCTGGCCCAAAAGCCAACCGCGCCTCCCCGGCCCACTCGCCTTGCTCCCGGTCGTACGCTCGCCTAGCCGGCCGTGTCGCCACGACCGCTGGTGGGCTCTTACCCCACCGGTTCGCCCCTGACCCGGGCCCGTTTGGGCCGGGCGGGAATGTTTTCTGTTGCGGTTGTAGTCAGGACGCGGCTCTCGCCGGCCTGCCCCCACTTGCCGTTTCGTCGGGCGACCTTGTCCTGCCCCTGATGTCGCCATCAGCAGCCGGACTGGGAGTCGGGAAGTTCCTCTGGAGTGCTACCCACTGTCTCCAGCAGGCAACTTTCCAGCGGCGGCTCACCCATCTAGTCTGATAGAATTATACCACGAGACAGGGTCATCATCAAGTATCAGTCACTCATAGGCCAGGGCTGTAGCAGGCTCGCGCTGTGCAAGAGCATCGAGTCGAATCTGTCACCCTGAGCGCCAGCGAAGGGTCTCGCTTGACCAGAAGAGATGCTTCACTATGTTCAGCATGACAGTGTCAAGTGAGAATGCGACAACCGTGACTCGCAGGCGAGCAAGCGCATGTGCCATTGTAATTCATCCTGGCCTGGGGTATAATCGTGCTACACACTTCCCAGGAGGCAGGTATGAAGATCGGCTTTGTCCAATTCGCTCCGGCATTGGGCCGCCTGGAGGCGACCATGCAGGCGCTCGAGCGCCTCATCCCCCGCGCCGCGGGCGCCAGCCTGCTGGTCCTGCCTGAGCTGTGCAACTCGGGCTACAACTTTCGCTCGGCCGAGGAGGCGTGGCGGACGTCCGAGGAGGTCGGCGACAGTGTCTTTCTGCGGCTCCTGGCTTCCCTCTGCCGGGAGCACGGGTTCCATATCGTATCGGGCTTTAACGAGCGGCAGGGGGACCACCTCTATAATTCGGCGGTGCTGGTGGGCCCCGATGGCTACGTGGGGCGCTATCGCAAACTGCACCTCTTTATGAACGAGAAGGACTTTTTCGAGCCGGGGGACGAGGGCTTGCCGGTATTTGACATCGGGGCCTGCAGGCTGGGCATGCTGGTCTGCTTTGACTGGATCTTTCCCGAGGCCTGGCGGATCCTGGCCATGAAGGGAGCCGACGTCATCTGCCACCCTTCCAATCTCGTCCTGCCCGGCCTGGCCCAGCGCGCCGTCCCCATCCGCGCGCTCACCAACCGGGTCTATGTCGTCACCGCCAACCGCATCGGATCAGAGGGGGACCTGACCTTCACCGGAATGTCCACCATCGCCGATCCCAAGGGCGACCTGCTGGCCCAGGCTCCACCCGCGGAGGAAGCCGTCACGGTGGTAGATGCGGACGTTGGGCTGGCCCGCGACAAAAAGATCACGGCGCGCAACGACCTGTTCGCCGACAGGCGGCCGGACGCCTACGGCATGCTCCTCGCGGGTGGATAGCCGTTTGGTGCCATAAAAAACAGAAGGCCCTCGCCAAAGAAGGCGAGGGCGCTCCTGCAGGGCATTGGGCTGTGTTTGCGCTCCCTACGGGAACGCGTCGACCACCGAGCTGTACATGTTCCCAACCGCGGGGCCAACGATTACCAAGATGGCGATGACAGCGATCGCAATAAAAAGAAGAATTAACGCGTACTCAACCAGCCCTTGCCCCTCCTCACCTGGCAAGAAGATCATGGTGTACCACCTCCTTCCTCCTACGCTGAGGGTGAGGGAGCCACGCTTCAATGCCAGTATACACCATAAATGCTGATTTGGCAATACCCCGCGGGGAGTAGTCCCTATCTTGCGCTTTTGATCCAACTATCGTCTTTTCAAAGCATTCCACACCTTCTTGGTGGATTGCGACCAGCGCGCAGAGAGGTCAGGGACGGGGTGCCAGGCCGTGTCGCACCGCCTGGCACCTGAATCGTGTCGATCCTTGCCCGGGGCCTGGCCCCTGCCCTGGCTGGCCTATGCCGGGAGAACTAGTCCTCCGCCAGACCTGACAGGTTTTTTCGCATAAGTTGCTGGACCCGCGTCCCCCCAAGGACGACACAGACGCAGGATCCTGCCGGCCTGCCATCAACCTGTCAGGTCTATGCTCCAGATTCAGGATCGCCGAGGTTTTCTGACCTCAATCAGCCGGTTCTACCGTGAACATGCCTCCATCGCTCCGGCCAAAGACCTCTGGGGCATACATGGCATAGGCGGTCGTCGGCGTGACGTGAAACTCGCCCGGCACACCGGCGCGCATCAGGTAGGTATACTCGTAGCTACCCCGGGGCAGGTATTCGGCAAAGAGCACCACTTTCTCATCCCGCATCTCTGAATGGGAGAACCACCACCATCCCCAACCATACCAACGATACCAGCGGTCCTCCTCCTCTGCCGTCAAGTTGCGCAGGGTGGGCTGTTCTCCAACCACGCTGGTTGTCTTCAGGCTGAGGTCCACCCCCTCAAAGCCGGCGGGCAGAGGATCTTCGACCACCACGTAGTACAGGTCGGTGGGGGCGATGAGCGTCAGCTTGACCTGGATCACGTCGCCCACCTGTGCCGTATCGACGTACCGGGCGACCCCTCCCGCCTCTGTTTCGGCCGGGCTGTACTGGCGGGCGACGACGATGCCCCTGTCCAGTGCCTGGATCTGTTCCGCAGGCAGGTAGTAGCGCAGGTAGGCCGAGTAGTAGAGCTGGCCCTCACCTGTCTGGCCTGCCGCAGGCGCCTGGCGCTCGATCACGAGCCGGTTGCCCTCCTCCACCAGGAGCCGGCCGATCTCGATCTGCAGTTGCTGGCTCTCGTCGATATTCTCCGCTGAAACCTCTCCCATGGCCATCTGCTGGCCGTTGAGGCTCAGGCTATAGGTGAAATCCCCTTGCAGCTCACCACTGGCACGCATGTACGCCACCAGCCCCAGGAGCGACCAGGCATTGTCCTGTGTCGAGGCCCAGTGCCCTTCCTCGCGGATGGCCATCAGCCAGCGGACGGTACCCGGCAGGAGCTGATCCTCTGGCTGCAGGTGGGACAGCGCCCAGAGCACGATGGCCGTCGTCCGCACATCGGTGTTCATGTTCCAATAATCGGGCTCGGCCTCTTCCCAGTGGGTGCCCGTGGCGCTCAGGACGGCGGCGCCGCTCAGGTCCTCGAGCAAGGTCTGGGCCCGCTGCGGTTCATCCGGCTCCAACAAGCTCAGGGCCATGGCCAGGGTCGCCTGCCCGTAGTGATCCAGAAGGTGCCGTTTCTCGAACAGGCGGATGGCCAGCCCAAGTTCACCCCTGCTCTGCTCGTCGAAGGTGCTTGTATATTCAGCCAGGACGTACAGCTCATAGGCCAGGCGGTTTGCCTCCCAATTCAGGTCGACGCGCCCGACCGAGGGCAGTTTCTCCCGCAGGTAGCCGGCAGCCTTGTCCATAGACCCCTGGTCCACGACAAAACCGGCACGATGGGCCTCCAGCATGCCCTGCAGGACATAGGCCGCCAGGTATGGGTTGCTCTCGTCGTTGACCCACCAACCCCAGCCGCCGTCGTAGTGCTGTTGGGCATAGATCCGCTGCAGCGCCACGCCTACCATCTGGGCCAGCTTTTGGCGCAACTCTGGGCGCTCCAGGCCCATCTCATCCAGGGCCTGCCACGTGGCTACATTGGGCAAGAAACGGCTGACCGTCTGCTCGACGCATTCGTAGGGGTAATGCTCCAGGTAGTCGAGCGCATCTTGCGTGGCGGCGGTCAGAGAGCCATCCAGTTGCACGCTGAGCTCGCCCTGGTTGGGGTCAAAGGTCCGCGGCAATTGGATGACCTCCTGCCGGAGCCCCGGCTCGGATAGCATGCCGGCCGTGGCCACCACCTCTGGCGAGGAGTAATGGTACAGCGGCAAGCTGTCCTCACGCCCGTCGTAGAGGTCGCCCGCGCTGGCCCACATCCGCACGTTCACCTGCTGGCTGCCGTCTGCCTGGGCCTGGCTGCCGCCCAGCGCTGTCACCGGCCAGGCCACCCTCACCTGGCCGCCTGGGCCGATGTTGACCGCCTGGCTGCTTGGGCCCTCGAGGGCCAGGCCTTCCAGGCTAATGTTGACCTGTGCCTCCAACGCCTCGCCGGTGTTGTTGTGGACCACGGTGGCGATCTCCACTTCGTCGTCAACCACAAAGAAGCGTGGCAGAACAGGTCGCACCAGCAGGTCGAGGGTGCTCAGCACATCCACCTCCGCCCGGCCCACCCTGGTGTCGGCGGTGATGCCCCGGGCCTGCATGCGCCAGGTGGTCAGGTTGTCGGGCAGCTGCACCGTCACCTGTGCCTGGCCGTCCTCGTCGGTCCGCACTGCCGCATCCCAGAAAGCCGTATCGGCAAACCGGCTGCGCAGCAGCCCCTCCCCTTCGTCACCACCCCCACCCTTGGTGCGGGGCGCGATCTCGCGGTTGAAGGGCTCCATTGCAACGATCAGCGGCGTGCTGGTTTTGACGCCCAGGCCCCGGTTGCGCCAGAATGTCTCCAACAGCGTCTGCCCGGGCTCGTCTGCCAGGGCCAGCACGGCCAGGTCGGCCAGGCGCAGCGACAGTTCGGCTTCGACAGGGCTGCCCTCGTTGTCGGTCACCAGCACGTCGTAGGTCGCCGTCTGGCGGGGGGCGTAATGCTCACCTGCCTCCATCTCCTTGTCCGGGGTGAGGGCGATGTTCAGCGTCTTGGACTCCAGGGAAACCGGCAGCTTGACGACCCCCATTTTGAACGTCGCCAGGCCGTCGGCTGCCTGCTCAGAGCCCTGGACGATGAGGATCGAGACAAAGACGTTGGGCACGTGCTCCTCGACGATGGGCAAGCGCAGGACCTCGCTGTTGTTGGCCAGTTCGCGCACCTCGGTCTCGATGATACGGCCTCGTTCCACCGTGATCAGCGCCTGCACCGTGCCTGTGTAGGGCGAAGGCACCAGGATCTCGGCCACGTCGCCCACCTGGTACTCTTCCTTGTCGGCGATGAGCTCGATGCGGTTGTTGCTTTCCTGCCGCCAGCTCACGTATCCGTCGCCACCCCAGACCCAGAAGTAGGCGCTGCTCCGGATCTCGTTCTCCCGGCTGTCGTGCCCGGTGGCACGCACACGATAGCTGCCCGCTTTCTCCGGGGTGAAGGCGACCACGGCCTGCCCTTCACTGTCTGTGGTCACGGTGGTTGTCATCACCGGGATGTCCTCGGTGGTCCAGTCCCAGTAGTAGCGGCCGTCTTCGGCCTGGCGCCGGATGCTGTACCAGCGGTGTTCCATGACGACGGCGGTCAGGTCGACACCCGCCACTGGCTGGCTGTCCCAATCGACGGTCAGCAGGTCCACCTCTTTTTCCTCGCCGACACGGGCCAGGTAGCCGCGCGGGGCGACGCCGATGTAGAACTCGCCCTTGTGGACGATGGTCGCCGTGCGGCTGCTCACCTGTTGGTCGTTGATATCGGTCACGCTGGCCTCTAGGGTTAAGACCTGGCTTTGTGCATCATTGGCCAGGTTGGCCGGGACCCTGAAGGTGACCCGGCCCTCGGCATCGGTCTCGCCGTCGCCTTCGCCGACCAGCCGCCCATAGCCGCCATAGAACTCGCCTTCGGGGTATTCGCCCCACTCAAAGTCCGACCAACTGTACCAGGGACAGTCCTGGCCCTGGGGACAGTCGTACTGGAAGTAGTAATCGTTGCTGAGCACGCTCCAGTGGACGTCGGCACCGGCGACTGGGCCCCCAAAGTAATAGGTCGCCTCGGCCGTGGTGTTGATCGACTCGCCGTTGAGATATGCATCGCGGGCTGTGGTGACTGACACCTGGAACTCGGGGCTCTTGTACTCGGCGACGCGGAAGCTGGTCCCGGCATAGAGCTCGTGCTCCGGATCTTGGACCTCGAGGAAGTAGTCGCCCAGCGTCGCCTCGCCGTCCAGCACCAGTTGATCGTAAAACGTCCCCATGTCGCTGAGATTGAGGACCTTTCGATACAGCTCCTTGCCCTGCGCATCGTTGACGTGCACCTGCAAGGCATCGATCTCCTCTGGCAACCTGTACTGGGCATCGTCGTCGGCGCGCACGATGCCCTTAAAGTAGACGGTCTGGCCCGGGCGGTAGATGGGCCGGTCGGTGTAGAGGTAGCCCTGGTAGTCGCTGGCCCAGAACTCCGAGTCGACGCCAAAGTCCCAGGGATTGATGCCCTGCTCCCATCCGTTGAAGGCGATGCCAAACCCCTCAGCGCCCGGCTCGCCAGCCACGGCAAAGAACGGGCTCCAGAGGTCTTCCATGGGCAGATCCGGGACCAACGCCAGGCCATCAGGATCGCTCCTGCCGCTGCCCGTTATCTGGTCGGTCGCCGAATAAAAGTCCACCGGTAGATCCGCCACCGGCTGCCCTGATGCCAGGTCTGTAGCCCAGACCAGGGCCTCAGAACGGGTCTGCTTGAGCGTCAGGTTCAGCCGTGACTTGACGAACATGTAGCGGGATAGCTTGCTGCTGGTTGTGCTCAAGCTTTGGATCTCGGGTGCCGTGAGCTGGACGTAGTACAGGCCGGGCGGCAGGGGGTCGCCCTCACCGTCGACCAGCAGCAGGCGCGCCAGGCGGGCCTCGTTGCGGGGTGCCTGGACCCTGCGGGACCAGGCCCGCACCAACTCGTCTTCGTTCGGCACGAATTCGTCCCAGGCCTCCCAGCGCGTGTTCAGGTCCATGAACGTCCGCAAGCTGAGGCGATATAGCCGTATGCGGAGGCTCGACACATTGCGGTAGGTGGCATAGACCACCGTGTCGGTATAGGCACTGACCGTGCCCAGGCGATCGATGGTGGTCAGGCTGGCGATAGGAGACAGATCCCCGGTCGTGAAGCGGATGCGCGCGGCACTGCCCAACGGCGCGCCATAGCGATCGGGGGTGGCGGCACGCAGGGTGAATTGGTAGGTCATGGCCGGCTTGCCCTGGAAGTCGATCTCGACGTGGGTATCGTTCTCTGACCACGAGGTGTAGACCTCTGTTGCGGCCGGGAGGATGGTGAGGTAGTCGAGAAAGCCTTTGGTCTGCATGGGGCTGGCGAAGGTGATGCTCAGGCGCTGACCCGGAGCGACACCCCTGGCGCCGTCGGGGGGCGAGGCCTTGACGATGCCCGGTTGCTTGACAGTGGAAAAGCTCCAACGCTTCTCCGCCTGGGTGCCGGCATTGCCCGCCCGGGCCTGCACGCCGGTTGACACGCGGGCCACAAAGGCAGTGTCTCGGGGTAACGGCTCGTCCGGGACAAAGAGCATCGTCTCTGGATCAACGGCCTTCTCTCCACCCTTCCACTGAAAAGCTCCCTGCACCGCCTCCAGGTCTGTTTCCAGGGTGAAGTGAGCCTGGACTGAGGCGTGATCCATGGGCTGGTTGAACGTGACGCTGATGGCGTCGGTAGGCCCAACCTGCGCAAAACCCTCCGGCGGTGCGACGGCGAGGATCGCGGGCAGCACCGTGGCGAACTCCCAGGTATAGTCCTCCTCCAGTACTGCCCCGCTGGTGTCGGTCAGGCCGGCGGCGACCCGGGCCTTGTATTGTGTTGCCGGCAGGAGACCCTCTTCCGGCCGGAAGAGATAGATGGACGTGTTAAGCCACTCCCCGCTGCCCCTTACCGGAGGCACGAAGGTCAGAGGTTGGGGCAGCTCGTCCTGGCGGTTGATGGCCGTCAGAGGCACCACCGGCCGGTTGAATACCACGGTCACGACCGTGTCGGGATCCAGATCCTCGCTGCCGGGTGCGGGCATGACCTGGCTGACCTCGAGGAAGCCCACGGTGCTGAACTCAAAGCTGACCGCTTCCTCCAACGGCTTGCCCTCTACGTTCTCGGCCCTGTCATCCACCGTCACGCGGAAACGGGCCCCGCGCTCCAGCTCTCTGTCGGGCACAAAAGAGACGGTCCGGTCGTCGAGCCAGGTAAGCCGGCCCCCCAGTGTGGGCGAGATGGTCAGCGCTGCCTCCACACTGGCCCGGTCCATGGGCTGGTCAAAGGTTAACTCGATAGGCTCCTGGAGCGGTTGCTCCTCGCCGGGAGCGGGACTGCGGAAAAGGAGCCCCGGCGCGGGCAAGGGCATGGGCGTCGACGTTGGCAGGGGTGTCTCCGTCGGCGGTATGGTGGCTGTAGGCTCACCGGGCGTAGGCGTAACCCCAGGCGTGGGCGACCCACAGGCGCCCAGCAGCAGAACGATGAGGAACAAAAAGAGCCCACCATTCATAAAAAGCGTCATTCGCCTGCTCATCTGTGTTTCCTTCCTCTATGTAGGAAATATGTCGTGGCGCTAGTCGCGCACTATGATCCGGACCTCATCACTGACGACCCGTTCCCCATCGTGCCGGAGGCCAACGGCCCAAAAGCGATGGGCGCCCGGCTCCAGTGGCCAGAGCGTCTTGTAGGGTGGCATGTCAAACTGGGCCAGAGGCTGGCCATCCACGAACAGCGTCACCTCTCGCAACGAGACCCCCGCAGCGGCATAGGCCACCACCGGGAGGCGCTGGGCGTCGCGCGGCAGGCCCCCATCCAGCAGGTAGATGCTGCCGGGATCAGGGCTACTCAAGGTCAGCTCCTGGGCACCGCTGCCCCTGTGCTGCGCTGGGGAGCCTGGATCAGTCTGCTGCGCGCCGGAACCGGAGGCGGGCGCGCCTGCGTTCGTGGGGGGCGGTAGCTCCAAGATCCCCTGCGCCTCTGCCCAATCCTGGGCCTCGGGGGGGAGGATGGTGTACACGCGCTCCACGATGCGTTCCGCGGGCGTCAGAGCCGTGGCCCGCAGGCCGGTCGCGCGGTCGATGGCGACCCGTTGGTGCATGGTGCACATCTCGGTTGGCTCGGTGCCCTCCACAAAGAGCTCCTTCACCCGGTGCGGGCAGTCCGGGCCGGGCAGCAGCCCTGACAGGGCACAGACCTCAACCTCCACCAGCCCCGCAGGCCGCTGGAAGGCTTGGACAGGCTGGCCCTTCAGGGCCATCTCCATAAAATCGTGCCAGATGGGTGCGGCGCCGCTGAGGCCCGATGTTTCGAGCATCGGCTCGTTGTCGGCGTTGCCAACCCATACCCCGGCTACCAACTCGGGCGTATAGCCCACCGTCCAGTTGTCGCGGTAGTCGGTGGTCGTGCCGGTCTTGACGGCCGCCGGGCGGCTTAGCTCCAGGTCGCTGCCCTCGCCAAAGGACGGGATGCGGGCCTCCTCGTCGCTCAGGACATCGCCGATGAGATAGGCCACCCGCTCGTCCAGCACGCGGGCACCCACACCCGGCTGCGGTGACCAGAGCAGCCGTCCCTCTTCGTCTTCCACCCTGCGGATGGCGACCGGATGGATGGCATAGCCCCCGTTGGCAAAGGCCGCGTACGCCCCTGTCTCCTCCAGCAGCCGGACCTCGCCCCCGCCCAGGGTAACGGCCAGGCCCAGTTTCTCCAGCTCGTCGAACGTGCTGATCCCCAATCGCCGGGCCAGGCCGGTCATGGCCTCCACACCCACGGCATCCAGGACCTTGACGGCGATGAGGTTGTAGGAGGATGCCAGCGCCTCGCGCAGCCGGACCGGGCCGCGGAACTGCAGGTCATAGTTGGTCGGGACGTAGGCCGTGCCCTCTGCGGTCAGGAAGGAGGTGTGGACGTCGAGCATCATCGTCGCCGGGCTCAGTTCTCCGGCGGCAAAGGCCGTGGCATAGGTGATGGGCTTGATCGAGGAACCTGGCTGGCGCAGGGCCGTAGTGCCATTGACCGCACCGTCGATCCGCGCCGAGAAATAGTCAGGGCTGCCGACCATCGCCAGTATCTCGCCCGTCCGCGGATCGAGTGCGACCAGGGCTGCGTTCCGCACGTTGTGGCCGCCAGGAGGGCAGTTGGTCCGCTGGCCACCACACTCGGCCAGGCGGGAAAGCCGGTAGCGGATGATGTCGCGGGCGGTCTCGTTCAGGTCCAGGTCTAGCGTGGTGTAGATCTGGAGCCCACCTCGCTCCAGGCGTTCCAGGCCCAGTTCCCGCTCCAGCTTCGTGCGCACGTACATCACAAAATGCGGGGCGTGGATGTCAAAAGGCACCGAGGCGAAATAGAGCTTCTCTTTGCCGGCCAGGCGGGCCTGCTCCTCGCTGATGAACCCCTGCTTGACCATGAGATCCAGGACCACAGCCTGGCGCTCCTTGGCCGCCTCCAGGTTTTCCAGGGGATTGTAGTAGGCGGGCGCCTGGGCTAGTCCAGCCAACAGCGCTGACTCGGCCAGGTCCAGATCGCGGGCCGGCTTGCCGAAATAGGCCTGGGCTGCGGCCTCGATGCCATAGGCCATGTTCCCAAAATAGATCTCGTTGAGGTAGAGCTCGAGGACCTCGTCCTTGGAATAATGGCGGTCGATCCGCCAGGCCAGAATCGCCTCGCGCAGCTTGCGTGCCAGCGTGCGCTCGTAACGCTCTTCTGGGCTCAGGAGCAGGTTGCGGGCCAGCTGCTGGGTCAGGGTGCTGCCCCCCGAAACGATCTCACCGCCCCGCAGGTTTAGCCAGACCGCGCGCAGGATCGCCCGGCCGTCCACACCGGGGTTTTCGTAGAATGTGGCGTCCTCCGTGGCAATGAGCGCCTGGCGTAGTGCTAGCGGCACGTCCTCCAATGCTACGGGGGAGTGCAGCCCGGTTTGGGGCGGTGGCATCTCGTAGAGCAGGCGCCCGTACCGGTCATAGATCTTGGAGCTGGGAGCGGCAGCATAGCCATAGAGCGTTGCAGCGTGTGCGGCGTTGGGACCGTCGAGACGTGGCAGGTCGGCCAGCAGCCAGTAGGCCGCGGCAGCACCCGTCACGAGGACCAAGCTGAGGAGAACGCCCAGGGCCAGCCATAGGCGGCGATGGCGCACATGGGATGTCATAGAACACTCCGTCTCTACGGATTCTTTCTTTCCCATTGTAAGCCCATCCGCCCCTTGCCGGATGATTCTTGACCAGTATCTGGCCCACGCTGAGCCATCGTCCGGCCCACGCTTAGAGGGCCGGCTGGCGAAAGGGACAGGCGCCAGGGAGATGAGGGGCAACACCACCTGCCTTGCCTTCCCGCCGCGGCGAGGATACCAGCCTGCTCAAGGCTCCGAGTAGCGAGTATAGCACCGATCTCATTGCTTGTCCACTACAAGACAGAACTGCACACACCTATGAGACGCTTGGCAACCGGCGCAGGTTCCGAGACCGGGCCCGAAAACGGCTGTTCTGGAGGAATGCTGTAGTTTGCACCAGCTCCAGTTCTCGAGAAGGCCGACTTGCAAAAAGCAGGGACTCTGGTATAATGTGCTCGAATGCTTGACAGAAAGGCGACGCGGCAAAGTCTCATGCAGAACCCGCCAACAACCCGGGCTGGACAGCAATGCCATATGCATCATCCCCACGCCCGTGGGGCACCCTGACACGGGGGGGAGCCGTGTGCTCCGCCCTGGGAGCCCCAAGCGTGGTGCAGCCTGGACCACGCTTTTCTTTTTGTTTGTTTTCGGATGCATACGATCTAGGATCTGACCGAGGAGAATCAAGATGGCGACCCAGACAACCATACAATCCGTCAAGGGCACGCGCGACTTTTATCCAGAGACCATGGCTTTCCGCAACTGGCTCTACCAGAAGATCCGCGACATCTCGGAGCGGTTCGGTTACCAGGAGTACGAGGCCCCGCTCCTGGAACGATTGGAGCTATATGCGGCCAAGAGCGGCGAGGAACTGGTCAAGGAACAGTCCTTCGTGCTCACCGATCGCGGCGGCGACGAACTGGCGTTGCGCCCCGAGCTGACACCGTCCCTGGCGCGCATGGTGGCCCAGCAGCAGGCGACCCTGGTCCTGCCGGTGCGCTGGTTCTCCTTTGGCCCCTTCTGGCGCTACGAGCGTCCCCAGCGCGGGCGCAGCCGGGAGTTCTTCCAGTGGAACATCGACCTCCTGGGCTCCGACTCTGCCACCGCCGACGGGGAGATTGTGTCCATCGCCGCCGAATTCTTTCGTAGCCTGGGACTGGGCGCCGACGAGGTCGTGATCCGTATCAACAGCCGCCGTCTGATGGAGCGCAAGCTGGCCGGGATCGGCGTGGGAGAGGAGATGCGCCTCGATGTCTTTCGCCTCATCGACCGCCGCGACCGTCTGCCCGTGGACAAGTGGGAAGCCTGGGCATTGGATATCGGCCTGACCGAAGGGCAATTGGCTGCGCTGCGCGATCTGCTCGCGGACCCGGACCTCTGGCGGGAGTCAGAGGAGCTGCGGCAGGTGTTCGCCACGGCTGAGGCCTCTGGCATGGCCGGCTATTTGCTCTACGATGCCGGAATCGTGCGGGGCCTGGACTACTACACCGGCCCTGTGTTCGAGGCCTATGACCGCGCGGGCAGGTTTCGAGCCATTTTCGGTGGGGGCAGGTACGACAACCTCGTCGCAGACGTGGGCGGCGAACGGATCACGGGCGTGGGCTTTGCCATGGGCGACGTGATCATCGAGCTGCTCCTGGAGCGCCTGGGCAAACGCCCTGAGCTGCCCCTGACACCCACCACCGTCCTGGTCACACTCTTTGACGCGGAGCTCTATGCCCCGACCGTGACGTTGGCCGGTCGCCTGCGACGCGCGGGGATCAACGCCGAGCAGGTCCTGGAACCGATGCGGCTGGGCAAACAGCTGCGCTACGCCGATCGTAAGGAGATCCCCTTTGTGATCATCCTCGGGCCGGATGAGCTGCAGGCAGGCCAGGTGGTCCTGAAGGAAATGAAGACCGGGGATCAGCAGCCGTATGCAGAAGCCGATCTCATCGAACGCCTGAAGGCCACTGGCGGCTAGGCACGTCCCCTCCGGGGCGCCAAACCGTGGGCGTATCTCGGGCCGAGCCGCCAACGGAACGGAAGATCCAGATATTTTGGCCGAGTCGTGAATTAAGTCCTTGACAAATGACCCAAAATGGGGTATTATCTTGATACAGGGTTCAACCCCACCCGGAGGTAAGCCCAAGACGGAAGTTGCCTTTATTCTGACCGTTGGCGTTGTCTTTCGCTTGACGGGGGGGTTCCTTGTGCGCAACAAGGCCGGCTTTGGGGGTCACGACGACGCCCAGCATGGATGGTTGTACCTGCGAGATCGACCGATGGATCTCGCCCAACTTTGGTCTGATCGGCCAGGATGACGTGGTCGTTTAGGGTAGGGGGGGCCCTGCGATCGGTAGTAGTGTTGTCCTGAACCGACGGATAGGGGTGATGCCGCCCGGTGTCACCCCTTTTGCTTTGCCTTCTGGCCAAGTCTTTGGTACAATGCAGTTGAGCCCGGGCGATCGATCGGGACCGCCCGCGGTTCGAGTGCGAACCCAACAGACGTAGGGAGGGAGAGGCTGATATGGAACCAGTCGAGGAACGCCTGGCGAGTTTTTACCTGGGGCAAGGGTACGACCTGTCGGAGGGCAGCTTGCTCGAGGAACCGGTGCACTATGACGCTCGGGATCTGACCACACATGCCGTCTGTCTGGGCATGACCGGCAGCGGTAAGACGGGCCTGGGGATCATCTTGCTTGAGGAGGCCGTGCTGGATGGCGTTCCGTCCCTGGTGATCGACCCCAAGGGTGACATGACGAACCTGCTGCTCACCTTTCCCGAGCTGCAGCCCGAGGATTTTCGGCCCTGGGTCAACCCTGACGATGCTCGCCGCAAGGACATGGACCTGGACAGCTACGCTGCCAAGATCGCCAGCCAGTGGCGCGATGGCCTGGCAGCGACCGGGCAGGGGGCAGAGCGGATCCGCCGTCTGAAAGATGCGGCTGACTTTGCCATCTACACACCCGGCAGCAGCGCCGGCCGCGAGCTGAGCATCCTGCAGACGTTCAAGGCACCTGCTGCGGAGCTGAAGGCGGATGATGAGTTGATCCGGGACAAGATCGAGACCGTCGTCTCGGCCCTGCTGGCACTGATCGGCATCGAAGCGGACCCGGTGCGCAGCCGGGAGCACATTTTGCTGTCGAATATCTTTGCAGAGGCGTGGCGCAGCGGTGAGGATCTGGACCTGACCCAGTTGATCATGCGCATCCAGAAGCCGCCGTTCAGCCAATTGGGCGTTTTTCCCCTGGACACCTTCTTCCCTGAAAAGGACCGCTTGCAGTTGGCCATGCTCTTTAACGGGTTGGTGGCTTCGCCCACTTTTGTACACTGGCTCAGGGGCCAGCCGCTAGAGATCTCGGGCTTGTTGCGCAGCCCCGCGGGCAAGCCACAGGTGAGCGTCCTCTACATCGCCCACCTGTCCGATGCCGAGCGGGAGTTCTTTGTCAGCCTGCTACTGGAACAGGTAGTGAGCTGGATGCGGGCCCAGACCGGGACCACCAGCCTTCGCGCCCTGCTCTACATGGACGAGATGTTCGGCTACCTGCCGCCCCACCCGGCCAACCCGCCCACCAAGAAGCCGCTCTTGACCTTGCTCAAACAGGCGCGAGCCTTTGGCCTGGGCCTGGTCCTGGCCACGCAGAACCCCGTGGACCTGGACTACAAGGCGTTGTCCAACGCGGGCACCTGGTTTATCGGGCGCATGCAGGCCGACCGGGACAAACAGAGGCTGCTCGATGGCCTGGAAGGGGTCCAGGTCACCGCCGGTGGCACCAGCCGGGCGCAGTTCGACCGCATGATCTCGGCCCTGGGTTCGCGCGTATTCTTGCTACACAACGTGCACGAGGACAGGCCCCATGTCTTTCACACCCGCTGGGCCATGAGCTACCTACGCGGGCCGCTGACCCGTCGCCAGATCCAGCAACTGGTAGCGGAGCAGGCTCCAGCGCCAGGCGAGGCGGCGCCCGGTGCCGCAGTGGCGCTGGAGGCCAGGCAGGCCGCAGAAGCCCGCCCGGAAGGGCGCGAGCCGCACGCAGCCATCACTGATGGGCTCAGCCAGGTCCCGCCCCAGCTGCCCTCCTCGGTAAAGCAAGCCTTTCTGCCGGTCCGGATATCTTTCAGTTCTGCCCTGTCTGACCTGACTGGCGGGCGCGCCCAGGCCGGAGGGCGTGGTGCAGGCGATGAGGGCCTGCTGGTCTACAAGCCAGGTTTGCTGGGTTCGGCCCGGCTGCGTTTTGTCCACACCAAGAGCCGGCAAACCTACGCGGAAGATGTGACCTATCTGCTCCCCCTGGAAGGTAGCGGCCAGATCCTCGACTGGTCCTCGGTCAGGGTCGACCTGGATGCCGGGACCCTCGAGTCGCAGCCCGACCGGGGCGCTCGATTTGCCCAGCTGCCCTCCGATATGGGCGATGCCAGGCGGTATACGGCCCTACGGAACGAGTTTGAGGATTATCTATACTACAACTCTTCCATCACGCTCTGGCATAATCCCCACGTAGATCTCTACTCGGAACCTGGCGAGAGCCAGAAGGAATTCCAGCGCCGCTGTCGCAAGGCGGCAGAGGATGCCTCCGAGGCCGAGGCCGAGAAGCTCAAGGTAAAGTACGAGCGGGAGCTGCAGCGCATCGAGGTCAAGCTGGACCGGGAGAAGCAGGAGCTTCGCGAGGACAAGGTCGAACACGACGCCCGCAAACAGGAAGAACTGCTTTCTGGCGTCGAGTCGGTGTTTGGTCTCTTTACCGGGCGTCGCTCGTCCTCGCGCCTGTCCTCGGCCAGCCGCAAACGGCGCATGACGCGCCAGGCCAGGGCCGACCTGGAAGAGTCAGAGAGGACCATCGAGGCGCTCGAGGACGAGATCGACGGGTTGGAGAAGGAGGCCCGGGAGGAGGTCGACAAGCTCAAGCAGGTATGGGCAGAGCGCATCGACGATGTCGAGGAAGTCGAGGTGCGGCCGCGCCGGACCGACGTGCAGCTCGGCCTGTTCGGCCTGGCCTGGCGGCCCTATTGGCAGGTAATGGCCGGCGACCAGGTGCTGTCCGTGCCAGCCTATGAGGCCAAGCCTGCCACTTAGGAGGAAATGCGATGGATTACCGGAAACTGGGACGCACCGGCTGGCAGGTTTCGGAAGTCAGCTTTGGCGCCTGGGGCATTGGCGGCGATTGGGGGCCTGTCAGGGACCAGGAATCCCTGGCGGCCCTGCACAAGGCCCTGGATCTGGGCGTCAATTTGATCGACACAGCGGACGTCTATGGGGATGGCCGCAGTGAAACCCTCGTCGGCCAGGTCTTGCGCGATCGCCCCGGTGAGCGCATCTACGTCGCCACGAAGGCGGGCCGGCGGCTTTCGCCCCACATGGCCGATGGCTACAACCGGGAGAACCTCACCGCCTTTGTGGAGCGCAGCCTCGGCAACCTGGGCGTAGAAGCCATCGACCTGCTGCAGCTCCACTGCCCGCCCACCGAGGTCTACTACCGGCCTGAGGTCTTTGGCGTGCTTGACGACCTGGTGGCTGCCGGGAAACTGCGCTACTATGGCGTCAGCGTCGAAAAGGTCGAGGAAGCGCTCAAGGCCATCGAATACCCTGATGTGCAGACCGTGCAGATCATCTTTAACATGCTCCGGCACCGCCCCGCCAAGCTCTTTTTCCGCGAGGCGACGGCACGGCAGGTGGGCATCCTGGCCCGCGTGCCGCTGGCCAGCGGGCTGCTCACGGGCAAGATGAGCGCCGATACGACCTTTCCTGAGAGCGACCACCGGAACTACAACCGGCAGGGTGAGGCCTTTGATGTGGGGGAAACCTTCGCAGGTGTGCCCTTTGAGGTCGGGTTGATGGCCGTCGACGAACTTCGCCGGCTGGTGCCCGAAGGGGCGAGCATGGCCCAGATGGCCCTGCGTTGGGTCTTGATGTTCGACGCGGTCACATGTACCATCCCGGGCGCAAAGCGGCCCTCGCAGGCTGCGGAGAACGTCGCCGCCAGCGAGCTGCCACCCTTGAGCCAGGCAACGATGGCTGCCGTGCGCGATGTCTACGACCGCCTCATCAAGCCCCACGTGCACCAGCGTTGGTAGGCCACAAGGAATGATACCAGCATTATTGAGATCCGTCAATCCTCGAATCTAATCCGCCGCCACCCGGCCAACTCCCTCTATGGAGCACTCCCCCGGCTCGCCTTCCTGTCCGTCTACACGGACCCGGCCGGAGAAGAATTGGTTCACCACCCAGGCGTTGGTCAGCAGGTGCTGGGTGACCGCTTCCGTGGTAAAGGACGACCTGCCCTCAGCCAGGGCCATGGGCAGCACGACCTGATCGGCCAGGTGGCGATCCAGGGCAGCGTGGGCCTGCAGGAACTCGACCAGCTCCTGTGCGGCCTCTTCTGCAACCTGTTCGGCCGGTTTGCCCAGCTCGCCCAACGAGGTGAAACCCGCGTGGGCATTCTCAAAGTCGGCCCACAGAAACACGGCGGTGCCCTTGCCCTTGGAGGGGGCGTCGATCGCATCGATGCGGGCATTGACCCCGTTGGAGCGCAGTGCCTGCAACGCCGCTCCCTCCTGGCGGACGCGGATGTGCTTGGGCAGGTTGCTGCTGACCGACAAGCCCCGTACGCGGAGTAGATCCCCGCGTCGAGAAAGGTCCATGGCTTCCAGGCTGGCCCGCCCCAGGCCGTGGATGGTCGCCTCGACCTCGCCGCCACCGATGGGGTACCAGCCCCACTTGCGGATGTTGACCTTGGCCTGGACGCCCATGCGGGCCAGGGTGGGCAGGTAGACGCGCTTCAGGTAGTCGTAGGGTGGGCTCCAGGCAACGTGGGTGCCACCCCGCAGCGTGAGCTCTGAGGTGCCCTCCGCCAGGGCCAGGGGCAGGAGCACCGTCTGGAAGATGAGGCTCACCGAGCCCGCGCTGCCCCCCTTGGCAGCCTGGGCTACGTCAAAGGTGTACGTCCCTGCTCTGGGCGCCGACCGCGGTGCAAAGGCCAGCTCCAGCGAGTTGAGCCTGGCACCCTCCACCTGGGCATCGCATACGCGGGTCGCCGCCCGCACCCCGGTCAGATGCTGGGGCATGAGCCCTGG
The DNA here is from genome assembly GCA_023544525.1 of Anaerolineae bacterium. Lineage (GTDB taxonomy): Bacteria > Chloroflexota > Anaerolineae > JAAYZQ01 > JAAYZQ01 > JAMJFU01. The sequence continues at coordinate 35,763 of JAMJFU010000001.1, read as the reverse complement.
CTTGCGGCGGCCGGCGCGGATGTGCTCGATGCGCACGGGTTGGCCCGTGATGGCCGACAGGGCCAGGCTGGTCCGCAGGACCTGCCCGCCGCCTTCGCCATACGAGCCGTCGATGACGATCATGTCTTTGCCCCCGAGTCCTCTGTCCCAGCGGGCGCGGGCCGGGGCCTGACACCCAGGCCTGGACCGTCAGGCAGGATTAGCTTGCCCTTCTCAACCAAGACGCCGATGAACGGGTCGTTGGTGACCGTCAGGTTGCCGTCCAGGTCTGCCCAATCGACCAGCGGTGCCAGGTGGGCAGCGGCCGTGATCCCCACCGAGGTCTCCATCATACAGCCGAGCATCACCTGCAGGTCGTGAGCGCGGGCCACGGCGATCATTCGCTGCGCCTCGCGCAGCCCACCAGCCTTCATGACCTTGATGTTCACCCCGTCCACGCAGCCGGCCAACCGCGGGATGTCGCGCGCTGTGCGCACCGGCTCGTCGGCAAAGATGGGCAATGGTGATTCGGGGTGCAGCTTCCGCAAACCCTCCAGGTCTTCTTCCGCCAGTGGCTGTTCGATCCACTCCAGGCCCAGGTCGGCCAGGGCCGGGATCAGCCGCAGGGCCTGGTCGACGGTCCAGGCGCAGTTGGCGTCGGCCACCAGCCGGCTGTCCACAGCCGCCCGGACTGCTCGCACGAGCGCCAGGCAGCCCGCCTCGTCGGCGTCCAGCTTGAGCTTGAGGATCGAAAAACGCTCGGCTGCGGCTCGGGCCTTGGCCTCGACCTCAGCCACAGGGCCCAATCCCAGGGTGAAGGAGGTCTCAGGAGCCCGGGCCGGGTTCAAGCCCCAGAGGCGATAGAGTGGCACACCCAGCATCTTGCCCTGCAGGTCGTGGAGCGCCATGTCGATGGCTGCTTTGGCCGCCTGGGAGCCCGGCGGCAGGGAAGCCATTACCTCCTCGAGGAGAAAGGGATCTCCAGGCAACTCCAGGCCTGCCAGGTAGTCCATCACACCTGCCTGGGTCTCGTGGTGTTGGCGCACCGGGGCCGCCTCGCCGAGGCCTTCGAGGCCTGCGGCACGGATGCGGACCAGGACGTTTTCGCGCACCAGGCTGGTGCCATGGGCGATGCGGAACGGGGTCTCCAAGTTCAACGTGATCGGCTGGTAATCCAAATGCATGGTCCAAACTCCTTATAGGCCGGCGCTGCTCAGCCCGGCTGGTAGTCCACACAACCATTATACTATGCCCCCGGGAGAAGGGCAACGCGCTGGGACGCACTCGGAGCGCCGCTTTGGTGTTCGTAGTAGCGGCTTCAGCCGCATCCCGGGCAGCCGGAAAAGCGCTGAAGCGCTCACTACGAGCGGGCCTGCGACCCCTGGCAAGCCCGAGCTACTGTTCGTAGTAGCGGCTTTAGCCGCATTGTGGGTAGCCAATAAGCGCTGCGGCGCTCACTACGAACCCTGGCCCTCGCCGGGGACACTTCCCGGGGTGCCAGCCACTGGTCACACACCAGCGCCCACCAAAGACGGGTAGCCTGGATCGGAATACCGACTTGATTGCCAGGAGTCAAGAAATCTGTTATACTCTTTGTGGTCGACAGAAACGAGCACGCATATCACCAGTACAAGGAGCAGAGATGAGCGGGGAGAGAATCCTGGTTGCCGACGACCGCCGGGAAAACCTGCTGTTCCTGGCGAACAGCGTCCTTCGGCCGGAGGGATACGACGTCATCACCGCTGTCGACGGCAAGCAAGCCTTGGACAAGGCGCTGGCCGAAAGACCAGACCTCATCATCACCGACCTCAAGATGCCGAGGATGTCCGGCCTGGACCTGATGGCGGCTCTGCGCAAGGCCGGGGCCGACACGCCGGTCATCCTCACCACGTTTTATGGTTCCGAGCAGACGGCCATCCAGGCCTTCCGCCTGGGGGCTCGAGATTATATCATCAAGCCCTATGACGTCAAGGAGATGCTCGAGTCGGTGGAACGAGCCCTCATCGAGCGGCGGCTCCGCCGGGAGACCTCCGACCTCCAGGAGGATATCAAAGTCAGCGAGCACCTCGAGGAACGCGTACGCCAGTTGCACAGCCTGTGCGGCATTGGCCACGCCCTGACTTCTCTGCGGGATCCCGACGAGGTCATGCGGGTCGCGGTCGAAGCGGCCATCTACCTCACGGAAGCGGAGGGCGGCCAACTCCTCCTGTTGGCGTCCGGCACCGACCAGCTGGAGGTGCGGGCCATCCGTGGCCCGGCCGACGTGCGGGCCCGGTGTGTGCAGCAGCGGTCCACAGACCGCCTGGCCAGCCAGGTGGCCCGCACAGGCCGCGCGGTGATTGCCGAGCGCGAAAACGATGGCGAAAAGGGCGCATCCCGCCTGGCGGTGCCCTTGCGCCTGCATGATCAGGTCATGGGCGTCCTGGGGGTGGATGCCAAGGCGTCCCGCCCCTTCGGTGAGAACGACCGCTACCAGTTGGGCCTGCTGGCCAGTTTTGTGGCGGCAGCCGTGAGTAATGCCCAGGTCATCGAGGAGCTCAGGAGCAAGGTGTCCGCTGAGCCCGCCTCCCCCCCGGCCCCCGGCAAGGACTCGGAGGAAGTCGCTGCCGTCATCAACGAGGGCCGCGAACTGGCCCGTGAGCTGCAAAAGATGGCAGCTACTGCCCAGGCATTGGCCGAAAAGCTACAGGCACGTACTGGGGCCCGTGGGGCAGCCGGCTGAGTCGGACCCGTAGAGCCAGGTCTGTGTTTTCACGCGGAATCTATCCTCCCCTCGACGGGCCGCGGCAGGGGAGTGCATCCTCACCTGCCGGACGGCCCTTGGGCCCTCCGGCAACATCCCCATCATAGCTTCGCCTTTTTACGATGCGCACAGGATCGGGTATAATGGGAGCCTACGTGCTGGCGCTGTCACTGGACCAGCCACAGGCTGTTTCCATTGGGCGTCTGGGCACGTTCCAGATGCCTGCTGGCTGGTATCTCTACAGCGGCAGCGCACGCGGGCCGGGTGGCCTGCTGGCCCGTCTGCGGCGACACAGACGCAGGCTGGGAGCGGATAAGAAGGCCCACTGGCACATCGATTTCTTTCGGGAACGAGCTGCCTGGAGCGGTGCCTGGGTGCGGCAGACCAGTGAGAAACTGGAGTGCAGTTGGGCCCTGACACTTGGCCGGTTGCCTGGCGCCCGGATCGTGGTGCCTGGTTTTGGTGCCTCTGATTGCCGGTGCCCGGGACACCTCGTATATGTGCCCGTTCTGCCCGGCGATGGCTGGTTTGCTATATCTCTGGGCGCGGAAAAGGTCATGCTTGAAAACAAAGAGCTGGTTGAGCTGCTCGAGATCCTGGACACTGCGGATGACGAGCGTCGCGAGGCCGCCGCTTTGGCGCTGCGGCGTTTTGGGCAGGAAGCTGTCCCGCCCCTGGTCGAGATGTTGAGCGGGGGCAACGCCAACACGCGCTGGTGGGCGGCCCGTGCCCTGGCCGAGATCGGCGGAGAGGCGGCCGTATCCGCTTTGGTCGGTGTGCTGGGCGATCCGGAGCCTGATGTGCGGGCCTGCACCGCCCTGGCCCTCGGCCGCCTGCGAGCGGGGGAAGCGGCTCCGGCCCTGGCCACCCTGCTGGGAGACGAGAGCGCCTTTGTCGCCAGTATCGCAGCCGACGCGCTGAGCATGATCGGCGAGCCTGCCGTCCAGGTCTTGGCCGGAAGGCTCGAGGCGGAGGATCCCCACACACGTCTCTTGGCGGTCCGCGCCCTGGGCCGCATCAAGTCTCAGAGGGCGATCGGGCCCTTGTTCGGTGTGCTCGAGGATCCCAGCTACCTGGTGCGCTACTACGCGCAGGAGGCCCTCGAGGCACTGGGCGTGGGCATGCTTTTCTTTTCGCCCTAATCTACCAAGAATGCAGACAGGAGGGACAATGCCAGGTGTGAAGGTGAAATGGACGGGAGGGACCCAGTTCCTTGCCTCGGACGAGAAAGGTCATGTCGTGGTGACCGACCAGGAGGGGGAGGGGATGAAACCACCGGACATGTTTTTGGCTTCGTTGGTCGGATGTGCTGGTATCGACGTGGTGCACATCCTCGAGAAGAAACGCCAGAAATTCACAGGCATCGAGGTATCGGTCACCAAGGAGAACGAGCCTGACCCGCCCTGGACGATTAAAAAGATCGTCATGGAATGGGTGGTCCGGGGACGGAACCTGAAGCAGAAGGCGGTGGAAGATTCGATCCGGCTGGCCGAAGAAGGCTACTGCTCCGTTGCGGCCAGCCTGACAACCGAGCTCGTGACGATCGTGCGGATCGTCGATGAGCCCTACGAGGACGATTAGCCGGTGCCAGGCGCAGCGGCGGACCTCTGGGCGGAGATGCGTGCCTGCCGCAAGTGCCTGGAGGCGGGCTACGAAATCACGCCTGGCGCCGTGTTCTCTGGCCCGGCACCGACGCCTTTGATGCTGGTGGGCCAGGCGCCGGGAGTGACCGAGGCGCAGGTCAAGCGGCCGTTTAACGCCTCGTCGGGTACGCGCCTCTTTCAGTGGCTGGCCGAGGCGGGCCTCGATGAGGATCAATTCCGGCGGTCGTTCTACATGACCGCTGTGACCAAGTGTTACCCCGGCAAGCACCCTGGCGGCAAGGGAGATCGCCGCCCAACCCGCGCCGAACAGAAGCTCTGCCGGCCCTTCCTGGACCGGGAGATTCAGTTGGTCAGGCCCAAGGTCATGTTGGCCGTGGGCGGGCTGGCCATCGAGACCTTGCTGGAACGAAAGTTACGCTTGACGGATGCCGTAGGCCAGGTCTTTGAGCACGAGGGCCGCTACGTCCTGCCCTTGCCCCATCCGTCGGGGGCCAGCCTGTGGCCCAACCAGCCGGAGAACCAGGTCCGGCTGCAGAGGGCGTTGAGGATCTTGCGGGACGACCTGGTCCCGCTGTTGTAGGAAAACAAGAGCAGTCGCCGAGAACATTTGAATAGGGGGGAAATGATGGACATCAGGATTGTCGCCGATGGGATCCAGAACAGGGAAGACGAGTTGATCGTCGTCAACCTGTTTGAGGATGTGCAAACGCCAGGCGGTGCGACTGGCGCAGTCGATCAGGCCTTGAATGGCGCCATCCGCGAAGCGATCGCCGCTGGCGACCTGCGAGGGAAAAAGGGCGAGGTGCTCGTCCTCTATCCCCGCGGTGCGATCCCGGCCGACCGCGTGGCCGTGGTCGGGTTGGGGCCCCAGGAGAGCTTTTCCCTGCAGGCCGTCCGCGAAGCCGCAGCGACCGCGGCAAGAAAAGCCCGCGAGCTGGGCGTCAGGTCCTTCAGCAGCATCGTCCACGGCGCGGGCGCCGGAGGCTTTGCGCTGGATGTGGCCTCGCAGGCGGTGGTTGAGGGCACCATCCTGGGCCTGTACCGCTACCTGGAGTTGAAGAACAAGCCCCCCGACCGGCTGGATCCGGAGACATTCACGCTGGTCCAGTTCGATCCGGATAAGGTGGCCGAGGTCGAAGCCGGCGCGCTGGCGGGCGAGATCGTGGCCGAGGCGGCCTGCCTGGCCCGGGACCTGGTCAACCGGCCGTCCAACTATGCCACGCCGACCGACCTGGCCGAGCTGGCCATGGAGATCGCCGGCGAGTTCGACGAGATGCGCTGCCAGATCCTCTCGGAAGAGGACGCCGACGAGCTCGAGATGGGCGCGTTCCTGGGTGTGGCCCAGGGCAGCGACGAACCGGCTGCGTTTATTGTCCTCGAGCACAAGCCGGAGCGGCCCGATCTGGACACGGTCGTGATCGTCGGCAAAGGCATCACCTTTGATACGGGTGGGATCTCCCTCAAGCCATCGGAAAAGATGGACCGCATGCGGGGCGATATGGGCGGCGGTGCGGCGGTGCTGGCGGCCATGTACGCCGTCGGCCAACTGGATCTTTCCCTCCATGTCGTCGGCCTGGTGCCTGCCACCGAGAATATGCCCAGCGGCCAGGCCTACAAGCCCGGCGATGTCCTGGAGGCGATGAACGGCAAGACGATCGAGGTCATCAGCACCGATGCCGAAGGACGCCTGATCCTGGCCGATGCGCTGGCCTATGCGGCTCAGTTCAAACCGCGAGCGGTGGTCGATCTGGCCACGCTGACCGGTGCCTGCGTCGTGGCCCTGGGGCGGGGTGTTGCTGCGGGTCTCTTTGGCACCGACGAGGAACTGTCATCGCGCCTGCAGTCCGCCAGCGAGGCCAGCGGCGAGCGGGTATGGCCCATGCCGCTCTATGATGACTACCTCGACAAAATCGAGAGCCTCACTGCCGACCTGTCCAACAGCGGTGGTCGCGACGGCGGGGTGGGTACCTCGGCCATGTTCCTCAAGCAGTTCGCCGACGGCTACCCCTGGGCGCACGTCGACATCGCGGGCATGGCCTTCGAAGAACGGCCAGGCGGGCCCAAGCGCCCGCCCTATCTGCAAAAGGGCGGAACCGGGTTCGGGGTCCGGCTCCTGGTCCAGTTCCTGCGGGACTGGGCAGCTGAGGGCTGAGGCCGCTGCCGCTGGCTATCCTTGTATGATAATCTTGCTGTCCTTATCATTACACCACGATCATGGCTGGCTGCCAATCTGAGAGCTGTTGCCCCGCGTGGACCTAGAGTGCTGCCCGGCTGGCTGCCGCGACACAGCGTGGAGACCTCTCCTACAAGTTGAACGCTCCTGCCTGGGACCTACGCCCTCGCGCGGATTGGCACAATCCGCGCGAGGCAGTTTTTGCCCTCCAGCGGTTTTGGTGGTATGATCTCTGCCAGTGCTGCTGGATATTCAACGCAGCCAGACTTTGCACCACGTCCAAGGACAGGCCTTTGCCGTAACTTCTCGCTGGGGGGCTGGGACGCGCCACGAGATCTCTTACCAACACATCTTGCACAAGGAGGGATGACCATGTTGAAGGAATTCAAGGACTTTGTCATGCGCGGGAACGTGATCGACCTGGCCGTCGCCGTGATCATCGGTGTTGCCTTTGGGGCCATCATCACTTCCCTGGTGAACGACATAATTATGCCCCTCGTTGGCGTGCTGCTGGGCGGTTTGGACTTTTCCGGGCTCTCGATTGAGGTCGGAGAAGCTGTCATCGCCTACGGCAATTTCATCCAGGCGATCGTGTATTTTCTGATCATTGCCTTTGCCGTCTTTTTGATCGTACGCGCCATCAACAAGCTGCAGAGGCAGGAGGAGGCTGCGCCGGAGGCGCCACCCGAGCCTTCAGCCGAGGAAGTCCTCCTCACAGAAATCCGGGACCTCCTCAAAGAGCGATCGGCTTGAACTGATCGCAGAGGCAGTCCGGAGCAGAGAGGTGTAGAGGGCCATGACCAAAAAGAAGGTGGAGGCCAGGCGCCGGCGGCGCACCGAACCTGGGCAGTCTGGCGAGCGTGAGAGGGCGAGTGCGCCCAGCCGCGGTAGACCCAGAGATGCCCAGCAGCCGGCCAGGCCCTCCAGCCAGGGAGCCACGAGCCGGCCCACCGGGAGCGCCCCGCAGATCCCGATAGACGGCCTGCTGAAGCTGCTGGGCGGCGGCAAACTGTCGCTGCCAATGATCATTGGCCTTGTGGCCATCCTGGCCGTTTGTGCCTGCGTGTACGTGGTCTTTCTCGCCCCGCCCACTGCCGACGAAAGCCTCGTCGTCAACGTTCCGACGCAGCCGGATGTCGTGTCCCAGCCCACGGTGATCTCTGCGCCAACCAGGACGCCCAGGCCTTTTGTCCCTCCATCGCTGTCGTCGGAAGGGGGACAGACCTGGCTGGTCATGCTCTACCAGGACGCTGATGACAAGATCCTGGAGCAGGACATCTACCTGGACCTGAACGAGGCCGAGCGCATCGGTTCCAGCGACCGGGTGCATATCGTGGCCCAGGTGGACCGTTTCCGGACGGGCTATCGGGGAGACGGGGATTGGTCCTCTACCAAGCGTTTCTACCTAACGCTCGACCCCGATCTGAAGAGCGTATCTTCGCAAGAGGTGGCCGACCTCGGCGAGGTCAACATGGCCGACGGTGACACGCTGGTAGACTTTGTCACGTGGGCCATCGAGACCTTTCCTGCCGACAAACACGTGCTGATCCTCTCCGACCACGGCATGGGCTGGCCTGGCGGCTGGACCGACCCCGCGCCTGGTGGCAAGGGAGACGATAACGTCGCTCTCGCCGACATGGGCGACCAGCTTTTCTTGATGGAAATGGACGAAGCCCTGCAGGAGATACGCGATCGGGCGGGGCTGGACCAATTCGAGCTGATCGGCCTGGACGCCTGCCTGATGGGGCATCTCGAGGTCTTGGCTGCACTAGCCCCGCATGCCCGTTATGCGGTGGTCTCGCAGGAGACGGAACCGGCCCTGGGTTGGGCCTATACCGGCTTCCTGGGCGCGTTACGCGATGATCCCGGCATGGATGGCGCAGAGTTGGGTCGCATCATCGTGGAGAGCTACATCCAGGAAGACCAGCGCATCGTGGACGATCAGGCCCGGGCCGAGTTCCTGTCGCGTGGCTCGCCCCTGTCCAGCCTCTTTGGCGTGCCCTCAGCCGAACAACTGGCACAGCAGATGCAGGGCAGCGTGACGCTGGCCGCTGTCGACCTGCAAGCGATGCCGGAGCTGATGAATCGGACCAATGACCTGGCCTACGCGCTGCAGGGAGCCAATCAGGACGACGTGGCCAAGGCCCGGTCCTACGCCCAATCGTTCACCAGCGTCTTTGGCAAAGAGGTGCCGCCCTCTTACCTCGACCTGGGCAACCTGGCCCAACTGCTGAAGGCGGAAAGTGGCAGCCGCGAGGTCGCCCAGGCAGCGGATGAGCTGCTGGCTGCGCTGGATCGGGCCATTGTCACCGAGAAGCACGGCAGCAAGAAGCCGGCGGCCGGTGGCATTTCCATCTACTTTCCCAACTCCCAGCTCTACCAGTCACGCTACGCCGGCTACGACTCATATACCACCGTCGCCCGGCGTTTTGCGGTCGAATCGCTGTGGGATGACTTTTTGGCGTACCACTACACCGGCAAAGCGTTCGAGCCAGCTGCAGGCGTCGTTGCCGTGCCTGAGCGCGACGCGACGATCGCCGGGCCAGGGGTTGGCGAAATCGAGGTTGACCCGGTCACCCTCTCTGCTGCTGTGGTTGCGCCCGGTCAGACGATCCGGTTGAGCACCGACATCCGCGGCGACAATGTTGGCTATGTGCTGCTCTTTGTCGGCTTTTTTGATGCCGAGTCCAACTCTATCTTTGTGGCCGACCAGGACTATCTGGAGAGTGACGAGACCCGGGAGATCGACGGCGTGTACTACCCCGATTGGGGGGATGAGGGCGAGTTTACGATGGAGTTCGAGTGGGAGCCCATCGTGTTTGCCATCGACGACGGCTCCGATTCGGTGGTGGCGCTCTTCCGTCCCGAGGTCTATGGTGCTTCGCCTGAGGAGGCCGTGTACACCGTCGAGGGCACCTACACCTATGCCGACGACGGCCAGTCACGCTATGCCCGGCTCTATTTCAGCGATGGCGTGCTGAAGCAGGTCTTTGGCTTCACCGGCGAAGGCGGCACAGGCGCGCCCCGCGAGATCATCCCCAGTACCGGCGACACCTTCACCGTGCTGGACACGTGGATGGACCTCGACCAGCGCGGCAGGGTGGAGGATACGGTTACGCTGCAAGGTGGCACCCTGACCTTCGGTGACCAGATGTTCTCCTGGGAGGCCCTGGACGCGGCGCCCGGCCAGTATATCGTCGGCTTTGTCGTCCAAGATCTGGACGGCAATAGCCACGAGTCGTTCGATCTTGTGACTGTGGAGTGAGCCTCAGCCGGATACTCTGGCTTGGTGGTCCCTCGTTTGGCGCTAAAGCAGCCGGCGGTCAAGATAATGCCGTGACCGCCGGCTGTGTTTCACTCCGCAATAGACTGCGATCCGCGATGCCTCGCAGCGTTGCCCTCAAAAGCTAAAAGTCCTGGTAGATGACCTCCTCGTACCAGCCCTCGACCAGGTTCTTGTGCCGGAGTTCATCCTTGGCCATAGCCTCGAATAAGGCACGGACCTCGCCCTCGTTCTCCTCTGCTAGATCCCGGTAGAGCTCGTACGACTGTTGCTCCTTGCGAGAGGCAAAGATACACACGTCCTGGAACGTGGAATCAGGCCCGAGTGGCTTGACGACCAGGTGGTCGCCGATCCTGTAGTCCTGGATGGGCGTCCGCTGCAATCGCTTCACGCCGCGCCGCACGCTGCCCGGGCTGGCAGCCATCCTTTCCAGCGCGGCCTTGTGACCCAGCTCTTCCTGGGCGAGCTCGCGCAGTGTCTCCTTGACGTGCTCCTGCTTTACCAGTTCTATAGCGTTGGTGTATAGCTCGTACGATTCGATCTCACCCTGGATCGCCTCGTGCAGGATCTCTTCGATGCTCATGGTCCCTCCCCTTTGGTACTCTGGTCGCTCTTGCAGGTGAAGATGATCGTTTGGGCCGTAAGCGGAGCGACGCAAGCTCCTCCTGGTCAACCGGATACGATCAGGCTAGCCACCCCAGGGCATGGCCGCATACTCTTCAAAGGCCCGGTCGTGCATTGTTTTGAACAGCTTCTCGTGCTGTCGCTCCCAGCGGCTTAGCATCTGCAGCGACTCTTTGGCTGTCGGATCCTCGACCTTGTCGGCTGCCATTTCATAGAACTCGGCAAAGTCGCGCTCGATCAGATAAGCCGTGCGCAGCACCGCCAGGTCGGGCACCATCGCCTCGATGATCGATTGGTCCAGCAGCTCGGTCTCGGCACGCTCGGAGAAAAAGCCCTCCCTGTCCATCTGCTGGCCCGTCTCCAGGCTGGATGCACCGCCCGCCTGCTGGGCATCGAGCAGGCTCTGGATAAAGCGGATGTGCTTTTCCTCTTCCTCAGCCAGCTTCTCAAAGGCGCCCACGACCGCCGCGTGCCCAAAGCGCTGGGCATTGTTGCGAAAAAAGTCCCGGCCCTCGCGCTCGCGCTGAAGGGCATACTCATAGATCTTGGTTACATCCATTTCCTCTCTCCTTGTCGCCTTTCCGCCCGGGCCGGCCCGGGCGGAAAATGTCAGACTGTCTCAACCTTGACGGCACAGACCTTCAACTGCGGGATCTTGCCGATTGGGTCCAGGGCGGCAATGGTCAGCTTGTTGGCCGCCGCCTCGGCAAAGTGGAAGGGCATAAAGACCACACCCGGTTCGGTCATGGGGCTTACCAGGGCCTCTGCCTCGATCGTGCCACGCCGTGAAGAGATCCGCACCGGCTGCCCATCCACCACTTCCAACCGCGCGGCGTCCTCCGCGTTGATCTCTACCACGGGCTCGGGGAAGATCGCATCCAATCCCTCTGAGCGCCGGGTCATGCTGCCCGTATGGTAGTGGTAGAGGACACGGCCGGTGGTAAAGACAAACGGATACTCCTCGTCGGTTTCCTCGGCGGGTGGCCGCCAATCCACCGCGCCAAAGTGGCCCAATCCCCGGCTGAACCTGCCGATATGCAGGATCGCCGTGCCCTGATGGTCGGCATTGGGGCAAGGCCACTGCAGGCCCATCTGGCCAATGCGGTCGTAGGTGATGCCCCCGTAGCTGGGCGTCAGCTGGTTGATCTCGTCCATGATTTCGCGCGGCGAGGCGTAGGTCAGGCCGCCGTAGCCCATCCGCTGTGCAATCTCACCGATGATCCACCAGTCAGGCCTGGCTTCGCCCGGCGCAGGTACCGCGGGGTTCACAAACTGGACGCGCCGCTCCGAGTTGGTGTAGGTGCCCAGCTTCTCGGCAAAGCTCGACCCTGGAAGCACGACGTCGGCCAGGGCTGCGGTCTCGGTCAGAAAGATGTCCTGCACCACCAGAAAGTCCAGGCTGCGCAGGCAGTGCTCGGCGTGATTGGCGTCCGGGTCCGAGATCATCGGGTTTTCACCCATGATGTACAGTGCGCGGATCTTGCCCTCCGCTGCAAGCGGCAACATCTCGGTCAGGGTCAGCCCGACCTGGTTTGAGAGGGGTACGCCCCAGGCTTCCTCGAACTTTTTCTGGGCCGCTTCGACCGTCACGGCCTGGTAGCCGGGGTAGACGTTCGGCAGGCCGCCCATATCGCAGGCGCCCTGGACGTTGTTCTGTCCACGTAGCGGGTTGACGCCTCCGCCCGGTACACCCATGTTGCCCAGTAGCATCTGCAGGTTGGCGCAGGACAGTACGTTTTGATGGCCAGTTATGTGCTGGGTGATACCCATAGCGTAGAGCAGGGCGCCGGGACGGTTCTCCGCCAGAAGATGCGCTGCTTCCACGATCTGCTCAGCTGGTACGCCGGTGATCTCGGCAGCTCGCTCGGGAGGGTATTCCATCACCTTGGCTTTCAGGTCCTCGAACCCCTCGGTGCGCTCGGCGACGAACTCCTTGTCGTACAGCCCCTCGGCGATGAGGACGTGCATGATGCCGTTGAGCAGGGCGATGTCGGTGCCCGGCTTCTGGCGGATATGGAGCGTCGCCAGATCCGCGATGGGGATGGCGCGCGGATCGCAGACGATGAGCTTGGCGTTGCGCTGTTTCACCGCTTGCCGCAAGCGCATGCCCAGCACCGGATGGTTCTCGGTCGTATTGGAGCCGATGATAAAGTAGACCTGTGCCTCGTCGGCGATGTCGTCGAACGAGTTCGTCATGGCCCCGGAGCCAAACGCTGTGACCAGACCGGTCACGGTGACGCTGTGTCAAAGGCGTGCACAGTGGTCGACGTTGTTGGTCCCTATCACAGCGCGGCTGAACTTTTGCATGGCAAAGTTCTCTTCGTTGGTGCACTTGGCCGAGGCCAGTGTGCCGAACGCCTGCGGTCCATGGTCTTTCACGATCGCCTTGAATCGCTGCGCCACGAGGTCCAGGGCTTCGTCCCAGCCGGCTTCCTCCAACTCGCCGCCCTTCTCACGGCGGATAAGTGGCTGGGTCAAGCGCTCAGGATGGTGGACAAAGTCCCAGCCATAACGGCCCTTGACGCAGGTCCAGCCGTGATTTGCCGGGGCGTCCCACTTGGAGGCTACGCCCAGGATGCGCCCGTCCTTGACCTTGAGGTAGAACTGGCAACCGACGCCGCAGTAGGGGCACGTGGTTGCTACTTTCTCCACCTCCCAGGCACGGCCCTGCTGTTTGCCCAGCCTGGGTTGCAGTGCTGCGGTTGGGCAGACTTCGACGCACATGCCGCAGAACTCGCAGGGGCTGTCCTGCATGATGCCGTCGAAAGCAGTGCCGATCTTACTGTCCCAGCCGCGCTGGATGACGGCGATGGCTTCCACGCCATTGATCTCATCGCAGGTACGGACACAGCGGCGGCAGAGGATGCACTTTTCATAGTCTCGCTCGTAGAAGGGGTTGGACGTGTCGAGCGCATACTCGTGCTGTGTCCCGGGAAACTGGCTCTCCTTGATGCCATACTGGTAGGCCAGGTCCTGCAGCTCGCAACTCCCGGTACGCTCACAGGTCATGCAGTCCAAAGGATGGTCAGACAGGATGAGCTCCAGCGCGAATCGCCGGGCTTCTTCAGCCTTGGGTGAACGTGTATGGACCTCGATCCCTTGCCTGACTTCGTACGTGCAAGCTGGGTGCAAGGCTCGCTCAAAGGCGATGTCGACCAGGCAAACGCGGCAGGCACCGATCGGCTTCAGGGCCGGGTGATGGCAAAGGGCGGGGATCTTGATGCCCGCTGCGGTCGCTGCCTCCAGTATGGATTGGCCGGCCCGGGCTTGGATCGCCTGGCCGTCGATGGTGATGCTCACCGTCTCTGTCATTGGTTATCTCTCCTGCTTGCTGAGAACACTTTGGATGCCTGGCGCGCGGGGACAGGCTCAAACGCAAGCTGCATCGTCTCCAACCATTCCAGGTCGCAACGCAGACAGCGCTTGCACTCCTCACGGGCTGTCTCTTCGTCCAGGCCCAATTCGACCTCGCGAAAGTTGCCACGACGCTCGCCGACCGGCAACTCGGGTCTGTGAGGCCGGCGCGCATCGGCATATTCGTCCAGGTCAAAGGGCTGCTCCACCACCTCATAGCCAGGCATCATGACGGTCTTTTCCGTCGTCCCGGTTCGCAGATAGTGATCCACCGCGCGGGCCACTTCGTTGCCCTGCGCCACTGCCTCTACCACGGTAGCCGGTCCAAGGACGGCATCACCTGCCGCAAACACACCCTCCCGCGACGTGCACAGCGCCCCGCTGACTTCGAAGGTGTTGTTCCGCTGGAGGGCAATTGCCGGATCACCAGCCAACCACTCGACGTCAGGCGATTGGCCGATGGCTGGGATGAGCACGTCGAGGTCCAGGGTGAACTCTGAGCCTGGGACCGGCACCGGACGACGGCGACCGCTCCGGTCAAAGTCGCCCGGCTCGTGGACCAGGCACTCTACCCCCGTCACATGCCCATCGCCCAGAACCCGGGTGGGATTGGTCAGGAAGTGGAAGATGGCACCTTCCTCTTCGGCAGCCTTGATCTCTTCTTCGTAGGCTGGCATGTCCTCCCGCAGGCGGCGATAGATGACGTGAACCTGGCTGGCACCCAGCCGCCAGGCCGTGCGCACGGCGTCGATGGCTACATTGCCTCCGCCGACCACCCCTACGCGTTTGCCTGTGAGATCGGGCGGGTTGTCCAGGGCCACCTCCCGCAAAAAGTCGACACCGGGCAGGACGCCTTCCTTTTCCTCGCCCTCGATGCGCAGCTTGCTGCTCTTGTGAGCGCCTATGGCCAGCACCACGGCACTGTAGCCATCCTCAGACAGGGAGTCGAGGCTAAAGTCACGGCCCAGGGCCTGGTTGCAGCGGATCTCGACTCCGGCCCGGGTGATGGCTTCGATGTCGGCATTCAGAATGTCGCGCGGCAGGCGATAGTCCGGAATGCCGAATGCCATCATGCCGCCTGGCGCGGGAAGCTGTTCGAACACTGTGACCGGGTAGCCCTGCTGCGCCAGGCGGAGGGCGGCCGTGAGCCCCGCCGGCCCGGAGCCGACGACGGCAACCTTTTGGTCCTTGGCTTCGCCATATCTCGGCGGCGTCCACGGCCGTTCCAACTCGTGATCGGCCATGAAGCGTTTGGCGTCACGTATGGCGATCGCTTCGTCGATATCGGCCCGCCGGCAGCGGTCTTCGCAAAAGGCCGGGCACACACGGCCACAGACCAGGGGGAAGGGATTGGTGCGGCGATGGATCTCCAGTGCCTCTGCGTAGCGGCCCTGGGCCACCAGTGCCACGTAGCTGGGCACGTCCACGTCGGCCGGGCAGGCGTTGATACACCGGGCACGGACCAGGCTTGTGCACGCGCCCGCGGGGCAGCGCTTATCGACGATGTGGGCGATGAACTCGTCTTCAAAGTATTGTAGTGCGGACTTGACCGGGCCGGGCGTCAGCTGGCCCAAGGCACACAGCGAAGCTTCCTCCATGCCGGCGGCAAGCTCGCGGAGGGTGACCAGATCTTGCAGCCGGCCCCGGCCCTCCGTGATGCGAGTCAACACCTCAAGCATGCGCTTGCCGCCCATGCGACAGGGAACGCATTTGCCACAGCTCTCGGCGGTGGCAAAGGTCAGGAAGAACTTGGCGAATTCAACCATGCAGGTGTCTTCGTCGACAACGATCATGCCGCCGGAGCCCATAACGGCCCCGACCTCTTTCAGCGAGTCAAAGTCAACCGGCACGTTGAGGTGCTGGACCGGGATACAGCCGCCCAGAGGCCCGCCGGTCTGTACCGCCTTGAAGGGTTTGCCGTTGGGAATGCCGCCACCGATGTCAAAGATGATCTCGCCCAACATGATGCCCATCGGCACCTCGACCAGGCCCGTGTTGTTCACCTTGCCGGTGAGCGCAAAAATGGCCGTGCCTGGCGATTCGGGCGAGCCGATGCTGGCGAACCACTTTGCCCCGTTAAGTATGATCTGCGGCACGCTGGCATAGCTCTTCACGTTGTTCAGGTTGGTGGGCTTGCCCCACAGGCCGACAACGGCCGGAAAGGGAGGCCGCGGGCGAGGCTCGCCGCGCCGGCCCTCGATGGAGGCCAGCAACGCCGTTTCCTCGCCGCAGACAAAGGCGCCGGCTCCCTCCTTCACATGGAGATGGAAGGAGAAGTCGGTGCCCAGGATGTTGTCTCCCAGCAGCCCGTACTCTTCGGCCTGGGCCATGGCGATCTCGAGGCGTTTGATGGCCAATGGGTATTCCGCCCGGCAGTAGACGTATCCTTCCCTGGCGCCGATGGCATAGCCGCAGATGATCATGCCCTCAAGCAAGCTATGGGGATCCCCTTCGATGACCGAGCGGTCCATGAAGGCACCAGGATCGCCCTCGTCGGCGTTGCAGACGACGTACTTGGGCTCTGCCTGGGCCCGGGCGGTAAACTCCCACTTGAGACCGGTAAGAAAGCCTGCGCCGCCCCGGCCCCGGAGCTTGGAGGCCTTGACCTCTCCGTAGACGTCCCGAGGGGTCATCGTCGACAGAACCTTGCCCAGGGCCTGGTAGCCGTCACGGGCAATATACTCCTCCAGATTTTCCGGGTCGATCATGCCGCAGTTGCGCAGGATGATGCGCTTCTGCTTTTCGTAGAAGGGGATCTGGCTGTAGAAGGGCACCGCCTGATGCGCAGCAGGTTCCTTGTAGGTCAATCGCTCCACAATATGGCCTTTGACCAGCGTCTCCTCGACAAGGAGTGGGATGTCCTCCCCTTGGACCTGGCAGTAAAAGATCCCTTCCGGATAGATGATCACAATGGGTCCCATGGCGCAGAACCCCCGGCAGCCAGTGTGGATCAGCTGTACCTCGTTGGTAAGGCCCCGCCGCTCCACCTCCTCGGTGAGCCTTTGGAAGGTATCGTGAGAGCCGGAGGCCTCACAACCCGTCCCACCGCAGACCAGGACGTTGGCCCGGCGCAATGCTTCGCTCATAACAGATTCCTCCGATGGCTATCCGCCAATTTCGCAGTCCATATTCGTCATGAACTCTGTCCGATGCCCTCGCTGGGCACTCGGCCCATCGTCCACTCATAAACCACATTGCCCTGGCGCAGGTGCTCTTCGATGAGCCGCGGCACCATGCTGGGATCGACGTTGCAATAGGTGATCCGCGGTCGCCCTGCCTGCTCGATGTCCACCAGGGGTTCCTTGGAGCACATGCCGATACAACCGACGGTTGTGACATTGGCCTCGATCCCCTGCCGGTCGAGTTCCTCGAGGATGGCATGCATTGTCTCGCGGGCGCCCGCGGCGATGCCACATGTCCCCATCCCGACGATGATCCGGGTGCCGGTCTCGGTGCGCACCTTCAGATCCCTTTGGGCCTGTTCGCGGACCGCTTTCAGATCCTCAATCGACTTGAGCTTTGGCATCATTTCCTCCCTATGGTCGAGCGGCGAGCTCTGCCTCGCCTTCGACGATATAGTCGTATAGCCAGCCTCTCACTGGTGGAGAGGACAGGGGGATATCCCCCAGTGTCGAGGATGTGCAAAGATAGCTCGCGTACCTGCCACTCCTTGGGCACCGATTCCTCATAGCTACTCCAACTTGTCCAGAATGTCCACCATCCGTTCCGGCACGAGGTGCCCGATGACCTTGTCGTCGATCATGGCTACCGGTGCCAGGCCGCAGGAACCGAGGCAGTAGACGACCTCAAAGGTGACCTCGTAGTCTGGTGTCGTCTCGCCAGCCTTGACGCCGAGGTGCTTCTCGGCCGCGCTGACGATGGCGGCAGCGCCTTTGACATGACAGGCGGTTCCATCGCACTGCCGGCAGATGTGCCGCCCGCGGCGGGTAAGATAGAACTGTGAATAGAAGGTCACGACCCCATAGATCTGGCTGAGCGGTACGCGCATCTCTTGCGAGACAACCTCCAGTACCTCCTTTGGTAGCCAGCCATAAATGCCCTGGGCCTTCTGCAACGCTGGGATCACTGCACCACGCTGGGTCTTGTACTCCTTCAGCATCTCGTACAAAGGCGCCAAATCCAGTGTCTCTTGCTCCATACAATCCCTCCTCAGGTTCGTAAGATCAGCGGTCTGCGAGAGATGCGTTTCAGACGCAGCAACCTCCGAGTTCGCGCATGAGTGTCTGTGGAGTGACGCTGATTACGTCACGCTCCTTGATGTCTTGGACCTGCAGTCGTAGAGCAAACCCACAGCGGTCTCAAGATCTATCTGTCTCCCAGGCGTGGCATCGCCCAATCTTTGTCTCATGTATTCCTGTGAAGTCTATCACAAGCATGCCGTCCTGTCAAGTGCCGGCGATAAGGTGGCTCGAAATCTCTACCATATTATGTCTTCCGGTGCGGAATATGGGATGAAACACCCATTCCATTCCGAAAAATGGAAGATACCTCTCCTACCGGCACGACCTCCGCTTGCCGCGAGGCCATGTCCCTCCTGCGAGCCCAGGACGGGACCGGAAGCATGGCCGGTCCAAGCAGAGATCTCGGACTTTGGCGCTGCGCGTCGCTTGTGCTATAATGGTAGTAGAGCACCGCACCACGCTTAGTCGCTTCGGATTCCTGGTAGACCTGGAGGGAACCATGGGGACAAAAGGAAGTGTGTTGGTCATCGACGATGATCCCGATCTGTGCGCTGCGCTGCAGGCCGCGCTGCAGGCCAACGGCTTTACGGTGCGTTGTGCCCATCAGGGGAGCCTGGGCCTGGAGATGATGCGCGAGGCCAAGCCCGATCTGGTCTTCCTCGACATCATCATGCGCATGCCCACGGAAGGGGTGTGGGTCTCTGAGGAGATTGCGTCTGACCCGCAGCTCCGGGATGTGCCGGTCGTCATGCTCACTTCGATTGTAGATTCGGAGCATGCTGGCGACTTTCCCACCGACCGGCCTTTGCGGGCCCACATGTTCCTGGACAAGCCTGTTCCACTCAGCGAGGTCCTCGAGATCGCTGAGCGCTTTGCAGGGGAGCCTGCTGGCGCGACCCAAGGATAGGCTATCCAGGCCTTGCTGATGGAAAACCAAATCCCCCACGAGGCCGAGCTCATCGAGCGGATCGGCTGGCTGATCCGCTTGCGCTGGCTCGCCGTCTTGGGGACCGGCTCGGCCATTGCCCTGAGCTGGCTTTTGTTTCCGGGCGCGCTTCCACTGCTCCCACTCATCGCTGTCACGGCAGCCATCGCTCTTTACAACAGCCAGTTCCGGCTATACAACCGTAACCTGATGTTGGGCCCGGCAGGGATGCCCCGGCTGCGACAGGCACAGCGTTTTGCATGTATCCAGATCCTGCTCGACCTGGTCGCGCTGGCCATCCTGCTGCACTTCTCTGGCGGCGTGGAGAACCCCATGGCCGTCTTTTTTGTGTTCCACACCATCATCGCCAGTATCCTGCTCTCGCGCACCATCAGTTTTGTGATGGGCACCGTGGCCGCGGCGCTGTTCGCTGCCATGACCGGACTCGAGGCTACCGGCGTCCTGCAGCACTATCACTTGCCGATGCTCGGGGACGCAGAGCCGTACCGCATGACAGGCTACCTGTTGGCCGTAACAGGGACCATGGCTCTGACCCTCTGGCTGGTGGCCTATATGACCTCGTCCATCACCGTCCGGCTCCGCCAGCGTGACCGTGAGCTGCTCCAGAGCCACCAGGCATCTCTGGCCAAGAGCCGGCAATTGGAGGTCCTGAACGAACGCCTGCGGCGGATCGACGCGGAACGCACCCGGTTTCTGACCCTCGTCACCCACGAGCTGCGAGCGCCCATCAACACCATCCATACCAGCATGGAACTGGTGTTGTCGGGCTACCTGCCACCCGAGAAGGTGCGTGGCGTCCTGAAACGGCTCATGGAGCGGACGGAGGAGCTGTCGGACCTGGTCTCGGACCTGCTGAGGCTGGCCCGGGCGCGCGAGGAGGCCAGCCGGGATGAGCAACTGGCTGCGGTTCAGAGCGCAGATGTGCTTCAAAGCGTAGTTGAGCTCATGAAGGCCGAGGCAGACAGCAAGGACATCTTTCTGAGTGTGGACGTTGCTCCAGACCTGGCACCGGTGCAAGCCCATCCCGACCGGCTCAAGCTGGTGTGGACCAACCTCCTGAGTAATGCCCTCAAATACACAGAGCCCGGGGGCATCGTCGCCGTATCGCTGAAACAGACACCACAGCATGTGGTTGGAATCGTCCGCGATACCGGGATCGGCATCCCGCCTGAAGATCAGGACCGTATCTTTGAAGAGTTCTACCGTGCAGAGAATGCCCGAACGGCGTCGCCCGTCGGCACCGGTGTCGGCCTGGCCATTGTGAAGCGGCTGATCGAGAACTGGGGCGGGGAGATCCGGCTGGAGTCGGAGGC
This sequence comes from Anaerolineae bacterium, assembly GCA_023544525.1. GTDB lineage: Bacteria > Chloroflexota > Anaerolineae > JAAYZQ01 > JAAYZQ01 > JAMJFU01. Next base: position 15,542 of record JAMJFU010000001.1, on the reverse strand, counting down.
GGGCCTGGGCAGCAAGTTCGTCGTCCGCCTGCCGAGGGCTGACGTCGGGACGACAGAGGAAGCATAGGCTGCGGCCTCCTGCTGCGCTATTCATTTTCCCAACTACCCTTGGGTAGCCCTAGCCTTCGCGTCTGCCGTCATCCAGCGCTGCCTCTGCCGCTGCCTCCTCGCAGACCTGGCGGGTGTGCTGCAGCCGCGAGGCGACCACCTCGGCCAGTTGTTTCATGACCACGAACCCGATATGCGGGCTCTGGTCGAACAGGGCCCGGAGGTCATCTGCCCTGATAGACAAGACGGCTACGGGATCCAGAGCGCGGGCCGATGCGGTAAATCGACGCTGTTTCACCAGCGACGACCAACCAAATATGCGTCCTGGCTCGACTTCCTCGATGGTTGCCTCGCCTGCAGGCTCCAAGTGCCCCCGCAAGCGGATCTGCAGCTGCACTCTGCCTCTGCTCAGGACAAAGAGCCGGTCGGCAAGCTCACGCTCGGCGCAGATGAGGCTCCCGGGCTCGTGTCTCTCCTCGCAGACAATGGCCGCCAACTGCCCAAGCTCTTTGTCGCTAAGGTCGGCGAACAGCTCACAATGACGAAGGGCGTCAAGCTCGACCATTTCCCCTCCTTGGCAAAGCAGGTACAGTGATGGCAGCCTAGACGAAACTCTCCAGGAAATGGGATACCTGGGCATAGGAAAAGACAGGGCCATCCAGGCATACGAACTTTTCGCCCAGGTTGCAGCGCCCGCATTTGCCGATGCCGCATTTCATCTTGGCTTCCAGCGTCATGATCATCTGCTCAGCGGTGAAGCCGAGCTTTTGCAGGGTCAGGACCGTGAACTTGATCATGATCGGCGGCCCGCAGATGATGGCCACGGCATCCTCGGGCGAGGGCGCTGCCTTCTCCAATAGTCCGGTGATGAGGCCCACGTTCCCTGTCCAGTCGCTGTCTCCCTTGTCCACCGTCAGGTGCAGTTCCGTATCGGGCGCCGAGCGCCAGTCGTCGTATTCGTCCGTAAACACCAGGAGCGAGGGGCTGCGCGCCGCCCACAGGATATCCAGGTGGCCATAATCGGGACGGTTGTCCAGGATGGTGTGGATGACCGGCCTCAGGGGCGCGCCACCGATACCCCCACCCAGCACGACGACGTTCTTGCCCTGCATCTCATCCAGCGGGAAAGCGTTCCCCAGGGGCCCACGCACGCCGACCACCGCCCCGCGTTCCAGGCCGTGCAGGGCCGAGGTGACTGTCCCGATGCGGTTGATGGCAAACTCCAGCGCAGGGGTCCGCGACGATACCGAGGCCAAACCAAAGGGTGCCTCACCCACGCCAAAGGCCGAGACAAAGGCAAACTGGCCGGGTTGGTACTCAAAGCGGTCCCCATTCAACTCGATCTGGAAAAGCTTGATGTCGTCGGCCAGGTCCTTGGTGTCCACCAGCGTGCCCAGCAGTGGGCGCAGGGGGTTGTCTCGCTCGCTCACGCGCTCCTCCCTTTGGCCAGGGCAGCCACGTTGGCCAGCATCTCGGCGATATCCACGCCCACCGGGCAAACCTCAATGCACCGCCCACAGCCCACACAGGCCACGGCTCCGAAATCGGAAGGCGAATAGCAGAATTTGCAATAGTAGCGGTTGCGCAGGCGCTGCGCCTTGTCCGGACGTGGGTTGTGGCCGCCGGCAATGCGCCGGTAGGCGCTGGCCATGCAGCTATCCCAGGCCCGCAGGCGCTGGATGTGCGTGTAGCTGGCGCCCGCCGCCGTCGTATCATCGCGCACATCGAAGCAGCGACAGGTAGGACAGACGTAGGTGCAAGCGTGGCAACTGAGGCAGCGCTCGGCGAGCTGGTGCCAGTAGGCCTCGTCGAACAGGCCGGGCCAATCCTCCGGCGCCAGCACGGCTATCTGCTCGCCGGACCTGTCAGAGTGCGGGGTAGGTCGTTCCACCTCTTCTGCTTCCAGCCCGTCCATCAGGGCCCGGCCCTTGCCTGTGATCACCTCTACCAGGTGGGCGTCGCCATCTTTATAGACCATCACGTCCACGGCCGAAGCATCGTCAGGGGCGCTGCCCAGGCTCGTACAGAAACAATCGTCCCAGAGTTGGGGGCAGGCGAGGCCGATCAAGCTCGTCTTCTCGCGTCGATCGGCATAGTAGGCGTCGGCTGGTGGGCGATCCAGCAGCAGCGCGTCGAGGGCGCGCAGAGCCCGGGCATCACAGGGCCGCAGCAGGATTACCTGATCCCGGTCCAGCCTCGGTTCGCCCAGCGTCACCTGGCCCTCCTGTCTCTCGATCTCGAGGATGACCTCGGTCTCGGGCAGGAGATAGGATTTTGCCGATAGCCTCGTCCGCTCAAAGTCGAGCACGACCTCGTCGCTGGCGTGCACAGGCCGGTAGAGCAGCTCTCCGTCGACCATCCGGGGCGCAATCACCGTATACTGCTCGGAAAGCGCATCGAGCCAGGCCAGCAGGTCGCTTCTACTCGTTGCTTTCATTCGTGCTCCTTCAAAGCGGCAACTCCTCGTCCTTGAGAAAAGTCGCCAGCGGCGGTGGGATCTCGGGATCACCCCCAGCTTTGTAGTTGAACAGGGCTTCCACCTCTTTGGCGATTTTTCGGTTCAGGAGGCTGAGTGGGATGTGCATCGGGCAGGCCTGGTCGCAGGCCTGGCACTCCACGCAGCGGCCCGCCAGGTGATAGGCGCGCATGACGTGGAAAAAGGCCTTCTGCGATAGGCCGTGGGCAATGCTGACCCAGGCTGGATCGACTTGCTCAGCCAGGCATTCGAAGCAGTAACAGCCGGGACAGGCCTGGCGGCAGGCGTAGCAGCGGATGCAGCGGTCGAATTCGCGGCTCCAGAAGGCCAGTCGCTCAGCCGGGGTCATCCCCTCCAATTCCGCCACGTCGGACCAATCGTCGGCAGGGAGCTTGACCCTGGCCGGCTCGCCGACCAAGGCGTCATAGAACACCGGAACACGCTCCCGGCAGCGCTGGCAATGGGCCTGCAGCGTGGCACCCTCCGCCATGCCCGGGCAGGCCACGCCGATCACAAAGACCTCTTCCCTGGATACCTGTCCCTCGTGGATCAACACGTTCAGGGCCCGCACGTCACAGGGCCTGGCAACCACGGCCACCCGGGACGCCGCGGAGGTCTTGCCCCCTTTGCGGCGGTCGTGCAGGTAGACCACCAGGTTATGGTGGCACGTCTGGTCCCAGACCAGGCGGTCAGTGCCAGCCTGATCGTAGACGAATGCCGGCCGGACGCGGCCCTTCGGACCTTGTTCGTAGCCGATCACACAGGATATCTCGCCCAGGCCCAGCAATTCTCGCGCCTGGACCCGGATGCCCTCCTGGATCTCCCTGCTCATGCGGCCACCTCCCGCTCTTGCCGGCCGGCCCACGGACCAAGCTCTCTCACCTGCTCGGTTAACTCGGCGACCACTTGGGCAAAGCGGTTGCCCTCGGCGGCCGACACCCAGTCGATGCGCAGGCGCCCAGCATCGACGCCCACGTAATCGAGCAAGCTGTGCATCAGGGCGTAGCGACGGCGGGCGTGATAGTTGCCATCACCGTAGTGGCAGTCACCGGGATGGCAGCCCGCCACCAGCACCCCGTCGGCCCCCTCCTGGAATGCCTTCAGCACAAAGAGGGGGTCCACCCGTCCCGAGCACGGTACGCGGACAATGCGGATGTTGGGCGGATAGGCGATGCGGCTGGTGCCGGCCATGTCGGCCCCCGCGTAACTACACCAGTTGCAGAGAAACCCGACGATCCTGGGCTCAAAGCTCTCAGTCATTCAACCTGTCCTTCTCTTTCCCTCATTCGATCGCATGGCCAACCGGTGGAGCACAGCGCATCTCAAACTGCAGCCAGCATCTTTGACAGGCGCTGGATATGCTGCTTCTCCTCCTGGATGATCCCTGCCACGGTTTCCCGATCCGCGTTGCCAACGATTCCCTCGAGTTCGTGGTAGAAGAGGAGAGTCTCCTTCTCAAATTCCAGTGCGGCCTTCAGAACCGAGCGCTCGTCGCCGGCATGTGCAGCACGGTCGAGGGCACCACCGCTGCCATCAAAGAACTCCTTGCGCAAGAGCGCGTCGGTGTAGGCCAGGAACTCCTCGTGCTGCTCGGCTGTAAAACCCAACGTCACCTCGCCGCCCGCCATCGCTTCGAACGCGCGGCGGTGGAGGCGTTCCTGCAGCGCCAGGTCCCGGAACAGCGCCTTGACCCCAGCCGTCGTCGCACAATCTGCGGCCGAGGCGTAGAATGCCTCGCCGTTCTCTTCGAGGCGGGTTGCGATCTCGAGGATCTCGTCTCCGGTCATGAGGGCCATAGGGTCTTTCCTCCTTGATAGGGCCCGGCGCCCGGTCACGCAGGCACAAGGGCCGCGGGGCGCAGCAGGGCCGTTAACTGGTCCAATAGCTGCTGGTCCGTAAAGCCGTGCAGGGTGATCGCCCCGCCCCGGCAGGCGGCGACGCACAGGCCACAGCCCTTGCACAGGGCCGGGTTGATCTCGGCCAGCCTGCCGCCACGCGTATCGACCATGCGCACTGCTCCGGCCGGGCATACTTCGGCGCATAGGCCACAGGCAACGCAGCGCAGGGGGAGTACTTCAGCGGTCATCGGTTCGATCTCGACCTGGCCCCGGTTTAGCAGCGCCACGGCCTGGACCGCCGCACCGCTCGCCTGGGACACTGTATCGGGGATGTCCTTGGGCGCCTGGCACGTACCGGCCAGGTAAATGCCGTCCATGGCGGTTTCCACGGGCCGCAGCTTGGGATGCGCTTCCAGGAAAAAGCCATCCTCGCTGCGGCTGACGTGGAAGAGCTGGGCCAGCTGCTCGGCATCGGCGGCGGGCACCATGGCCGTGGACAGCACGACCATGTCTACGGGGATCTCTACAATCTCACCCAGCAGGGTCTCCTCGGCGCGGACGACCAAGCCGCCACCGGGCCCTCTTCCGACCTCGGCGCCCTTGCCCCGCACAAAGATGACGCCTTCCTCCTGGATGCGCTCATAGAATTCGGCATAGCCTTTGCCGTAGGCAGTAATGTCGAAATAGAATTCATAGACCTGGGCGTGGGTCTTTTCCCGGATCAGGTGGGCCAGTTTCATCGAGTACATGCAGCAGACGCGGGAGCAGTAGGCGTTGTGCTGCCGGTCCCGGCTGCCGATGCAGTGAAGGATGGCCACGGCGCCGGGCTCGCGCCCGTCTCTCAAGACGACGTGGCCCCCGGTTGGGCCGCTGGCGTTGACCAGCCGCTCCACCTCCAGCGCAGTATACACGTTCTCATGGCGTCCATAACCATATTGCGGCAAATTTCGGGCGTCATACAGCTCGAAACCCGTCGCCAGCACGATGGCCCCGACCTCAAGCTCTTCCACCCGCTCCTGCATGTTGTGGTCGATGGCCTCTCGCTCGCAGGCCCACACGCAGCGGTAGCACTCGGAGCAGATGCCACAGTCCAGGCAGCGGGCTGCTTCGGCCATGGCCTGCTCCTTCGTCAGGGGCAGCACTACTTCCCGGAAGGTCTCTACCCGTTCCTCCAGGGATAGGCGCGCTGGCTCTTGGCGTGGTGTGGGTACGATGGCGCCCAGCCGCACCTTGGTCTCTGCTTCCTCGCGGGTCCACTTTTCCACCGGCCGCTTGTTGGGCTCCGCCTGTTGCAGGGGCTCACCCTGCAGGTAGCGATGGATGGAGCGGGCAGCCTCGTGTCCCGAGGCCACGGCATTGATGACGAACCCAGCACCCGCGACAGCCCCGCGGCCGGCAAAGAGCCCGCTGATCCCCGTGGCCAGCGTTTCCTGGTCACCCACCATCGTATCGAATGGCTCCTCTAGGAATACCTGGTCGGAGAACTGGCCGATGGCCCGGATGACGGTGTCCACCTCCATGACAAACTCTGTGCCCGGATCGGGCACGACCACCCGCTTGCCACTGTCGTCGATCTTGCTCAGCTGCCGCGACTGGGCACATTCCATTCCGCTCACACAGCCGTCGTTGTCCAGGATGCGCGTGGCCACGGTGTTGGTCAACAGACGGACACCCTCTGCCTCTGCCTCTTCCAGCTCCCAGGAATAGGCCGGTATCTCGCCCCTGGATCGACGGTAGACCAGGCTCACCTCTTCAGCCCCCAGGCGCAGGGCCGTGGTGGCTGCATCCACGGCGGTGATGCCGCCCCCTACCACGGCGACTCTCTTCCCGATCCGCACAGGCCGGCCGAGGCTGACGTGCCTCAAAAACGCGATGCCCGACAGCACGCCCGTCAGTTCTTCGCCCGGTATCCCCAGACTCGTGGTCCGGCTCACACCGGTTGCCAGATAGACTGCATCGTAATTGCCACCATGGGCTTTGAGCAGTGTCGCCGGCTGGCCGACCGGGCTATTCAGCCGCAACTGCACACCCAGGGCCAGGATGTCGTCGATGTCGCGCTGTAGGATGCCTTTGGGCAAGCGATGCTCCGGGATGCCCGTGCGCATCATGCCTCCAGCCACCGGGAGCGCCTCGAACACGGTCACGCCATAGCCCATCTTGTTCAGGTGCTGAGCCGCCGTCAAGCCGGAGGGCCCAGAGCCAACGATCGCCACGCGCTCCTCACGCGTCTGGGACACCGGCTCGATGGGGCGTGGCAGACCCCGGGCATAGACATAATCCACCACAAAGCGCTTCAGCTCCATGATGGCGATGGACTCGTCGACCAGGCGCCGGTTGCAGTTGCCCTCACAGGGGTGGTGGCAGGTCCGGCCGCAAACGCTGGCAAAGGGGTTGTCCTCGCGAATGATGCGCAGGGCCTCTTCGAACCGGCCTTCCCGGATGTAGGAGATATAGCCCTGGGCATGCTGGCCTGCCGGACAGGCATTCTGGCAAGGTGCAATGCCCACTTTGTCGATCACAAAGGCGTTGGGCACTGCCTGGGGAAAGGGCCGGTAGATCACTTTGCGTTTGGCGAGCCCCAGGTCGAACTCGCTGGGCAGCTCGCGTGGGCAGGCCTCGGCACAGGTTCCGCAGCCGGTGCATTTGTCTACGTCGACGTAGCGTGGCTTGCGCCGGACCTTCACCCGAAAGTTGCCGACATAGCCCTGCACATCTTCCACCTCGCTATAGTCCAACAGGTGGACGTTGGGGTGCGCCGCAAGGTCTACCATTTTGGGCGTGAGGATGCAGGCCGAACAATCGAGGGTGGGGAAGGTCTTGTCCAACTGGGCCATGTGCCCGCCGACAGATGGCTGTCGCTCAACCAGATAGACCGGGTATCCTGAATTGGCGATGTCCAGCGCGGCCTGGATGCCAGCGATGCCCCCGCCGACCACCATGGCCGACCGGGTGACCGGTTCCTGGCGAGGATAGAGTGGTTCGTGCCGGCGCACCCGTTCCACGGCGGCCCGGATCAAGTCTTTTGCCTTGGCCGTGGCTGTGACCATGTCCGTATGCACCCAGGAACAGTGCTCGCGGAGGTTGGCTATCTCCAGAAAGTAGGGGTTCAGGCCTACCGAGTGTAGCGTCCCGCGGAAGGTCCGCTCGTGCATGCGCGGCGAGCAGGCAGCTACAACCACCCGGTCGACACCGTACTCGCAGATGTCGTGGCGGATGCTCTCCTGCCCCGGATCGGAACAGGTGTACTTGTTGGTGCGAGCCACGAATACGCCGTCCAGTTGCTCAGCATACCTGGCCACCGCCTCGACGTCCACCGTCCCGGCGATGTTGGATCCACAGTAGCAGACGTAGACACCAATTCTCATGCTCCGCCCTCCATCGCCCGCAAAACCAATTCAGAGAGGTCCATGACCCGCATACGTACCTTGTCCCGGCGGGTGGCAGCCATCAAGGTCCGCTTACACTGCTGGCAGGCCGAAAGGATCACCCGCGCGCCCGTCTGCTGGGCCTGGCCAAGACGCCGCGAAGCGACCGTCTCAGTCACCCGTTCGTCCACCATCTGGACGTCCCCTCCCCCGCCGCAGCAAAGAGCGTTCTCACGATGGGCATCCATCTCCCGAAACTCAATGCCCGGCATCGCCTCGATGACCTGCCGCGGGGCGTCAAAAATGCCGCTCTTGCGCCCCAGATCGCACGGATCGTGATAGGTCACCGTCTGCTCAAAGCTTCCCAGCTTCACAGCGGAATCGCCCACCAGCCGGGCCAGAAACTGCGAGGCATGCAGCACCTCGAAGCCAAGGGGCTTGGATTCCAACTCCGGATAGAGGTGCGACCAGGTGTAATAGCAGGAGGGGCAGGTCGTCACCAGGGTTTTGGCCCCCATCTCCTGCACGCGCGCCACGTTATGGGCCATCAGCTCGGCGAGCAGGCCCTCCATCCCGGCGGTGTACAGAGGGTAACCGCAGCACCATTCCTCACCGCCAAGTGCAGCGAAATCCACACCCGCCCGGTCCATCACCTGGACCATAGCCTGGGGAATGCCATAGACCATGGGGTAGAAGGAGGCCACGCAGCCGACGTAGAAAGCAACCTCTGCACGGCGCTTCTGCCGGAAGGCAAGAGCACCCTCCTCCAGGTTGTCACTCCAGATGAGGCGGCTGGCATTGTCATCGCCCGAGATGTTGTGGTGGTGGGTCACCGTATCCCGCATGGTCGCCAGGTTCGCGGGCAGATCCAGCCCGCGGTCTATTGTGAGGCGGCGCAAGCTGAGCATAGCATCGCTGATCTTGATCTCGCGGGGGCAGCGGGCGGTACAGGAGTAACAGGCAGTGCATAGCCAGATTGCCTGGCTCTTGAGCACGCGTTCCCCCAGACCCAGGCGCAGCATGTGGAGGATGCGGCGGGGATTGTACTCCATGATCGCAGCAGTAGGGCAGGAGCCGGAGCAGGTCCCGCATTGGTAGCAGGCGCTGATCCGCTCACCACCCCGCAGGCCCAGCACTGCGGCAAAGAGGTCCTGCTCGGAACCGGTCAGACGATCCGCCATGATCCCTCCTCCTGGTCAGCAGAGACTACAACAAGCTGCGGCGTTGTTGTCGGATGCGATGTGCAGCCGGTTCAGGACATGTCAAGTATGATTGCCAGGTGAACAACCAGCGCATTATAACATGAAACCAGGAAAGGCGTCAAACAAGTTAAAGTGACCCCAGGACCTTTTCTACCTCGGCCAGCAGCTGCTCTGGCTCGAAGGGCTTCTCCAGAAAGGCCTTGACCGGCATATAGTCCTCGTCGTGTGCCAGGTGGACCGGCATGTCCAGGACCTTTTTGACCCCCGACAGCATGATCACGGGGATGTCCTGGATCTCGGGGTCGCGATGGATCTGTCTCGAGACCTCGACTCCATCGGGCCCTGGCGGTCCCGCGAACATAATGTCCAGCAAGATCAGGTCCGGCCTTGTTTCCTTGGCCAGGTCGAGGGCCTTCTCGGGATGGTAGGCATAGGACACCGAATAGCCCACACTCTCCAACAGGGTTGTGACCGAGTCTACCAGTTGGACGTCGTCGTCAACCACCAGGATATGTCGCTTCTCTTCAGACATGGTTCCGCGCTCCTTCTTGGGTTTCCCTGCTTCCACCAAAAAAGCCTCTCCCTCTTTCAGGAGTGTGGCGGGCTCCGGTGGCTTTTCCACGGAATCGTCCACAGGCAAACAGCCCTCGTCCCTGGCAGGCGATTGCTCCATTTTGAACAAACTCACATCAGCCAATAATACAGGAAGAATAGTTGCTTGTCAAGTCGTCCTCTGTGGCCACGAAGGCGGACAAGCAAGTATCTGGCCGAGCCCAGGGCAGCCGCCCCGGACTCCAGGAGGCGCGCCGGCCGGAAGGGACTGGCGCCCTGGCAGGCTGCGCCTGCGGCTAGGAAGACGTGCCGCGTGCACGTCAGCAGATGCGGGGAAGTTGCTCGCCGACCAGCATGTCCAGGACGCGGCGGGCACCCAGAGCCGTCCGCAGCACCACCCGCCCGGGGTGATCTGCCGTCACCTGGCCAATGACGTTGGCCTCGCCCCCCAGGGGATGGGCCCGCAGGGCGGTCAGGGCAGCGCTGGCTGCCTGGGGCGCTACCAGCGCTACCAGCTTGCCTTCGTTGGCCACGTAGAACGGGTCGAGGCCCAGCAGCTCGCAGGACCCGCGCACCGCATCCCGCACAGGCACCGCCATTTCTTCGACCTCGATGCCCACGCCCGAGCGTGCTGCCAGTTCGTTGAGGGTCGTGGCCAGGCCGCCCCGCGTCGGATCGCGCAGGCAGTGGATGCTGCCCGCGGGCACGGCGGCCAGCAGGCGCGCCACCATCCCATTCAAGGCGGCACAGTCGCTCACCAGGGGACTGTCGAACTGCAGGCCCTCGCGCTGGGTCATGATGGTCATGCCATGGTCGCCGATGGTGCCGCTGATCAACACCACGTCGCCCGCCCGGCCACGATCGCCGCTCATCTCGACGTCTGGCGCCACCACACCCACCCCCGCCGTGTTGATGAACAGCCGGTCTGCGCTGCCCCGATCCACGACCTTTGTATCGCCGGCGACGATCTGGACACCGGCTTCCTCCGCCGTGGAAGCCATAGAAGCCACGATCCGCTCCAGGTCAGCCAGGGGCAAGCCTTCTTCGATGATGAACCCGGCGCTCAGCCACAGGGGACGGGCGCCGCTCATGCTCAGGTCATTGACGGTACCGCACACTGCCAACTTGCCAATATCGCCGCCCGGGAAAAAGAGGGGACTGACCACATAGCTGTCGGTGGTGAAGGCCAGGCGCGGGTTGGCAGGCTGGCCCGCACGGGGAGGTTGGTGGGCAGGTCCGGACATGCCGGGCATGGGCAGCACGGCCGCATCGTCGAGTTGGAGCAGGGTGGGGTTGTCGAAATGGCGCAGGAAGAGACGCTCCACCAGGTCGTGGCTGAGCTTGCCACCGGAGCCATGGGCCAGCAGGATGACCTCGTCGCTCATAGTGGATCCCGTCCAAACTGGTAAAAGGCCGCGCAGGCGCCCTCGGCCGACACCATGCACGGGCCAATGGGCCGGGCGGGTGTGCAGGCTTTGCCGAACAGCGGGCACTGTGGTGGTGTCACTGTGCCTCGCAGCACGTCACCACAGCGGCAGCCCCTGTGCTCCCGCGTGGGACCCGGGTCCACCTCAAAGCGCCGGCCGGCATCAAAGCGCGCGTACTCCGGACGGATTGCCAGCCCGCTCCCAGGCACCGTCCCCAGCCCACGCCACTCGGCCGGCACGACCTCAAAGACCTGGTCCATGATCGACAGGGCCGTGGGGTTGCCCTCAGGGCTCACACTCCTCGCGTACGAGTTGGAGATACCGGGCCGCCCTTCCTCGATCATGTCCACCAGGTCGGCCACGGCCCGCAGGATGTCCAGCGGCTCAAAGCCGGCCACGGCCAGCGGCACGCCATAATCCTGCGGCAGGAACTGCCAGGCATCGGCGCCGATGATCGTCGTCACGTGACCGGGGCCGATAATGCCCTGGAGCTGTACCTCGCCGGCGTCCAGGATGGCCCGCGTCGCGGGGGGCGTAAGCTTGTGCAGGCTCAGCACCGAGAAATTCTCCAGGCCCTGCGCCTCTGCCTGGGCGATGGCCGCCGCGACCGTGGGTGCCGTCGTCTCGAACCCCACGCCCAAAAAGACGACCTGCCGGTCTGGGTTCACGCGCGCGACCTTGAGTGCGTCCAGGGTGGAATAGACCATACGCACGTCGGCGCCAGCCGCCTTGGCATCCTGCAGCGTGTGGGCACTGCCCGGCACCCGGATCATGTCTCCAAAGGTGGTCAGGATCAGGCCCGGCACGTGGGCCAGGGCGATGGCCCGGTCCAGATCGGCGTTGGCCGTCACGCACACAGGACAACCCGGGCCAGAGCGCAGGTCGACGTGATCGGGCAGCAGTGTGCGCAGGCCATAACGCAGGATGGCGTGCGTATGCCCGCCGCAGAACTCCATCAGCCGTACCGGTTGGCGCGAGCGCCTCTCGATCCGGCCCAGGAGAGCCCGGGCCAGGTCGGGGTCGCGGAACTCGTCGATATATTTCATGATCCTACACCTCGGCCTGGGCAAACTGGGCCAGGGCCACCTGCCCCAGGCTGACACCGCCGTCGTTGCACGGCACCTGCTGGTGCAGCAGGACCTCGAAGCCCGCTTCCTCCAGCCGCGGCACGGAGAGCGCCAGGAGAAGCCTGTTCTGGAAACAACCTCCGCTCAGGGCCACGGTGCGCAGCCCTGTCTCGCCTGCCAGCTGCTGGCATACTGCGACCAGCAGCTCGGCCATGGTCCGGTGGAAACGCCAGCCGATCTCGGCCGGACTGGCGCCTCGGGCCCGGTCCTGCTCCACGGCCTCCAGCAGTCGCAGCAGGCGGATGACCGTGCGCCCCTCGACCGGCTCCAGATCGAAAGGGTAGGCCGGCGGCCCATCGGCTGGTCGCCGGTTGGCGCCCCACCCGGTGGCCAGCATCTCCAACTCGATGGCGGCCTGGGCCTCGTAGGTCACAGAGTGCCGCACCCCGGCCAGCGCCGCCACGGCGTCAAAGAGCCGGCCCGCGGCTGAGGTCAGCGGCGTGTTCAGGCCACGCTCCACCTGCTGGCGGACGATGCGCACCTGCTCGTCGTCGATGCCGGGCAGCGCCGGTACCTGGCCTGCCAGTGCCTGCAGGTAACCCAGCGCCAGGCGCCAGGGATGGCGAATGGCCGCCTCGCCCCCCGGCATGGGTAGGTACTCCAGGTGGGCCGCCCGCCAGCAACCGCGGTAATCGCCCACCAGGAACTCGCCGCCCCAGATGTGGCCGTCACGGCCCAGGCCCGTGCCATCCCAGGCGACGCCGATCACCGGGCCAGCCTCCGGCAGATGGCCGTTGTCAGCCATGCAGGCGGCGATGTGGGCCTCGTGGTGTTGGACCGGGATCCGCGGTACGCCTGGCTCGCCATCCGGGGCCCGGGCCAGGGCGTACTTGGTGGCGAAATAGTCTGGATGGAGATCGTAGGCAACGATCTCTGGCTCGACGCGGAAGAGGTGCTTGTAGAGCTCGATAGACGCCTCGAAATGCTCCAGCGTCTCCAGGTTCTCCATGTCCCCGATGTGCTGGCTCACGAAGGCAAAATCGTCGCGCGCCAGGCAGAAGGTGTTCTTTAGCTCCGGGCCTGTGGCCAGAATCCGGCGCGCCTGAAAGGGCAGCCGGATCGGAAAGGGCGCATAGCCCCGCGAGCGGCGGATGAACTGCGGCACCTCGCGGCGCCCGCTATCCGCTCCTGCGGGCCGGCCGGCCATCAAGACCACGCTGTCGTCATAGCGCGCATAGATATCGCGGTCGTGCAGCAGAAAGGCGTCGGCCAGGTGCCCCAGCCGGCGGCGGGCCTCCTCGTTCCCCTGGGCGATCGGCTCCTCCGAAAGATTGCCGCTGGTCATGACCAGAGGCCGGCCGGCGTCGCGCAGCAGCACGTGGTGCAGCGGTGTATAGGGCAGCATCACGCCCAGATAGCGGCTGCCGGGCGCCACCTCTGCTACCACCCGGGAATCCCTCCGCCAGGTCAAGAGCACGATGGGGCACTGTTGGCTGATGAGCAGTGCCTCCTCTGCCTCCGTAATGCTGCAATGGAGGCGGATCTCGTCCAAGCTGGCCACCATCACCGCCATCGGTTTGGCCGGGCGGCCCTTGCGGGCACGCAGGCGCCCCACTGCCTTGGCATCCGTGGCATCACAGGCCAGGTGAAAGCCGCCCAGCCCCTTGATCGCCAGGATGTTGCCCTCCAGCAGCAGGCGGGCCGCGGAGCGGAGTGCCTCGTCCCCTTCGGCCAACCGGGCACCTGGTTGGCCGGCGGCCTCCAGCCAGACCTGGGGGCCGCAGACCGGGCAGGCATTGGGCTGGGCATGGAAGCGGCGATCGAGCGGGTCGTCGTACTCGCGCTGGCACGCCGGGCACATGACAAAGGGCCGCATCGTCGTCAAGGGGCGGTCGTAGGGGATGTCACGGATAATCGTGAACCGCGGCCCGCAGTTGGTGCAGTTTGTGAATGGATAGCGATAGCGGCGGTCCGCCGGATCCAGCAGTTCCTGGAGGCAGTCGCCGCAGGTGGCGATGTCGGGCGAGATAAGCTGGTAGCGGCCCTCCTCGGCGACGCTGTGGCGTATCTCAAAACCATCGTAGCCCGCCGGGGCCGCGTCCGCTACCTCCACGGCCACGATGCGGGCCAGGGGCGGAGCCTGGGCGCTGAGGTCGTGGACAAAGGCCTCCAGGGAGTCGTGTTGCCCCTCGACCTCGATCTCGACGCCGCCCGAGTGGTTCAGCACCCAGCCGCTGAGGCCATGGTCGCGGGCCAGCCGGTAGACAAAGGGCCGGAAGCCGACCCCCTGGACCACCCCACGGACGCTTACCTGTTTGCGCCCGTGTTGGTTGCTCCTCATTTTTGAGACTGGAGCCATTCCATCCACGCCGGGATCCCCTCTCCAGTCCGGCAAGAAACGTCAAAGAGGGGGGCACGCGCGTTTAGCGCCCGGAAGGCGGTCTGGAACGCCTCGTGGGAAAAATCCACGTAGGGCATCAGGTCCACTTTGTTGAGGATCAGGGCGTCGACCACGGTAAACATGCCCGGATATTTGATCGGCTTGTCATCGCCCTCTGGTACGTGAGCGATCATCACGTTCAGGTGTTCGCCCAGCGCGAAACCGGTGGGGCAGATCAGGTTGCCCACATTTTCGATGAATAGCAGGTCGATCTCGTCCAGGGGCAGGCGCTCGAGCGCACTTGACACCTGCGGCGCGTCCAGGTGACAGCCTCCCCCGGTGTTGATCTGTACCACCGGGCTGCCGGTTTCCGCGACCTTGTCCGCATCGACCCGCCCGGCAACGTCGCCCTCGATGACGCCCACGCGCAACCGCCCGCGGAGGCCCTCGATGGAGCGCAGGATCAGGCTGGTCTTGCCAGCCCCCGGTGAGGCCATGATGTTCACGGCCAGCACACCGTGGCGCTCCAGCAGCTTGTGGTTCTCCGACGCGATCCTGTCGTTGGCGCTCAGTATCTGTTCGACAACAGCCAGTTCCTCAGGCAAATCCACCTCCCTCGTGGCTCGCGGGCCGTCACTCGATCTCCAGGCTGGCCACGGCAAACTCGCGGCCGGCGATCACCTCACCCCCCAGTGCATTGCATTCGGGACAGGACCACAGGCGGTGGTCGGGAGGGGCATACTCGGCCTGGCAGGCGTGGCAGCGGACGCGCGCAGCGATCCGCTCAAAGTGCAGCTCGGCGCCCGCGGCCATCGTATCGCGCGTCATGAAATCAAAGTAGAACTGGATCGACTCGTCGACGAACCCGGTCAGCTCCCCGATCGTCAGGTTGACGGCCAAAATGCGCCGCGCCCCGGCCCGCTGGGCGTGGCGCAGGGCGATGTCGAGGATGCTCTGGGTGACAGAATATTCGTGCATGGCCGCTATTTTATACCACAACGCGGGGCTTGGCAAGAATCCTGTACAGCCGCCGGCAGGCCGCTTGATACTCACTTGACCGGCAGCCCGTTATGCCGTATACTGAAAGCGCCAACAGCTGGTTACTGTGGTGCAACTCGGAAGGGGATGTGAAATGACAACAGATAAAGTAGCCCAGATGACCCAGTCGGAGCTCCGAGAAATGCTTG
>JAMJFU010000019.1 GCA_023544525.1 Anaerolineae bacterium | reverse complement strand
ATCTTTTTTCCGTGGATCATCTGCTCACGTGTCGTTTCGTATGTTTCATGCGGTTCTGGACAACGTTCTTGCGTATTATAGCGCAACATGGGTAGAGTGGCAAGCCCGCCCGAGCGAGCTCGGGATTCCAGATCACGAGCTGCCCGGAGGGATCCCCCAGCTTGCTGGGGCTGGTTTGGGCCGGGGCGGAAGCTGGCCCTATGGCCTCAGGTAACGACGGAGCCATCGACCCGAGCGAGCTCGGGATTCCAGATCATGAGCTGCTTGGAGGAATCCCCAGCTTGCTGGGGCTGGTTGGGGCCGAGGCGGAAGCTGCCCCTGGGGTCCCAGGTAACGATGGAGCCATCGACCCGAGCGAGCTCGGGATTCCAGATCATGGGCGCCCGGGAGGGATCCCCCAGCTTGGCGCGGGCTCAGGATCCGGCGGGGTTACGCTCCAAGACCCGGATGAGGCGCAGCATGGTCTGGTTGACCGGCGTAGGGATGCCGTGCGTCTGGCCCAGTTCCACCACTTTGCCGGCAAAGGTGTCGATCTCGGTCTTGCGCCCGGCCTCGATGTCCTGCAGCATGGAGGTCTTGCCTTCGGGCGAGAGCGTGTGGAGGACGGGGTACCAGTCCCGGACGTCCTGATCGACCAGGTTCACGCCGGAAGCCTCGGCCACGGCGATCACCTCGTACATCAAGGCTTCCATGAGAGCCTGGGCATCAGGCGACGTCTGAAAAACACCGTACGTCGCGCGCATCACGGCGGAGGGCAGATTGACGCCGACGTTGATCATGAACTTCCACCACAGCATGCGGATCATATCAGGCGGAGTCTCGCAGGCAATCCCCGCTCGATCGAAGGCAGCCTGCACCCGCCGGACCCGCTCGCTGAGCCGGGTGTTGGTGGCCTCGCCAAAGTAATGCACGCCAGGCTTGGTGTAGGTGATCCGGTTGCCCTCTCGGACGGCGTCGATGCCCAGGGACATGGCGTACAGCACCTTGTCCCTGCCATACAGCCCGGCCAGGATCTCCTCGCTATCGAGGCCATTCATCACTGACAGGATGGTGGTAGACGCGCCGACCAGGTTCTGCAGGTCGCCGGCTGCGCCCGGGAGTTGGTAGCCCTTGAGCGCGACGAGGATCAGGTCTGTCGGGGCATCGACGCGGTCGGGGTGGACGACAGGGATGCGGTAGGCCTCGCCGTTGACGAACAAACCGTCGCGTTTGAGCCGCTCGTGGCGCTCACCACGAGCGACCAGGGCAGTTGAGAAACCCCCTGCCGAGGAAAATCTGGCGGCAAAGTAGGCGCCCATGGCCCCGGCGCCGAGGATGGCTACGCGTTCGATCACTGGCATCGGTCATCGCACGCCGGGAGGGTAAACCAGAACGTGCTGCCCTCGCCTGGCTGGCTGTCCACGCCTACTTTGCCGCCCAATTTGCCGACGATGCGGCGCACGATGGCCAGCCCCAGCCCATGACCCGCCTGGCTCGACCGCTCCAACTGGCTGAAGGGGCTGAACAACCGACCTTGTTCCTCGGCTGTGAGGCCGGCGCCGTTGTCACGCACCCAGAAGCGGACCGTACCGGCCTCTTCTTCCGCTGCGCCCAGCTCCACGCGCGCGGGTCGCCCACCGTACTTGAGGGCGTTGCTGATATAATTGGTCCAGACACTCTCAACCCAGGGTGCATAGCCCATGGCCCGGGGCCACGCATCGGGGACAATCAGTTCACAATCGTAGGTTTCCAGGTCGCGAGCCAGGCGCATCCTGGCCGCCTCCACCACAGCAGGCATGTCCAGGGGCCGCTGCACCACCTCGTGCTGGCGGGCGCTGGCCAACAGGAGCAGCCCCTGCACGATGTCGCTCATCTTGCAGGCGGTGTCAGAGATCATCCCGACGATCCGCTCGGTGCGTTCACCCACCTGGCCAGCCAGGGCTTCTTGCAGGAGATCGCTCAGGCCCACAATCGCGGTCAACGGCTGTTTCAGGTCGTGAGCCACCGTGTGGGCGTACGCGTCCAACTCCTGGCTCAAGGCCTTCAGGTCCTGGTTTTGTTGGTGCAATGTGTTTTGGGCTTCTACCTGCTCTGTAACCTCACGAGCCAGGATCAGGACCCGCTCCACACTTCCGTCGGCACCCAGCAGGGGAACGTGATCCACGTCCCAGTAGGGAGCCTCGCTGCCCGGACTGACGGAGGCGGGGTATTGCCTGACACTGGCGATCCGGCCAGTGCGATACACCGAGTTCACCAGCTTGGTCGCCCCGCTGGCTGCGACCTCAGGAAAGACCTCGGCGAGGGTGCGGCCGACCATCGGCGCGGTCGACGGTCCGGCGAAGGCCTGGTAGTAGGAGTTGACCATTTCGTAGCGGTGCTCAGGGCCCACCACAATGGCCACGCCGATCGGAGCCGATTCCAGCAACCGCTCCAGGAACTCGCGTTGGGCGCGATTCTCCTCCAGCAGCTGCTCCCGTTCCTGCCCTGCCCGGACTTCCTGGGTAACGTCCAGAAGTGAGAATACCAAACCCTTGACCTGGCCGGCTGAGTCCCTCACCGGGACCAACGACCAGTCCCAATAGGTGACCCCGCGCTCCGGTTGGTCGACGTACTCGAAGGGCTTGGCATGGAACTTGACGGGCCGCCCCGTGTCCCGCACCCGCTCAAAGATGGCCTGATTCTCCTCGTTCGGGAACAACTCAAAGTGAAGGCTGCCCAGGAGCTCTTCCGGCGTGTGCCCCGATTGCTCAGCATAGGTGGAGTTGACTGTCAAAAAGCGAAAGTCCGTGTCAAGGTAGGCCAGGCAGGCGTGGGTATTCTCCATGATGGTCTGCAGCACGTCCCGCTCCTGGGCCAACCTGGCTGCCAGTTGCTGTATCGCTTCCCGATCCCGCCTGGCACGGTGCAGCAGCCGTTCTCGTTCCTGCTCTACCTGTCTCTGTTCGGTAACGTCCAGCCCCGTGCCGATGATGTACTGCACCTGACCACGTTTATCATGGATGGCGCTGTTGGTCCACTGGATCTGCCGGACGCGGCCATCCTTGGTGACCCAGGCATTCTCGTGTTGGTTGGGAAAGCCGCCCGAGCGAAGCCGGTCAAAGACCCTTCTTACCGGCCCGATCTCGTCCTCCAGGAGAAGGATATCCCAGAAGCACTGTCCTCGTACCTCCTCAAAGGAATAGCCTGTTGTGCGCTCGCAGGCCTGGTTGAAACGCACGATGTGCCCGTCGCGATCCAGGACGATGACCAGCGCGCCAGCGGTGTTGAGGATGGCCGACGTAAAGTCGCGCTCCTCGCTCAGGGCCTGCTCTGACAGGATGTGGTCGGTGATGTCGAGGTTGCTGCCGCGCCAGCCCAGCCATGACCCATCGCTGGCATATACTGGCTGGCAGGCGTGGCGGATCCAGCGGATCTCGTTGCTTCGCGTCACCAGGCGAAAGGTGAGTTCATGCATGTGGGCCTGGCGGTGGTCCTCGTTGAGGTGCTTTTCCACGAGAGAGCGGTCCTCCGCGTGCACGATGCGCAGGAACAGGTCGGGGTCCTGCTGGAACTCAAGAGGGGTAAAGCCGGTAACCCGCTGGCAGGCTGGTGAGACGTAGCGATAGTCGCCGTCAGCATCCAGCCAGTATTCCCAGTTGTGCGTAAAGTCGCCGATGAGGCGGGCTCGCTCTTCGGCAGCCTGCAAGGCCCGGCGCGCGGCCTGCAGTTGGTCCGCCGTCAGAGCTTGGTCCAAGCTGGCCTCCTGCTCGACGCTGGGGGCCGGCACTGGCTGTTTTGCGTCGGAACGTGCATGGTCCTGCTCGCTCACCGTATGGCTCCTTCCCTATCTTTCTCGCTCTCAGTCTCGATTGTACCACCATGCACGGTCGATCGTCAAGCCTTGGCCTATGTCTACCTGGAGGGGCTGGTCCTCCGCTGGGCCAACCAACCCGAGCGAGCTCGGGGATCCAGAGCGCGGCAGCCATGGATCCCCCGGCTTGCCGGGGCTGGGCCGGGGAAGCGCCGTGGGATCTGGACGGGCTACTCCAGGCGATAGGGCGTGCCGGTGATATAGTGCTCGAGCTGTTCGATGAGGAATTCCTGCTCCGAGATGATGGTCTTGACAATGTCGCCGATAGAGACCACGCCGACCACCTCGCCACCCTCCACGACCGGCAGGTGGCGAATGCGTTTTTCGGTCATGAGGGCCATGCACTCCTCAACCGTCTGCTGTGGCTCTACGCCGACCACACGCTCACTCATGATCTCCCGGGCCGCTGTGTCCCTGGAGCTCCTGCCCTGCAGGGCCACCTTCCGGGCATAGTCCCGCTCCGAGAGGACGCCCGCTACCCGGTCTTGGTCTAGCACGAGCACGGCGCCGATGTTCTTCTCGGCCATCAGTTCGAGCACTTCCAGGACGGTCGTGTCAGGCGAGACGGACCAGACCTCGGCCCCTTTTCGCTGCAGGATGTCTCTGACTGTCTGCATGATCGAGCAACTCCTCTCCTCGTGAGCAGCGGGCAGGGCCAGGGCGGCCACCCGCACTTTTCCAACCTTGGCAGCACCTTTAGTATAACGTCGCCCCGACTTCCTGTCAACCTGGCGCTGGCGCCGTCCGGCGAGTCTGGGCACCAGGGGCCAGGCCCGTGGACCTTGGGACTGTGGGCAGCACATGCGCCAGATCCCCTCCAGATGCCGCAGCAACCGCCAAGGTGCCCGGCACCGCAGGCCCGGCACACGGAAAACGCCGCGCCAGTAGATGGCGCGGCGTCCCAGCTAGTGCTGCTTAGAAGTTGGCAACGATATCAGCCTAACACCTGCAGCACCAGCAACACCAGGGCCACGACGATGAACAAGCCAAACAGCAGCCTGCCGATCGAAGCAGCGCCTCGAGCGATCCCACCAAACCCGAATACCGCGGCGATGATCGCTACCACAAAAGCCGCAACTGCCCAACCTAACAAGGTCATATCAAACTCCCTTCACCGCGCCTATGTTCAAACCCCACCAGCGGTAGGGATTGCCGCGGAACGCATAGACGTCTGGCTACCGTCTGTCTCCGTCAATGTCTTCCAAAAGCTCGTCCAACCGGTCCTCAGCTTCGTCGCGGGCATAGCCGTACTTCTCCTGCAAGAGCCCCACCAACTGCTCGCGCCGGCCCTCAATTTGGTCCAGCTCGTCGTCGGTGAGGTCTCCCCATTCCTCCTGAATCTTGCCGCGGAGCTGCCTCCATTTACCTGCGAATGCGATATTGTCCATACTGACTATCCATCCTTCCTTCTATATAAGTTGACATCTCAGTCTGCTCCTACCGCAGCTCATGGCTCCTGAGCCTGTCCAGCAGTAGCCAATGCCTGCCGCGCGATCTGCCGTATCTGGCCGACTCGAAGGGGCTTATCCAGGCAGCGGTACACCTGCAGGCGCTCGCTCTGGTCGTGGACCCGGTAGCAGCCCCGGGCAGTGATCCACACCACCGGCACGTTTGGATCTAACTGGCGGACGGCTTCGGTCAACTCGATGCCGTCCACTTCGGGCATAAACAGATCGGTGATGATCAGATCAAAGTGTTCCGTCGCCAACCTCTCCAATGCCTGGCGCCCGTTGCTGGCCTCCGTGACCTCGATGCCGCTGGGCATCGACTTCAGGGCGGCGCCTAGAATGAACAGGACCCTTGTCTCGTCGTCCACGACCAGGATCCGTTTCGATTGAGCCATGACAAACCTCTCCCTCAGCGAGAATCGCTGATGGCGTGCCGTCGACCTGCGGCCCACGGAATGACAGTCTACGATACCGGGTTAATGTCCCCTGGTCCTTTCCAGTATAGCACAAAATCGCGTCAGGACTTGACGGGCCCAGTTTGAGGCTGCGATGGGCTTGGTTGCATAAGGTTGGCGTCCGGTTGGGCCTGGCCTGGTGCGGGTCCTTCCGGTCAAAACCGAGGCCAGAGTCCGGCAGGTAGGACAGCAGGGAGCTCCGACTGGGGAGAGCAGCCCTGCTGGCGAGATGGTGTCCGGCGGTGTTTCGGACTTTTATGGGGCGGATCCGTCGCGGTCCTCAGCCCGCAAAGCGATAGCCGATGCCGCGAACGTTCAATATGTGCCGCGGCTCGGAGGGGTCTGGCTCCACCTTTTGCCGCAGACGGTGAATGTACCACTTGATGATGTCACGGGCCTCCGGCTCGAACTCGGGCGTGTAGCCCCGGACCACGGAGACCAGTTCCTTCGAGCCTACCACTTCTGGCGTATGCCGTATGAGGTAGGCCAGAAGGGCCAGCTCACGGGAGGACAGATCCAGGGGCTTGTCAGCATAGGTCACGGTGTGGGTCCTGAGATCCACCTCGAAGGGGCCCTGGCGCAAGACCTGCTCCTCCGCCTGGTCTTCCTGGGCCTCAGCCATTCTCTTGCGACGGGAGATCGCTGCTTCCACTGCCCGTCGCAGCTCAGCCGGTTTCACGGGTTTGAGCAGGTAACCGTCGACACCCTCTTGAATTGCCTCGACTGCGGAATCCAGGGAACCGTGACCCGTCAGGATGATGACCACAGCGGTCGGCCAGCGCCAACGTGCCAACTCTAGCACTCGCTGGCCATCCACGGGGCCTCCGAGCATGAGGTCGAGCAGGATTGCGTCAAAGCGTTCGTCGTGCAGGAGGTCAAGGGCTTCCTCGCCGCTCGACGCGGTCGTTACCAAGTGTCCGGAGCGCTCCAGGACTTTGCGCAGGATGAGCCTGATCCGTTCTTCGTCGTCCACGACCAGCGTACGCAGCAGTTGGGCCATGTTTTCACCTCCGGGGTACTCCCTGACGGAGCCACTGTCACGGTCATGATGCAGGGAGAGGGCGGCAGCAATACCTGCCGGCTAGGCGGGCAGCCAAACGCTAAACGTTGAGCCCTCGCCCTCCTTGCTCTCAACCTCCAGGCGTCCGCCGTGCTCCTCTACGATCGTCTTGCTAATATAGAGGCCAAGCCCCAGCCCTTCGGGCCGTGTACTGCTAAAGGGTTCAAAGATCTTGGCCTGCATGTCTTCCGGTATGCCCATTCCCGAGTCCGTGAACTGGACCCTGATGCCAGGCGGATCATCCGTCCGCGAGGTGCTCACGTGAAGTTCACCTCCGCCGGGCATGGCTTCCACCGCGTTGAGCAGCAGGTTCAGAAAGACCTGCCGCATCCGGTCGGGCACGACCACGACCTCTGGCAGGTCGGAGCCCGGATCCCAATGGACCATCACGCGTTGAACCTCAGCCTGTTTTTTGCCCAGGAGCAACACCTTCTCCAGCGTCTCGTTGATCTGCGTCGGCGCCTTGTCCTCTGGCTGCGAACGACGGTTCAGGTCCCGCAGCTGGGCGACGATGCGGCCGGCTCGTTCCAGTTCCTCGAGGGCAATCTGCACGTAGGGCAAGAGCTCACTGTCGCGTTCCATGAGCTCCTCGACCAGGCCCAAAGAGCCGATGACGGTCTGCAAGGGGTTGTTGATCTCGTGGGCCAGGGACGCGCCGAGCCGGGCGGCCATGGTCAACCTCTCGGCCTGGATCAGTGCCTCACGCGCCTGTCGCTGCTCGGTGACGTCCTCGACCATCTTGATGGCATAGCGGGGCCCGTCGCGCTGCGTGCGGACCACTGACACAGTGGGGTAGACCCATAGGGTCGAGCCATCCTTGCGGATATAACGAGTCTCCATCCGGTACTGGCGGCGTTTGCCCGTGAGCAGCTCCTCAAAGAGCCGGTCCCTGGTCTCGACGTCGTCCGGGTGTGTGAAATGGGCCACGTTCATGCCTTGCAGTTCACTGGCGCCGTAACCGAGCATCTGCTGCAAGGCCGGGTTGCTGGTCAACAGCGTGCCTTGCGCGTCCAGTAACGCGATGCCAACCGCAGCGTCTTCAAACATGGTCCGGAACCGGGCGTTGCTGGCCTCGAGGGCCTCAGCCCGGCGCGCTACGCTCTGCTCCAGTTGGGATGCGTAGCGCTGAATCTCTGCGTGCAGGTGGGCTTGGTGCACCGAGACGGCCATGCGGTCAGCCATCTGCCGGGCGAACTCCTCTCGCTCGGCGGTCAGCGCGCCGGGTCGGGCCATTCCCAGATTGAGCGAGCCGATGAGCTCACCGTGCACGATGAGGGGCACACCAACGAGGCTGTGCACGCCCTCGGCCTCGAGCACCTCAGAGATGCCGGTGCTGGAGGGCAGGGCGCTGACGTCGTCTACATAAGCCAGCCGGCCCTGGGCGAGCTCCTCGACAAACCAGTCCCACTCGAGCGGCAGCCGCTTGCCTTTGCCCAGAGCGGTCTGCCCGCTGGTGTACACGGCCAGGAGCTTGGCTTCCCCGGCTTCTAGATCGTAGAGGGCGACACTGCTCCGCTCGCAGGCCAGTAGCCATTGCGTGTAGGGCAGCACTGCTTCGGCGACCGCGTCAGGCGATAACGCCTCGCGCATGGCATCATCTAGCTCCTGCAGGAATCGCAGCCGGCTGGCATAGCGCTGCAGGGCTCGCTCTGTCCGCACCCGTTCGGTGATGTCTCGGACGACCGCCAATACCGAGCGAGCGTTTCCATCAGCGTCCAGTTCGGGCGCGATCCGCGCATCATAGTCGCGCTGCTCCGACCCGGCCCCGGCACTGAACTCGAATTGGACCCCCTCACCAGCAGCAAACGCCTCGTTGAGATGGGCTTCCCAAAGGGCAGACAGCCCTTCGGGCACGTTCATCTCCCGGTTCGTCTTTCGCAGGAAAGCGCTGGCCGGCAGGTTTGTCATGTCTTCGATCACGGGATTGACATAAAGATAGCGGTGCTGGCGATCGAAGCGCGCGATCATGTCTGGGGCATTTTCGGCGAGCGCGCGAAAATTCTGTTCTGGTATGCCGGGGGTGCGAATCGATCCTGATCTGTCGCTATCCCCGGAGCCATCGGGCACTACTGGTGGTTTCGACGCTGTTTGCCACTGCCTGCTGCCGTCGGTGCTGCTCCGCCGTGGCGCCGATACATCCCCTGCATCTGGACGGCGCGGCGCACTTGTCGTTCGGGCACGTCTGCGGTATTGGGTCAATGGGCCAAGCCTCTCTTCCGGGTCATCCGGTCGCGCCAGATCGGACGCGAAAGGACGCCATGTAGGTCACATCCTACACGGCGTCGTGCCTGGTTCCCAGTTTACCACAAGATCCGTCTACCAACGTATGGATTGGGTTGGCAGATAGGTTGGGTTTGGTTGGCGGGCGGGGGACTAGACCACCAGCACTGGGCGGTCCAATTGAAGCACAAGCCTGTGCGTCAGGTCGTCCAGCAGGATGCGCTGCCAGCCCTGGACGCGGTGGGCGCCGATGACCACCAGGTCATAATTGCCACGCTGCGCCTCGTCCACGATCTCGTCCACGACCAGGCCGTGGCGCACTTCGGCGTGGGTGCGCAGGTGGGCATGTTCCAGCGTCTGGAGGTCCTGTTCGAGCAATTCACCCTCCGGCGCGTGCTCCTGGATCAGCTCCTCGGCTGGTGCGCGCAGCTGTTTGCCCTGGACGCCCGGTCCCGCGCTCATCTGGGACATGACGTGGAGGACGGTGATCTCGCTGCCGTTGGCAAAGAGCGCTGCCAGTTGCCGGGAAAAACGCTGGAAGCAGGAGGGCAAGGCGCTGTTTGGCCTGAGGCCAGTGGAGGGATTCTCTGCCCCGCTGTCGCACAAGAGGATGCGTTGGATGGGGCGCGCTTCGCCTTTGACGATCAAAACGGGGCAGGGGGAGCGCCTGACGATACGAAGGCTGGGGGGTGTGCTGCGCACGCGCGCCAGGGCATGTCCAGGTTGGCTGTCGCCAACTATGACCAGGTCGTAACCCCCCTGGCCCACTTCCTCGACAATGACCTCCACCGGATCCCCGGAGCGCTCCAGCTCCTCGACATCGATCCCCTCCTGCAGCATATAGTCGCGGGCGTGAGCTGGAACCAGGCGCTGCCTGGGTTTCGGTGGCTGGATGGTGAGCAGAGCAGGCCGGCAGCTACTGTGAAGGGCCAGCCTGGCGCCCAGGTAAAGGGCAGCCCTGTCGTGAGCAGAGCCATAGATGGTGATCAGAATGCGCATTGCAGAGTTACTCCTCCGAACTATCAGGCTCGGAACTCGCCTGTCAAGCCAGTATGAGCATGACAGGCACCACAAAGATCGTCAGCATGAACAAGGCCAGGTTCCGGTTGCTGGCCGTCACCCAGCCTACGAATTTGAGCGTGCTCCGCTCGTAGGGACGATAGGCGATGCTCAGTACCAGCAAGGACACGGCGGCGATGCTGAGCATCTCGACCAAAACCACGGTAAAGGCTGGCGGGTTGTTGAGCAGGACCGCAGCCAGGAGCGTGTCCACAAAGGTGGTGATGTTGGCCCCCATAATGTAGGGGATCACGTTCTCGCGCCGCACAAAGCCGCGGGCGCTGAGCGGCACCAGGATGCTGAGGCTCAGGCTGACCGACATCGAGATCAGCGTGATGCCTGCCCCCACGAGGAACATGACCCAGGGCCGGTAAACCAAGCGAGACATCCACCCTAGCTGGCTCTCCTTGAGCGTCATCTGTGGCAGGCAGCGGTCGAACAGGTTGAAGCTCAACCAGATGATGCCCAGGCCCACCACAAAGACCGCCCAGTCAGGTAGCAGGCTGACCGCGATGCCAGACACCGGATCCACCACCTGCTCTACCACAGAACGGACGAGCATGCCCGACTGCAGTTGCACGCCGTCGAGCACCCCCGTCTCGAGCAGGATGGCTCCGAACACCAGGCCAGGCAGATAGGTCGTGGCGGTCACGATCAAAGATAACAGACCCATGCCCAGGCTGGTGGTCCGGTCGCGCCCGCGCAGGACATAGACAAAGCCGATAAAGAGCACGATAAAGCTGGCACCAAGCCGGCTACCTGTGATCATAGCAAAAGCGCCCAGTTTGTCAAGGACTCCAGCGTCAAAAAACGTCAGAGCGGCCGCGGCGACAGGAGAGCCACTCATGATCGTATAGGCAAAGAGCCAGCCAAAGCCCAGGGCGTTGGCGCCGTTCGACACGTCGAGGAGGCTGCGTACCAGGGGTGCGACGCCCCGGGCGCCGTCCTTCATCAAAGTGATGGCCAGCACAAAGAGGTATAAGCTGCCGGCAAACAGCAGGATCTTGCCTACCCGGGTCCTGATCCTCCAGACCCGGGCTAACTGCGTCACCCGGGCCAACGGGCCTCCTTCCAAAGGCAGGTCGAGGCGATCGCCAGTGGGAGGGTGCACTGCGGCCGGCGCGACCCCGTCTGGATTTCGCAGTTTCTCCATACTCACTCTCCCATCTCCAGCAGGCTGGGTGCAGCCTCCAACTCCAGCCGGGGTTCGATCTCTGCTATCCATAGCTCCTCGATCAGCTCGACATAAGCACGCGACCAGCCGCCCATCTCGTCGACGGTGAAGGGCCGGGCCACCGGTGCAAACGGCTCGCCACCATCCGCCACCGGACGGAGAGAATATCGCCGAAAGATCGCCTGCGCCTCTTGGCCGGTGAGATAGTTCATGAAGGCTTCGGCGGCGGCGCGCTCCTGAAGCTTCACATTGTCGTCGACGAGCACGGCCACATGTTGGGCGATGATGGTGCTGAGCGGCACCACGACCTGCAGCTCGCTTCCGCGTTCCCGGGCCATGAGGGCGTCCTGTTCGTAGGTCACAAAGGCATCGCCCGCTCCCAATTCAAAGAGCGCCATGGTCGAGCGGGCAGACGATCCCAGCAGGTGTACGTTGTGCCACAGCGCCCGGAGCCGTGCCTCGGCGTCTGCCTGGTCACCCGATGAAAGCAAAGCGCTGCCGTATTCAGCCAGGACCGCCCACTGGCCGGCGCCCGAGCTGCGCGGATCGGCGTGGAGCAACCGCAATCCTGGCTGGGCCAGGTCGTCAAAACCGGCGATCTGCCATGGGTTGCCGGGGCGGGTAACGATCACCATTGGCGTCAGGGCTACAACCAGCGGCTCGGTGCTGGCGCGCACTCGCCGGCCGACCTTCAGGTGAGCCACGTGCTGGGCATTGCTCAGGATGGCCACGTCGGCCGGGGCGCCCAGGTTGATCTGGCCCGCCAGCGTGCCAGACGCACCAAACACCCCTTCGATGGTCAGGTCGCGGTCAGTTTCCGCCTCCCAAGCCTGTTCAAAGGCCGGAAAGATGCCCTGGGTCAGCGCCTCTTCCTGGGTGCTAAAGGCGTAAACCTGCAAGTGCACTGGCCCCTGGGCGCTGTCCAGCGACATCCAGCCATAGAACGCAGCTACAACCAGCAGCGGGAGTGCCAGGCCAATCCGCAGCACCCGCAGCCAATCGGTGCCCGCCAGCCACTGTCGTATCACCCCAGCCATCGTCCACCTCCCATCGGTTCCGAGCCCTCAGCCAATGTTCCCGGCCACGTAGGCCCGGGTCCTCTCATCCTGCGCGCTGTGGAAGATCTGCTCGGCGGGTCCTGTCTCTACCAGCTCGCCCATCCACAAAAAGATGATATGGTCCGCCAAGCGGCGGGCCTGGCGCAGGAGGTGGGTCACGAGGACGATCGTCGTCCCTTCCTTGAGGGCCAGCAGCTGCTCTTCGATCCCCTGGGCCGAGATGGGATCGAGGGCCGAGGTTGGCTCGTCGCAGAGGAGCACCTCAGGCTCGACGGCCAGCGCACGGGCCAGGCACAGCCGCTGCTGCTGGCCGGTGGACAGGCCCGAAGCTGGGTCGTGCAGGCGGTCCTTGACCTCTTCCCACAGCCCGGCGGCTTGGAGGTAGTGTTGCACAATACGGTCGAGGTTGCGGCCGTTGCCCTTGTCCAGCGTCCGTTGCAGGCCGTGGATGCGGCGGCCATAGGCTACGTTGTCATAGATGGACATCGGTAGGGGAAAGGGCTTGGGGGCCAACATCCCGACGCGGGTTCGCACCTCCGTTACGTCCACCCCGGGGCCGTAGATGTCGGTTCCGTCGAGCCAGACGTGACCGCTCACGCGGGTAGCTTGGGCTTCTTCCAGGAGGCGGTTGAGGCAGCGCAACAGGGTGGTCTTGCCGCAACCAGAGGGCCCGATGATGGCCGTGATCTGGTGCTCGGGCACATCGGCGGTGATGCCCTTCAGGGCCTGGCCGTTTCCGTACCAGGCCTTGAGATCCTCAATGCGGATGTGAGGCTTGTACACCGGCTTACCTCTCTATTTCTAGCGGATCACGTGCCGGGCAAACCTGCCGGCCAGTGCCCGCGATATCAGGCTCAGTGCCAGGATAATGGCCGTCAGCACCAGGGCCGACGCGTAGGCCCGGTCCTGCACAGCCGGAAAGGGCGTGCCCAGCTGGAAGAACACGGCCAGGGGCAACGACGCCGCCGGTCCCAGCAGTGAATCGGGCAGGCGGTCGGTATAGCCTGCGGTGAACAGCACGGAGGCCGCGTCGCCGATCCCGCGGCCAAAGGCCAGCAGGACGCCGGTCAGCAGCCCGGGTGCTGTCTGGCGGAGAATGACCCGCACCGCCGTTTCCAAGCGGGTCGCTCCCAGGGCGTAGGAGGCCTCTTTCAGGGCCGAGGGTACCATGGCGATGGCCTCGTCCATGGCCCGCACCATGATCGGCAGCTCGAGAATCGCGAGGGTGATGATGCCAGCCAGCAGGGAGGCGCGGATGCCCAGCCAGAGCATGATGATGAAGCCAAAGGCGCCGTAGACGATGCTGGGCACCCCCCATAACACGTCGAGGGCCAGCCGGGCCACGTCAGCCCACCGCGAGCGGGCCGCATACACCTGCAGGTAGAGGGCGATGGGCAGGCTGGCCAACAAGGACAATGCCGTCGCACCTCCGGCCAGGTACAGCGAGCCGACGATGGCGTTGAGGATGCCACCTTCCTTGCCCAGGTAATAGCCGCCCTTGGGCGTCTGGGTCACCATATCCAGGTTGAGGGCCGGCAGGCCGCGCCAGACCACCGTGCCGAGGATCAGCGCCAGGCTGCCCAGCACTGCGGCCGTGGAGCCGATCATCAGCGCCTTGAAAACGGCTTCCTCAATCTTGGCCTTGCGTCTAGTCACAGATCATCACTCCACTCGCTCTGCGTTGGGTCGCCCCGGCCCCTACTTAGCGGGGGTCAGGCGGATCAGCACCAGCCGTGAGGCGATGTTAAAGCCCAC
Source organism: Anaerolineae bacterium (assembly GCA_023544525.1). Lineage (GTDB taxonomy): Bacteria > Chloroflexota > Anaerolineae > JAAYZQ01 > JAAYZQ01 > JAMJFU01. Next base: position 19,537 of record JAMJFU010000019.1, on the reverse strand, counting down.
GACGATGAGGAGCAGGATCAGGGCTGCGGCCAGCAGGGCCGCATCGTATAGCGGGATGGACATCATCTCGCCATAGTTGTTGGCGATGAGGGCTGTCAGCGGGTAGGCTGCATCAAAGATAGAGCCGGGCACCCGGGGCATGTTGCCCACGACCATGAGGACAGCCATGGTCTCGCCCAGGGCGCGCGACAGCCCCAGTATCACGGCGGCCGCCACCCCGGGCCAGGCGCGCCGCATGACGACATTGCGCACCGTCTGCCACCTGGTCGCGCCCAGGGCCAGCGATGCATCGCGCAAGCCATCGGGCACGGCGCGCACGACCTCCTCGGCGACGGCAATGATGCTGGGAAAGACCATTACGGCCAGCACCACGCCGCCAGCCAGCACGCCATAGCCGGTCGGGTTGTCACTGCGGAAAAGGGGCACAGCCCCCAGGCTGCCCTGTACCGCAGGCGCGATGTAGCGCTCGATCGCGGGCACCACGGTGAGCATGCCCCACACGCCATAGACCACGGACGGGATGCCGGCTAACAGGTCGATGAGGGGCTTGGCCACCGCTCGTAAACGCTCCGGCGCATATTCGGCCAAAAAGATCGCCGTCAGCAGCGACGGCGGCACGGCGATGATCATGGCAACGGCGGTGACCCACAGGGTGCCCATGATGAAAGGGTAGAAGCCAAACTGGCCCTTGAGCGGGTGCCAGTCTGTCGAGAAGAGCAACTCACTCAGGGGCCTGGCAGCCAGGATGGGCCAGGCGCGCACGACCAGGGCAGCGGCGAGCAAGGGCACCAATAGTACCGTGCCCAGCGTCAGCGCGCCCATAAAGCGGCGAGCCCAGCGCTCTCTCCTGCGGCGGCCCGCCTGTCGGGGCGCAGAGCGGCGCGCCCGGATCAGGGGGGACAGCCAGGTCCTGATGGCCTGCATCGGCTCAGTCCAGCTTCTGCAGTTCGGAGGCCAGCTTGGCGGTTGGCAGGGCGATGTAGCCAGCCTCGTCCACGAATTGCTGCCCATCGGTCAGGACCCACCGGATAAAGGCCTGCGTCAGCCCGGAGGGCTTGCCGGGCGTCACCAGGTTCAGGTCACGCGCCGGCGGAGAGGGGTAACTGCCTGTGACCACACCCTCCACGGCCTGCTGCTTGGTGTCGTACACCTCGCCGGGGTCGGCCTGCCCGTTCCCATTGGCGTCGACCGGCACGACGCGGGCCCCGGCCACCGCCATCCCTGTATCCATGTCGAAGGCGTAGTTGAGGTTGTTGAAGCCAATGGCGAGGGGATCCTTGATCACAGCGTCCAGCAGACCTGGATCGCCATAGACGGCCACCCCCAGCAAGTCCTCTTGCTCGCCATCCAGGAACTCGGCCCAGGTCGCGGCCGCGCCGCAGGCATCGGAACGGGTAAACACGTGGATGGCGTCGGTGACGTCGGTCCGGCCGACGGCCTGGCCCCAGTTGGTGATCTCACCGGTGATAAAGATGCCGATCAGGATGTCGCGGCTCAGACCCTGCTGGAGCAGCTCAGTCCAGACAGGGTTTTGGTCGCTGATGGTGGGCAGGACGGCATCCTTGGTCACGGCAACCCAGAACGCACCCTTTTCGATCTCTTCGGGATAGATCTCGCGGGATACCATGCCAATGTCCACTGCTCCGGCCAGGGCATCGGCCATGCCCTTGCCAGCACCACCGGCCGAGATGTCAAAACGCACGCCAGAATGCTGCGCTTGGAACTCCTCAGCCCAGCGCACCATGAGGGGGTAGAGCGCCCAGGCGCCCGATATGGTCACGGTCCCCTGTAGCTGGCCGCCGGCGGAAGCAGCCGGGTCAGCGCCGGGCGATCCGCAGCCGGCGGCTGTGAAGAGCAGTGCTATCAACAAGAAGAGCGAAGCTGACTTTGTCCTATTCATGCCCATTCTCCCCTTCCAGGTGCGAGAGCGCTTGAGTCCTGCTCGTGCGGCCCTGCCTGCCAGAGCCGTCGGCCAGGTAGCGTGCGCGATAAACGCCAGGCCCGTGCGGCGCCCCTTGGGTCTCGAGGCCAGAGACCTATGCTGCTGCCGGCTTGGCGATAAGCAGCGGCCGGCCCACGATGCGCAGGAGCGTGCCCACCAGATCGCCTTCCAGCCAGCGCTGCCACCAGGGCGAAGGCCGGGCCGTGACGACGACGAGGTCATAGTCGCCGCTGGCGACCTCGCGTGCCACCTCCCAGTCCGGGGCACCCTGGCGTAGGCGCAGGTTGCAGTCGATCCCGGCCTGGACCAGCCTGCGGGTCGCTCGGCGTGTCCTGCAGCCGAGCGGAGTGGCGCTGTTCAGCAGGGCTGGCAGGCCCTGCTCCATGCGGGCGCAGCCGCTGTACATGGCCGGCAGCGGCGGCACCACGGCCAGCACCGTGACGGTGCTGTGGCCTGGCAGGGCGATCCGCTCTGCCCAGTCGATGGCCCCGTCATCGGCCTCTTCGCCCCATAGGACGACGAGGATGTGCTGGATGTGCCAGCGCGGTTCCTCGGCGATGAGCAGTGCGCGGGGCGTATTGCCCTCCTCTGTGGAGAGGCGTGCCAGCCGTTGCCGGATCCCGGGATCGCGCCCCTTGTGAAAGAGGGTCAGTTGGCAGGTGGAGGATGGTGTGGCTTCCGCCGGGGTCTCGTCGCCGTCGTCTGCCAGCCGGACCTGACCCCCGACCAGGCTGGCCAGGGCCCGGGCATAGGCCCACAGCTCTGGCGCTGCGGCCTCGGAGGTGTTGCATACCGCCACATCTACCGGCGTTTGGACCCTGGTTGGCCAGATCTGACCCAGGCACTGGTCGATGGCAGCCGGGTCTGCCTGGACGACGCAGGTGGCCGAGCCCAGAGCGGCCAGGAGGAGGTCGCGGGCCGCCTCGTCGGCTGGATCGGCCATGGCCACCGTGATGCGTCCCTCGTCCTCGGCAACGGGCAAGGCATGCAGGCGCCAGGCCAGGTCTGCAGGCAGGCGCCTGGCGATGCGCGGGTCCGTCTCGACCTCGCCCAGGGCCAAGAATGCGATACTGGCTGCCGCTGCGTTTGCCATGTGCGCCACCTCCTCAGGCTAGGGTACGATCATAACCCAAGGGGATGACAACAGCCGTGATAAGGTTGTGACAAAGCTGTGACGAATCGGTCGTTCAGCGCGAGATCCTGAGGGGCCGGCAACGGGGGATTATGCTCTTGATGGTTGTTGGCAGGGAGTTCTTGCTCAGGCAGTGCCCCCAGATTCGACGATCACTGCATTACGGACCGAGGCGACGCTGGCCCCCTCGTCCTGCTCAAGCCGGGTTAGCAGCTGCTGTTGCCGCTGGCGCGCGGCGACACAGTCCAGGGCTACGCGCACCGCCTCGCGCAGCTCACCGGTGGTGCACGGCTTGGGCAGAAAGTCGACCGCACCCGACCGCAAGGCCAGGAGTGCCTTGCTGCGCGTGTCGTGAGCACTCAGGACCACGAGCACCGTGTCGGGACAGCGTGCCCTCAGGATAGGCAGGAGTTCGAGGCCACCCATCCCGGGCAGCCCCAGGTCGACGATGGCCAGGGCAGGATGATCGGTGTTCAGACAGCCCAGGGCTTCTTCGGCACTTCCGGCGGCGGTCACCTGGTAGCCGGCGTAACGCAGCGCTTCGCTCACAAAGAACTGGACCGTGATCTCGTCCTCTATTGCCAGTATTCTGATCTGATGTGCCATTGCTCTGCCGCCTTGTGAGGTTGGTGCGGAACCTTTGCCGGGATAGCCGGGCAGTGGGGCACTGTACGACTGCCCCTGGTCGCACAGTATTTTACACGGCAATGCCGGGAATTGCAAATCAGGCCCAAAAGAGAAAACGGGGGGCTGTCCGCGGCCTCACTTCGGTGTGAGCCTCCGGGACAGCCCCCTCGCTGCCGCTCATCCCCGGGCCGTCAGCGCTCAGAGGAGGGAGCCATGTGGGGGAAGAGCTCTTCCGTGGTATAGCTTTCGGCCAGCTCGGCCCACAGGCGCAGGCTCTCTGCTGCCTCGGCCTCGTCGACGATGCTGATGGCATAGCCCGTGTGGACGTAGACATAATCTCCAGGGCGGACCTCCGGTGTAAGGACCACACTGACGGCCCGGCGGACGCCACCGACCTCGACCTCGGCCTGGAGGCCAGTGATGGTCTCGACGCGTGCTGGAACGGCCAGGCACATGGACCCCTCCTCAGATGATGCGTACGCGGGTCAGCTCGCGCCCCGAGGGGTCGAGCACGTGCACGGCGCAGGCCATGCAGGGGTCAAAGGAGTGGACCGTGCGCAGGATCTCGACAGGCTTGCTGGGGTCGGCCACCGGCGTGCCGATCAGCGCCTGCTCCCACGGCCCGCGTTGGCCCTGAGCATCGCGCGGGGAGCCGTTCCAGGTGCTGGGCACGACACATTGATAGTGGGCGATCGCCCCGTTTTCGATGCGTACCCAGTGGCCCAGCGCGCCTCGCGGCGCCTCGGTATAACCCCAGCCCTCTGCCTGTGCCGGCCAGCTGGCAGGCTCCCACAGCTCGCCATTGTGGACGGCCAGGTTGCCGGCGTGGAGGTTGGCCTCCAGCTCGTCGATCCAGCCGGCCATCCTCTCGGCGATGACCTGGGTCTCGATGCCGCGGGCGGCCACCCGGCCCAGGGTGGAGAACAGGGCTTCAGGGCCCAGGCCCAGGTGTGCCAGGACCTGGTTGGTGAGCTGTTGCACGCGGCTATGGCCGGACGCATAGGCCACTGCCATCCGCGCCAGCGGCCCGACCTCCATCGGGGCACCGTCGTAGCGGGGCGCCTTCAGCCAGGAGTATTCTCCATCTGTGTCGAGCAGGTCGAACGGTGGCTCGGGACCGGTATAGTTCCAGTTGGTCTCGCCCTGGGCAGGGTGCTTGCCCAGGCCATCGCCGCCCGAGTAGTTATACCAGGAACGGCTTACATACTCCTGGATCCGGCTTTGGTCCAGGGACTGCCAACTGCTCAGGTCCTTGCCCCAGACCAGGCCCTGTGGCAGAAACAGGGAAGCAGGATCGCCGCTGTTATCCTGGGGAAAGTCGCCATAGGCCAGGTAGTTGCCCACTCCCGCACCCAGCTCCGTCCACTCTGGATAGAAAGAGGCGACCAGCAACAGGTCGGGCAGGTAGACCTTCTCTACGAACGCGACGGCGCGGTCCGCCATCTGGCGGAGTTCTGTGGTGCGTTGCAGATTGATGGCATCCGGGCTCGACGGGTCGACCGGAGTGGCCATGCCACCCACCAGGTAGGTCTGGGGATGGGGGTTCTTGCCGCCCAGGAGGGCATGCATTTTGATCACTTCACGCTGCCACTCCAGGGCTTCCAGGTAGTGAGCGACGGCCAGCAGGTTGCCTTCGGCGGGCAGCTTGTATGCCGGATGGCTCCAATAGGCGTTGGCAAAGAGCCCCATTTGGCCGCTGTCCACAAAGCCCTGCAGCCGGTCGCGCACGCCGCGGAAGTAGCTGGCGCTGGAGTTGGGCCAGTCAGAGATCGAGCGGGCCAGGTCGCTGGTCGCATCCGGATCTGCACTCAGGGCGCTGACGATATCCACCCAGTCCAGGGCATGCAGGTGGTAGAAATGGATGACGTGGTCCTGGACGAACTGGATGGCCTCGATTAGATTACGCAGTAGGCGGGCATTGTCAGGGATGGCGATGCCCAGGGCGTTTTCGACTGCTCGCACGGAGCAGATGGCGTGTACGGTCGTTCAGACGCCACAGATGCGCTGGGTAAAGACCCAGGCATCGCGCGGGTCGCGCCCGGGCAAGATCAACTCGATGCCGCGAAACATCATGCCTGCACTCCAGGCATCGACGACGCGGCCATCCTCGATCTGGGCCTCGATGCGCAGGTGGCCTTCGATGCGCGTGATCGGATCGATGGCTATGCGACCCGATGCAGGTGGTGGGCTAACCGGGGGCTCGGCAGCCCCCTCAGTCTGTACCACCGGCAAGAAAACCTGGTGTTCCCCAGTCTGGGTTGGTGATTGGCTCATCATACCTCCTCTTGGATCAGAATGCTGCATGTCCGAGCCTCAATCGTCCTCGAGCTCGGCGTAGAAAGGCGTCATCCGGTCCCAAAAGCTACCGCTGGCGCAGCCGACACAGCCGTGGCCGGCGGCCACGGGCCAGCACGTGCCATCGTTCCAGCGAACTGTCGGGCAGTTGTGATCCGTCTCTTTGCCCTTGCAGCCCATCCTGAACAGGCACCAGCCTTGCCGGTGGCCCTCGTCGCCCCAGGCCAGGACGAAGCGGCCTGCCTCGTAATGGTCGTGGCGCTCGCACTCGTCGTGTAGCTCTTCGCCGTAGGCAAAGTAGGGCCGGCCCGAGGAATCGACATCCGGCCAAGCGCCCTGCGTCAGATAGTGGGTGATGGTCGCAGCCAGGTTGACGACATTGGCCGGGCAGCCCGGCAGACTGATCAGCGGCGAGAGCCCGGGCACGGCACCTCGGACCCCCATGGCCCCCGTAGGATTGGGCGCCGCTGCCGCCAGACCCCCGTCCCAGGCGCAGTTGCCGATGGCTATCGTCGCCAGGGCGTTGCTACACACCTCGCGGACGATGCTGAGCGCTGTCCGGCCGCGGATCATGCAGTGTATGCCATTGTTGGCCGTGGGGATAGATCCTTCGACCACGGTGATATATTGGCCGGGATAACGGGCCAGGGTCTGGCTCAGCGAAACCTCAGTATCGGCGCCAGCCGGCGCCATCAGGGTCTCGTGATAGTCCAGGGACAGGACGTCCAGGAGTAGCTCGTCGATGCCGGGCTGGCTCGACCTCAGGAGCGATTCAGTATCGCCGGTGCAATCCTGGAACTCTAGCCAGATCACCGGGGGGCGCGGAGCGGTGAGCAGGGCATGGGCGACGCGCGCCGCGTACTGGCTGGGCAGGGCGAGCGTCGCGGTCATCAGGCCGGCGAAGCGCATGAACTGCCGCCGGCTGATGCCCAGGTGGGACAGCCGTTCCTGGTAGTCTGCTGCATCTTGGTTCATGATCACCTCCTCGTCTGTTTGAACGTCCTTGTCAGCCAGGGCCGCGGTGTCGCAGCCTGGCTGCAAATCCAATCTATCCCGGGGATGTGGTGTCAGGCTGAGGACAACGCCTCTGAAATGGGGTCGTGGGCAGGGCAAGGGGTCAGGGCTTTGGTTTACACTGCCTGAGGCAGGGTTTCCACGCATGCGCCGTGCATGGACGCGAGAACCCCGTCGTGCGGCGGCTCTGCCGCGGTGGGAACTGGACCTGCTAGTGTTAAACTCTATCCTGGTCTAGTCATCAGGCGTCTCGTCCGCTTCGGATGTGGCGCTGGTCTCCTCGTGATCGTCATCGTCCGGCTCGTCGTCATCATCACGATCGCCGTCGTCGTCGGCCTCGTGCTCGTCGCCGTCATCATCGTCGCTAGCGAGTGACGTATCATCCTGCGCGGCATCGTCGTCCACCTCGCCGGCGTGCTCAGGCTCGGGTGTAGCTGTTGGCGGCCGGGGCACCACAGTGGGCGTAGATGGCGGCTCTGTCGCCCCTTTCAGCTCAGATGGTTCTGTGGGCTCGGCCGTCGGGGCTGGCTCCTGTGTCTCGCTGGCCAAAGCCTCGGACTCTGCTGGCCCGGGCACTGGCAGGTCGTCTCCTTCACGGCCCAGGACCTCGATCTCGATGGCACGCAGGCTGCCGTCGCCGGGCAACCGGCCGCGGACGCGGACGTGCGCCCCCAGGTCCGGCTCGGCAACGACGCTGGTCCGTTCGTCGAGCTGGATCATCAGGCCACTGATGTTCCAAATGCCAGCCTGGACATCTTCGAGCGTGCCGCCAAAGTGGACCTCCCCGCGGTTGGCGGCCGCCAGGGCCAGGCCGACCTCCTCGCGTCGCTGCACTTCGAAACGGCGCTCCAAGGATGCCTGGCTTGTCTTGTCAAAGGTCAGCGCGACCTGCAGCTCCTGCCGCGCGAGTTTCATGGGATAGAGCGCCTCTCCTGGCAGGCTATAGCTTGACGCCGCCAGCGCCAGCCCGCTGCCGGTCACGACAAGCAGGACCAGGCTGAGCAGGGCACTCTGCCAGACCGGCCTGGCTCGCAGGCCGGCGGCTGCAGGTGCGCGAAAGAGCGTAATGAGGACCCGCCGCACGGTATAGAGCACAGGGCCCAGGCGATCCCGCGCCTGGCGCCGCCTTTCCAGCGTGGCCAGCATACGCTTCTGGCCCTCGGCTCGCGCTGCCCGCGAGGCGGGCGGCGTGAGGACACGTCCGATCTGTGGCACCATCTCCAAAAGGGGCCGCAGGTCCTTGGCGTATTCGGGATAGCGGGCCAGGCATGCCTCTACAGGCATACCTGCGCGCATCCACTTCAGGCACTGGTCCAGTGCGGCTTCTACCTCATCCCTCATACCAGTTCTCTTTCTGCAAGGCTCGCCTGAGTGCTCCCAGGGCGCGGTGCTGGAGCGATTTGATCGCTCCTTCGGTCTTGCCCAGCAGGTGTGCCACCTGGGCATTGTCCAGATCTTCCATGAACTTGAGCAGGATGACCTGCCGTTGCTCCTCAGTCAGATACTGCAGGGCTGCTGCCAGGCACTCGGCCTCCAGTCGCCGGTCCACGTGCCGCCCCAGGTCGATGCCCGCATCCGGTACTTCCAGTACCGTCTCGTCTAACGGAACATGCTTTGCCCTGCCATTCTTGCGGTGGTGGTCGGTCAACAGGTTGCGGGCGATGGTATACAGCCAGGCCAACAGGGGGCGGCCTCTCACCCTGAACGCATCCAGCCTCTCCACCATGCGCACAAATACCTCGCAGGCCAGATCCTGGGCAAGCTCCGCGTCGCCGAGGCGGTAGTAGCAGTAGCGATAGACTGCGTCGTAATGGCGATCGTACAGGGCCGCACAGGCCATTTCGTCGCCCCGCTGGGCCAGCCGGATCAGGCTGGCTTCGTCCTGGCGCACGTACCTGCTTGCTCTTAACGATTGGTTTAACGGGATTTCGGCTCTCAAGATACGGGCACTCCTCCGCAGAAAAAGAGATGGCCGCACAGGAAGGCCTGATCTGGATCCTGGGCGGCGTCTAGCCGGCGGCTCTGCTTCCGGCATGGCATTTGGTGCGTGTAGGAAAGCTATTCAAGATTGCGTACAAGCCAGTATAGCCCCTGTAGGGATAACTGTCAACCTCGGAGGGGCTACGGATTCCCTGCGCTTATCCTACGAATAGCAGGCAGAGGAGCCCCTCGACCCAGAGGTGCGTGTCGACACGGCCATCCTATCGCCCGAGGCCGCGGGTCAGTGGATCCTGGCCCAGCTCAAAGGGCAACGTCTCATCTGATATTGGTGGAGCCACCAGGGGAAGTGTTCCGCGCGAGGAGTAGGCGTCGACAATCGAGACCCCGCGAGCTAGGGCGCGTACTTGGCGCGCACCTCCGAGATCCGCATCACAAGCCGCAAAGCTTCGTTCACGGCCTCATCTGTGGGAAAGGCATCGGCCACATCCTCGGCGAGCAGGACCACGTTCTTGCCAGTTCGACGGTCCGGTGCATACCTACCCTTCGGCACCACGGTCATCGTGGTCAGATCATACTCCTCACGGAGGTCATAGTCTTCTGGATCACTTTGCTTGGACATAGAACTGCTCCTCCTTCTTGGTGGCCCGCCGAGCACTGATAATGCGAATGCGCCCTTTGCGATCGGCATGGGCCAGCATAAGCAGCCGGCCCTTACTGGATAGGCCGAGAGTGATGTATCGCTCTTCGTCCAGTGAGTGTTCTTCATCGATGAAGGTGATGAACATCGGGTCATCAAAGACAGTGGCTGCTTCTTCGAAAGCCACGTTGTGCTTCTCAATGTTCCTGCGAGCCTTATCCACATCCCATTCGAAGGCAAGTTGTCCAGTCATGACTTAGCACCGCTGTCTCATCGATATTATACCACACAAGGTCCCGATGCAGCAACCTCAGGGCTGGCATCACGGGCTGCATCCCGGTTCACTGGCAATCTGATAGGGCAAGACCCTTGGGCCATCGCGGCAGCTTCACGGGCAGGCACGGTCCGCCGAGCTAGGCCGCCGAGTGCGGTTGGGATGATGCCTGATCCCGGAGGCGGTGTGGCGCTCAGAACTCCTTGTTCTGTACGGAAAACTGGTCCCTCAGGCAGTAACCTTCTGCCAGTTTCTGCGGTATATATATAGAACATCACACAGTGCTACGTCGACCTGCGGAGGGGAGAGGAGGCCAGGCCGGGCGGTGGCAGCATCGCGGCTCGGCCAACAGCGACGACCCCATGCAAGACAAACGGATCCTGGTCATCGACGACAACCCAGAACTGGTCCAACTGGTGGAGTGTATCTTTGGCGCCGCCGGGGCGACGGTGGAGGGGGCATTGAGTGGCTGGGAGGGCTTGCGCCGGTTCCGGGCTTGCCGGCCCGACCTCGTAGTCCTGGACGTGATGATGCCCGACATGAGCGGCTGGGAGGTGTGCAGCTGCCTGCGCACCGAGTCCGATGTGCCGATCATCATGCTGACGGCCCTGGCCAAGAGCCAGGATATCAGCCAGGCATTCGACCGCGGCGCGACCGTGTACATCACCAAACCGTTCAGTCCCAAGGTGTTGCTGGCCCGCGCTGAGGCGCTGCTACAGCACGCTGCTTGACCACCGGAGGGATCCTCCCCTGGCCGCCCCCCCCACCACAGGTGCCGGCGGAGGATCCCGCCGTCTTTTCTTACCACAAGGCAGGTTGTTGCCCGATTAGCGCGCCAGGGTCCAGCGTGCGACCCAGGCAGGGTCCAGGCGTGCCAGGCGCTTCTTCTGCAGGTTCTGGCGCAGGATCCAGGCCACGTCGGGGTCTGGGCTGCTGAACCAAGCTTCCATGCGGGCCAGGCCCTCCGCGGGCAGGGCCACGGCCGCCACACTCCAGCAGTAGCCCAGCGCCTTGCGCAGGGCGCGGAACCCGTCGTCGCGGCGGTCGACCACGCCGGGGATCGTGGCCGTGATGCGGTCGAGCAGATCCAGGACCTGGCGGGCGTGTTGCGCCTCTGCCAGCAGTGCCGGCTCGCAGACGGCGGCCGCTGCTGCGCGCTGCTCCAGGGGCTGCCTCTGGGCCCACGCCTCCATTTCGGCCAGCAGCGCCTCCATGTCGGCCCGGCCCAGCCATTGCAGGGCCTGGGCCACCGCTTCGCGCAGGCGCCAGCGCGGATCGGCTGCGTGTCGGCGAAGCTCGGCCAGGAGATCGGCCCGCAGCGCACCTTCGGCCGCGCTCTCAGCCAGGAGGCGCCCGAGGCCCAGGACCCCGCAGAAGGCGAGAAACTCATGGGGATCGTTGGTCGGGGCTGACCCGGCGTCCAGAGCACGGTAGCGGTGGAAGAGGGTCTCGTCGCCCTCGTCAGCGACGGCCCGGGCCAGCTCCAGGTTGCCGCGCGGCCCGGGCAGGCCTGACTCCTCCAGGAGGAAGGCATCCCACACCTCGAGCTGCCGCAGCCGGTGGCGATAGTCCTCGACCTTGGTCACGTTGGCGCCCTGGCGCTAAACCTGGCGTGCCACGTACACAGCCAGCGAGACGACGGTGGCCTCTGGGGCCACGATCCAGACGTTGTCGCGGATCGTCTCCAGGTGGTGGTGGACAGCGTGGCTGCCGATGCCTGGTGGTGCGTAGGTGGTGAACAACACCTGCCCGGTCTCGGGCCGGATCTGGGTGCGGCGGTCCGGGCCGTAGAGGATGCTGGACAGGATGCCCTGGCTATCGGCCAGGTACATGTCGCCTGCTTTCAGCGTCTGGCCCCTGCCGTTGAGTCGCACATATTGCTCCTCACCGCGGGCTACCTCGATGCGCACTGGCGGCTCGACCGCCTCCAGGTCGTGGCCTGCCGTCAGGACGTGATCGCGCAGCTCGGCCATGAACATGGCCTCCACCAGGGCACCCGCCGTAGGCAGCGGCTTGCCCTGGAAGACGACCGACTCGAGCTGGAGCTGGACGTGGTACGTTTTCTTGAACTGCCGGTAGTACTCGGCGTAGGCATTCAGGATGGGCAGTTCTTTCAGGGCGGCCCGGTCATAGCCGGCGTAGTGATCGCGCAACTCGGCCTCCAGGTGTCGTTTCTGTTGTTGCAGGCCCTCGTGATCCTGGGGGTTGGATACGCCACGCATGGCCAACAGGCCGATGGCGGCCGATGGGTAGGCGGTCTTCCAGGCTTCTGATGCGACCAACATGGCTTCCTCCCTATCGGGACTCGGGCAGGAGACGGCGCCCTGCCAGCGGTGCCGAACTTGTGCCTGTGGATGACTATATCACGACCCCGGCCTGGCGTCAAGCGGCAGCTTCTGCCCCGGCCCCAATCAGCCCCAGCAAGCTGGGGGATCCCTCCCAAGCAACTCACGATCTGGAATCCCGAGCTTGCTCGGGTCGATGGCTCCATCGTTACCTGAGGCCATAGGGGCAGCCTCCGCCCCGGCCCCAACCAGCCCCAGCAAGCTGGGGGATCCTTTCTGCTGCGCGTGGGGGGCAGCTTCTGCCCCGGCCCCACCCAGCCCCAGCAAGCTGGGGGATCCTTTCTGCTGCGCGTGGGGGCAGCTTCTGCCCCGGCCCCAACCAGCCCCAGCAAGCTGGGGGATCCTTTCTGCTGCGCGTGGGGGGTTGCATCTCAGACCTGGCCTGCCGTGGCCTTGTCGATGAGGCCGTGTCCGGACTCGATCAGCTCCACGAAGCGGTTCACAAAGCGCGCGGCGGGCGCACCATCCACGATGTCGTGATCCACGCTCACGGTCAGGCACAGGTACTCCCGCTCCTCAAACTGGTCCGCCGCCAACGCCGGCCGGCGCGAGATGCCGCCGACGACGACGTTGACGGTCAGAAAGGGGATGGTCATCCCCCAGCCTGCCCGCCTGCCAAACATGCCCACCGCCGTGAGGCCGACGGTGCCGGCGAAGCGCTTCACCGTGTGGGGGTTGCGCATCAGGATCCGCCAGACCGCCATGCGGATGAACGTGGGCAGCCGGCCGAACAGCGATGCCCACTTGAACCACTCCATGCCCCGGGTTTCTTCCACAGCGCCAACCTGGGCGGCCCGGATTTGGTCGTGGATCTGGCGGAACGTCTTCTTGTCCGCGGCCCGGATGACGTTGGGCGTTCCCATCCTCTGGCCGTCGACCTCGCGCTCGACCATGGTATTGACGTCGACGTCGTCAAAGCGTACCAGGTGCCTTCTGCCGCGGCGGTAGGCATTCAGGGCCCTGTTCTCAGCCACGGCTGTGGCCAGGCAGCCGGCGATGAAGGCGGTGAACGACAGCCGTTCCCCCGTCCTGGCCTTGTGGTCGCGGATAAACTGGCGAGGGACGGTGACGTCGGCCTCAGTGAAGCCGTGGATCATGTGTTTGCCCTGTGCTGCCCGCAAGAGATCGATCGATGCCTCGCGGATGCTGGGGAATGGGACGGTCTCAAAGGGCTGGCGCGTGTCGTGCATGGGTGTCTCCTCCCTGGGCTATGACAGGCGATTAGGCAGGTATTATACCACGTCTTGGCCTTCCTGGCCCGGACAGCGGACACGCATGTTCGCGGCACGGCGGGCCCGCTGCCGGAGCCAGCCGAGCCCCAGCGAGCTGGGGATTCCCTCCGCCCTGTGCCCTGCGGGGCAGATTGCTCAGGAGCAGCACTGATCTGGAATCCTGAGCTTGCTCAGGTTGTTGCCCTATCGGCAGCCACCGGCAGAATCACACGTTCCTTTGCACATAGCCTGGTCGGGATGCCCAACCGTGCCCCAGCGAGCTGGGGATTCCCTGGGTCCTGTGCCCTGCAGCGGAGATTGCCCCTTGTCAACCAGCCTGCAACATGATATAATGGTCATCAGGTCGGCCGCTATCCACGCCGGTCATTGCCGTCTATCTGCAGTCTCGCCGTACCTCACCCGATAACCTGCTGTCACTTGTTTTCCGCCTGGCTGGATACGGCTGCGGTCTAGCTCTGCCTGCCCATCGAACCCAAGGTGCGGATGGGCAGAAGTAGAGCAGGGGCGAGAAGCAGGGGTGAGAGGAGGTGAGCCACAGTGGTCTTGTTCATCAACAAGTGGGCTATCCATCCGGACAAGGTCGAACAATATCTGAAATGGACCGAGGGCGCCATCCAACGCACCCTGGCCGTGCCGGGTGTCGTCGAGTTCCGTGCCTACCGGCCCGCCAGTGGCGGTGCTCAGGTCGCGATCACGTACGAGTTCGCCGACATGGAGGCCTGGGCTGCCTGGGAGAGCCATGAGGAGGTGCAGAAGGTGCTGGATGAGCTGCACACCCTGGCCCTCAATGTGACCCTCGAGCTGTGGGGTCCATCGCCGGTGGTTCCGGATCCGATTCGCCCTGGCGGCTAGGGATCGGACGGGACGCTGAGACGCGCGGCCCGCGGACTCCTGTCGCCACGGAAACGGGCCGCGCGTCACTGGCAGTCTGATATAGGATTGAACGAAAGGAGCAAGATATCATGGCCAAGAAGAAACAGAAGAAAGTGCGGGCGGCGATCGAGGCGGCGAACCAGGTGTTCATGGACGCCGCGGGCCGGGGTGACGCTGCCGGTCTGGCGGCTCTGTACACGGCTGAGGGGCAGGTTCTGCCGCCCAATGCCGACATCGTGTCAGGCGGGGAGGCGCTGCAGGGCTTCTGGCAGGCCATTATCGCCATGGGCGTCAAGGGCGCCGTCCTGGAGACCCTCGAGGTCGAGGGTCACGGTGACACGGCCATTGAGGTGGGCGCCTACGCCCTGTCGGGGGAGGGGGGACAGATGCTCGACCGGGGCAAGTACATCGTCATTTGGAAACAGGAAGACGGGCAGTGGAGGCTGCACCGCGACATCTTTAACAGCAGCCTGCCTGCGCCCGGGAGCTGAACATCAGGCGGACAATAACTGGGGCTCTGCCGTCGTGCCCGGCACCGACCAGTCTAGCGGCTGGAGGTGCCGGGCGTTTCTGTGCCATGTTCGAATTGCGCGGGTTGCCGTTGGCCCCGTGGCACGATCGGTGATATACTGGCGGCAGACGACACAGAGCATCTGGAAGGGGTTTGAGGATGGTTGATCCAGTGACGATGCAGCCGGCAACCGCCCTGGCGGTCTACCTGGAAAGTGCCGACGGTGGCCCGCACATGGCCCACGTGCCCAGCCTGCCCGGCTGCTACGTGCGGGCGCAGACGCGCGAGGAAGCCCTGGCAGCCCTGCCCAAGGCGGTCCAGGCCCACTATGCCTGGCTGCGCGGGCACGGGGAGCCTGCGCCGCCTGTTGATGCGCCGTTCGAGCTAGAGGTCGCGGGCGAGGCCAGTGGCACCGGGCCCTTCGACCCGGGAGATGCGGCAGCCCTTTTCCCGCCGGACCGGCAGCCGGTCACCCCCGAGGAGATGGCGCACTATTTCCGGCTCATGGGCCACAGCCGGGCCGACCTCCTGGCCCTGGTGGCTGACCTCAAGGACGAGATCCTCGACTGGCAGCCCGACCCCATGCCGGTCAGCATCCACCGCCTGCTGCGCCACCTGGCCAACGCCGAGCAGTGGTACGTCTCCCGGTTGGTGGATCCCGAGACCCTGCCCGCCGAATGGGACCGTGAGGAGGCCATGTCTATGCTGGACCTCCTCGACATGGAGCGGCGGACGGCGATGGAGCGGTTGCAGATGTTGACGGCGTCCGAGCGGACCGAGGTGTTCCATCCTGAGCACTGGACAGGCCATCCCGAGGAGGCCTGGACCGCGCGCAAGGCCCTGCGGCGTTTCCTGGAGCACGAGCGGGAGCACACGGCCCAGGTGCGCCAGATCCTGTCGGCCTACCGCCAAAGCCTGTTGGCCCGACTGGCCAGTGAGCGTGCCGGCCTGCTGGTCGAGTTACTGGGCCTGGAGGCAGCCGCGCTGACAGCCCAGCCGGTTGTCGGCGACTGGACAGCAAAGGACCTGCTGGCCCACGTCGCGGCCTGGGACCGCTGGGCAGAGACGACCATGCGCGCCATGGTCGCCGGGCAGGAACCGGACTTTGGGGCGGTCGAAGATATCGGTGCAGCCAATGAGCGGTTTGTCGCGGCCTGGCGCAGCAGCGATCTGCAGACCGTGCTGGCCGAGCTCGCCGCGGCCCGTGCGAGTTGGGTGGGTTGGCTGGAAAGCCTGCCGGTCGAGGAGTTTTTCCGGGCCCGGAGCTATGGCGGCTATGACTGGACCTTTCCGGACGTGCCGCTCCGGGTTCAGTGGCAGCATGACGCCGAACACGCGGAGCAGATCGCTGCCTGGCGGCAGGCGGAAAAGGCGGGCGGGCGGGCCGGACCCCTGGCCGTCCTGCGGGCCGCCCTCGATGCCGGCCGGGAGGAGGTGCTCGCCGCAGCCAGGCTCATGCCGCCCGAGCAGCGGGAATCCTTCCCCGTCTGCGGACCATGGACAACCCACGACCTGTTGGGGCACCTGGCCGATTGGGAGTGGGTTGGCGTCGAAGGGTTACGGAATATGGTTGCTGGCAGGGCGCCGGGAGTGGCCCCCATCGAGGACATTGATGCCTGGAACGCGGAACGGGTGGAGGCGCGACGCGACGAATCGTGGGCGGCCGTATGGGCTGACCTCCACGCGGCACGCGAAGCATTCCTGCAGGCGGCCGATAGCCTGGACCCAGACCGGTTGGGCCAGGAATACAGCTTTCCCTGGGGCGGCTACGGTACGGCCTACGATTGGACATCTGCCTTCGTAGCCCACGACCGCGAGCACGCCCAACATCTGCACCTGGGGTAGGTCTCCGGCCGGTAGCTGTCCTGCCGATCAGGCGCAGTCGTCCTGAAGGAGCGCCTCGCCCGGTGCTGTGCCAGCCAACCGGAGATACTTGAGGATATCCATCTCCAGGCCACGAGCCACGAGCTCCGGGTCGCGCCCCCCAAGGAGCACGTGCCCGCCGGCCATAAAGCCGTGTCCGCCGGCTGTTCCCTGGTCTCCGACGACCGCCTGGACCAGGTGGCCTGCCCCGCCGCGTGTATGGCGGCTGCGTACGGCCAGGACCAGGTCGTCCTCGTAGGCGCCCATGCACACGGCCCACAAGACCCCATCCAGGCGCAGCAACAGGTCGGCCATCTCTGCAGCCAGGTCGGGGCGCTGCATCGGACCCAGGTAGCTGATCAGCGCCTTGCCATAGCAGCGGGCGTCATGGAGGGCTGCGTGGAGGCGGCGAAAATACTCTGTTGGCACCTGGGCGCGCTCGATCTCTACCAGGGCCTCCAGGTCCACCAGGCGCTGGAGGTAAAAGTAGGCGTCCACATCGTCGGGGCCGGCACCGCGGACGAGGCCCAGGGTGTCGCTCTTGATGCCGTAGAAGAGGGCTGTGGCCAGCGGTTGCGCTGGCTCGATGCCGGCTGCCTGCAGGTACTCGAGCAGCATGGTCGAGGTTGCGCCTATCCCGGACCGGACATCCGCAAAGGGGACGTCCTCTGTGGCCTCCTGCATGGGGTGGTGGTCAAAGACCAGCAGGGGCACCTGGTCCTTGGGCATGGGGTTGTTGCCCGCACCAGGCTGGGTGTCGACCAGGGCCACTGGCAGGCCCTGGGCCAGGTCCCTGGCCTTTAGCTGGCGCAGGGGCCGGCCGAGATAGCGCACCAGGGCCTTGTTCTCGGCCCGGCCGACGATGCCCTGGTAGATGATGGTGCTCTCGATGCCCGACGTTTCGCTCAACAGGTGGCGCACGGCCAACGCGCTGGCGATGGCATCGGGGTCCGGATCGTTATGGGGCAGGATGAGGATCTCCTCTGCGCCTCGGACTGCCGCTAGCAGGGCCTGAAGGCGCTTTGTGGCCTCTTTGTTCTCTGTCACGCTATCCACCCCTTACCAGGTCCTATCTCTGGCCAGCAGCCTCAGAGGATCCGTGCCAGGCCCAGGACGGCCAATGCAGCCAGCGAGAGCCAGATCAGGACGATGACCATGGCTGCCGCACGATTAAAGGGCCTGCCCTCGGCCAGAACTCTCTCTGCCCGCCGCCGGCTGTCTTCCATCACTGTGGCCGGGATGACACGAATGGCCAGGGCGACGCCCAGTGGGACCAGCACCAGGTCGTCCAAGTACCCCAACACGGGGATCGGGTCGGGGATAAGGTCGATAGGGCTCAGGGCGTAGGCGACTACGATGCCAGCCAGCGCCTTGGCGTACCACGGCGTCCTGGGATCACGATAGGCCAGGTAGAGCGCATAGGTTTCTCGTTTCAGTTGCCTGGCCCGTTCTCTCCAGTGTTCCATGCCTGTGGTCGTCACGTCCTCCAGGTCTGGGCATTCCGACGGCTAACCTCAGTCAAGCCACGGCTCCTCGCCAAAGGCGGCGTGGCGAAAGGCCAGCCAGGGCAGCAGGGCGCACTTGAGCCGCGCCGCGCGGATGGGCGACTGCAGCTCGGCGAGAAACGTGTCCTGATCCAGCAGCCTGAGCGCCTCGAGGCTGCGGCCCTGCACCAGTTCGGTGAGGATCGATGCCGCGCCCAGGCACAGGGCACAGCCTCGCCCCTCAAAACGGGCATCGACGATCCGGCCATCCTCCAGCCGAGCCTCGAACGTCACCCGGTCGCCGCAGAGCGGGTTGTACTCCTCCGCAGCCAGGTCGGGTTGCGGCAGGTGTCCCTTGTTGCGCGGCTGCCTGTAGTGGTCCAGCAGCCGCTCGGTATACATATCGCTCATGGCAGCGTCTCGCAGCCTGGCGTCTCGCCGGCTCAGTGATTGCCGCCCGGCGGCCGGTCGCTGTCGCGCAGGGGCCGGCCTGCCCGGCCGTTGCTGACCGCCACGATCTCGGCAATGATGGCCAGGGCGGTTTCCGCCGGGGCCCGCCCGCCCAGGTCCAGCCCGATGGGGGCATAGACCCGCTTCAACTGCTGGGCCTCCACGCCCCAGCGCTGCATGCGCTCAAAGCGGGCGGCGTGGGTGCTGCGGCTGCCGATGGCGCCGATGTAGGCGGCATCGGTCTGCAGGGCCGCTGCCAGCGTCGGCTCGTCGATCTTGGGATCGTGGGTCAGCAGCACGATGTAGGTCGCATGGTCGACGTTCAGGTGGCCCAGGGCCTCGTCTGGCCACTCGACCAGGACCTCGTCGGCCTCGGGAAAGCGCTCGCGGTTGGCAAACTTGGCGCGGGGATCAGCCACGACGACGTGAAAGCCCAACTCCTTGGCAAAGCGCGTCAGCGGGATGGCGATGTGTACGCCGCCGATGATGATCAGCACGGGCGGTGGCAGAAACGGCTCGACAAAGACCTCGGTGCCGAGCCCAATCTCGCGGATGGCGCCCGACTGCGCCCGTGCGTCCAGCATCTGCCAGGCCGCTGCGGCGATCGCGTCGTCCTCCGGGCCCAAGACGACGCCGTCCCGGGCGACCACGGCCACGTCGCCCACCCCCTGTTCGCCGGTGACATAGGTAGCCAGGGCCACAGGCTCGCCTCGCTCGACATAATCCACCAGCACCTCGAGCACCGCTGGATCGAGCTGATGGGCAAAGACGTCGATGGTCCCGCCACAGGCCAGGCCGACGTCCCAGATCATGTCTTCGGTGATGCCAAAATGCAGGTTGCGCGGGGCGCCGCCGTCCAGGATGTCCATCATCTCCTCGTAGACGGTGGTCTCGACGCAGCCGCCGCTCACTGAGCC
>JAMJFU010000199.1 GCA_023544525.1 Anaerolineae bacterium | reverse complement strand
TCATAGTCGGCGTGGTGCTCCCGGGCCAGTTCCATGGCCAGGGTCAGTTGATCCATGGCTTCGGTCAGATCACCCC
The DNA here is from genome assembly GCA_023544525.1 of Anaerolineae bacterium. Lineage (GTDB taxonomy): Bacteria > Chloroflexota > Anaerolineae > JAAYZQ01 > JAAYZQ01 > JAMJFU01. The sequence goes on along the minus strand of JAMJFU010000199.1, from coordinate 7,463 downwards.
GCAGGCGGGAGACATGCCCAAGGGATATGTGAGCATAGGTGCGGACAAAACCAACATGAGCGCGGCGTGCCACCTCGAGTGCCTGCTCGTAGGCCTCGCTTGCCCGGCGGTAGGCACCCAGATCACGATACACATCGCCCAGGCTGGCCCAGATGAAGGCTTCCACACGCGAGTCACCGGCCCTTTGGGCCTTGGAGAGAGCTTCCTCGATTGTCTCCAGGGCTTCCTTGTACCTGCCCTGCAGTTGGTAGACCACGCCCAACCCATTGAGGGTGTTGGACCACGGTCCCAATGTATTCAGCTCGCGCCACCGCTTCAACGCAGCTCGATAGTGGGCTTCCGCACCTCCCAGATCGCCCATCAGTTCCTGACCCAACCCCATGTCGTGCTGCACCAGGGCGGCGTCATAGCTTGCACCCGAAGCCTCCAGGAGACGGAGAGCCTGCTGCAACGCCTCCTGACCTTTCGCTAGCTTGCCTTGCCGGAAAGAACAGAGACCGATGTTTCTATAAGCCATGGCCTGGGTGCCCTTGGTATCCGCGGTGTCAGCATCCATTAGCCGCAGGGCCTCCTGGCTGCGGGCGATCGCTTCGTTGTACAGCCCCTGGAAGCGCAAGACGTGGCCTTTGGCCGCCAGGGCGTGGGCACAGCCAAGCTCATCGCGGGCCACGCGGAAGGCATCCTCGGCCTGCTCGCACAGGGCCAGGGCCTGGTCCAGCTCACCGCGGTCGCTGTGGATCTTGCCCCGCAGCAGCAGAAAATGGGGCCGGGCCAGCCGGATCGACTCGGGCAGGGCGTCGATCCAACCCGATAGCGTCTCCCAACGCCCGGCCGAGTACAGGTCCATGTCCACCCGCTGGATGATGTCCACGACTGGGGCATAGCGCTGCAGGGCCAGGTAGCGCACCACCGCCCGCTCCCACTCGCCGCGATCCTCGTAGGCCGCGGCGGCCCGCAGGCTGAGCTCGCGGTAGCGCCCCTCGTCCTCCCGGCGAAGCGTGTCGCGTAGAAACTCGCGGAACAGATCGTGGTAGCGAAGCTGGTCCGGCTCCCCCTCGTACTCTATGACAAAGAGGTTTCGGATGCGAAGCTGATCCATCAGGGGCAGGGGCCGCTCGACGCCCAACACCGAGCGGCATAGCTCTGGATCCAGTTCCTCGAGCACCGAGGACGCCAGCAGGAAATCGCGAAGCGGGCCAGGCTGGCGGTGCAACACCTGCCCCGACAGGTAGTCATAGAGGTCAATGCCGATCCGTCCCGGGATACCAACCTCTTTTTGGGCTTTCTGCCAATGATGGGCTGTCGTCAGCAGCAGGCCCGTGATCCAGCCGCCGGTGCGGTCGGCCAGTTTGCCGGCCTCTTCGAGGCTCAGCTCCAGGTCATAGTTCTGCCGGGCCAGCCCCTGGATCTCTTCGGGCGTGAAGCGGAGTTCGTCGATGCTCAGCCCGGCGGCCTGCCGGCGGGCCACCAGCAGTGACAGGTTAGGCAGCGCGGGCAGGGTCCGCGAGGCGAGCACCAGGTGGCAGTTCTCGTCGACGTAGGTCACAAAGAGGTCCAGGAAGGTGCTGATCTGGTCCTGGTCCTCCACGCTGTGATGGTCGTCCAGGACCAGGTAAAAGTACTCGGGGATCGTGTCATAGATCTCCTGGACCAACGTGGCGACGAGGGGGTACATGCTCGAGCCTGGATCGGAGGTCTCCCGCAGGAAGGTACGGGACCGTTCCCCAAAGGCGGGAAACCTGGAGGCGATGGCCGCGACAAAGTACTCCAAAAAGACGGTAAAGTCCCGGTCAAAGGCATCCAGCGTGTACCAGCACACCGGCAGATCGATGTCGTGGGCAACATCGGTCAACAGCGATGTCTTGCCGTAACCGGCCGGAGCAGAGATCAGGAGGAGTTTACGGTCCAGGTGAGAGTGTACAAAGTCCACCAGCCGGCGCCGTGGCAACAGGTCTTTGCGCCGGCGCGGGATGCTGATCTTGGTCGAGATAAGGGGAAGCGTACCCGCAGTTACCCTCATCTGGACCCGATCCTCTGTGGATTGCGTCGAGGACTGTTGCTCGCCCATCACCTGTAGTCCCAGTTGAGCCTAGCCTGGCGAATCCCTGCACACAGCGACTGGCTATGCTTCAACGGTAGCGCCGTTCTATCACGATGTTTCTTGCATTTTACCACAGTTTTGGGCAGAAAACAACTTGACCTGCTACCACTATTCGCCAGCTTGCGGGCCGGGCTGGGCCATAATCCGGGCAATCGGCCGCAACTCCAGCCACCACTGCTCCCTCGGCCGGCGCGCGCCCTGGACCACGAGCCGGGGAAAGTCGTCCACCCGGGTAAGAGCCACCTCGCCGCCCTGCAGGCCGAGGTACACACTCCGCGGCGTGCCGCTGCCAGCTTCCTCGGTCAGGAAATCGATGCACTTGGCTGCCAGGCGCGTGGCCTGGATGCGGTCGAACGGCGTGGGATCGCCCCCCTGCTGGACGTGACCCAAGATCGCCTGGCGCACATCGAAGAGGTCGCCGCCTTCCTTCTCAAACAGGGCACACATAAAGTCGGTAGTGTACAGCGGGTCGGCAGCCTCGTTGCGGATCATCAGCCCCAGGCGCTTGCCACGCTTAAAGCCCTCCACCAGGTCGTCCACGTCATCCTGCAGGTCGCGCAGCGACAGTGGCGTCTCTGGCAGGTAAACGCGCTCTGCGCCGGTGGAAAGCCCGCTGATGAGGGCCAGATAACCGCAGTCCCCACCCATGACCTCTACCACAAAACAGCGGCGAGAAGCAACGGCCGACTGCTTGATCTTGTCTACATCAGTCACGATGCTGTTCAGGGCCGTATCGGCCCCGATGCTCAGCTGGGAGCCAGGCAGATCGTTGTCTATGGTAGTGGGCAGGCAGATCATCGGGATGTTGAAGGTGGGAAACTCTCCACGCCGCTTGTACAACTCGTGGATCGCCTCGTACCCGTCCCAACCGCCGATGAGCAACAGGCCATCGATCTTGAATGCTTCCAACTGCCGGGCAATGGCATAGAAGTCGCTGCCGCTAGGTACCTTGCGGTTGGTGCCCAATTCCGCCCCGCCGCGCGATACCCAACCAGTGACGCTCATCCAATCCATCTCCCGGACTTGGCCGCGGACCAGCCCGACGAAACCGTTCTGTATGGCCAGCATAGTGTGTCCCCGGTCCATGCCCAGGCGAACGGCAGCCCGGACTGCCGTGTTCATGCCGGGCGCCGGCCGGCCACAATGCAGCACGGCAAGGCGAAGCTGCTTCTGCCCGGGCTCCGGCTCGTGTGGCTGGGCCCGCATCAGAGTGCGCAGGATACGGAACGAGTCAGAGAAGCTGCCTCCTCGCATGGCCATTGCACGCCCATAGTCGTGCTCGGCAATGACCTCAGCCACCTGCTGCGTCTTGCTGACCGCCTCCATCAGCGGCGAGTGGATCACGTCGTGCTGGCGGATGCCCACCAGCATCGGATCCGTCCCGGCCTCCGCCGATCGGACCGCCTCTGTAGCGGCATGGCCGAGGATGGTGCTCATGTACCGGTCAAAGGCGCTCGGCGAGCCCCCGCGCTGGACATGCCCCAGGATCGTGATCCGCACGTCAACGCCCAAGCGCTCCTCGAGGACCTCTTTGACATAGTCGCTGGTAATAGGATTGCCCTTGCGGTCCTGCGCCCCCTCGGCCATGATGACGATGCTGTGGCGCCGCCCGATCTCCCGCCCCGCCTGCAACGTCTGGCACATCTCGTCTTCCCAGTCGTCGACATCGGGCGGGCTCTCGGGGATCATGACCCAGTTGGCGCCGGAGGCCAGAGCACCCATCAGGGCCAGGTAGCCGCAGTGGCGACCCATGACCTCGATCACAAAGGTCCGCTGGTGGCTGGCCGCCGTGCTGGAAATCGCGTCGACAGCCTCCGTAATACGGTGCAGGGCCGTGTCAGCGCCAATGGTCATGTCGGTCCCAAACATGTCGTTGTCGATGGAGCCTACCAGGCCCACGATCATCAGATGGGGATGTCTGTCAGCCTTTTCCGGCGCGATCTCACCAGCCTCCACCAACTCGTCCAACAGCTCGGGCCATTCCTGGCGAAAGACGTTGGCCCCGGTCAGGCTACCGTCGCCGCCTATGACCACGAGGCGGTCAATGTCGTGCTCGACCAGGTTGCGCGCAGCCCGCCGGCGCCCCTCGCGGGTGCGAAACTCGTTGCAGCGTGCCGAGCCGATCACCGTGCCCCCCTGCTGCAGAATGCCCCCCACGTCGTCCCAAGTCATCTTGTGGATATCGTCCCCACCGGAGACCATGCCGTGGTAACCCTCGTACACAGCATAGACGTCTATGCCCAGGCTCAAGGCCGTGCGGACGATAGCCCGCACAGCGGCATTCATGCCAGGTGCATCCCCGCCGCTCGTCAGAACACCGATGCTCTGTTTCTGGTTGGTCGACATGATCCCCTCCGTTTCTCCTACACAGGCCAGCCTGTTCCTAGCATCAGTCGGGCTTGATTCTACCACAAAGGCACCAAGAATGCCACTTGAGGTTTCGGCCCGTGGTTGTACAATGAAGAGGTTGAACGGAAGGCCAGCCCGTATCCTTTTCCAAAGCTGAGTAGGATTGTGGAGACAAAACCATCACTCGAGGACCGGATCATCAATCAGGACAGATGGACAGGATTTGACAAGCCGGCCAGGCTGGCGTACAATCCTTCCTGCGTGACCATCACCACCCACCTGAGAAAGGAAGCGCATCTCAGCCATGCGAGTCATCGGTGCCATCATTATAATCCTGGTCCTTGCCATCGGCATTATCCCCCAGTTCACCGACTGCCTGTCGCAGGGAGGAGCCATCGAGCTGCCCGGCGGCGCGACTATACCCATGCGCTGCCACTGGACGCGGCAGGCCGAAGTGGCCGTCGCCATTCCCTTGGGCGTCGTAGGCATGGCCATGGTGGCCAGCCGGCGTCGGCACACCCAACGTGTGCTGTCCATCGTCACCATGTCCCTGGGCCTGGCTGCTGTCCTGCTGCCGACCTACCTCATCGGCGTCTGCGCCAGTGAAGAGATGATCTGTGTTATGGTCATGAAGCCGACACTGATCCTGGCCGGCATCCTGACCATGGCCGTGGGGCTGGTGGGCCTGGTATACCTGCGGGACGATCGCACGTAGACCACTTTGGCCAACTTTTCCAACCCTTCCAACTGAATCCGTAGGCACTCCCCTCTCGGTCCGGCGTTCGGTAAGTGCTTGTCCTGCTATAATAGACATTGCGTGGACACAAGTGTAACCTGGCAGTGGCCTGGAAGCCGCAGACATGCTAGCGTGAACTCCCTTGGCGCTGATGATCACCGACCTCAGAATGCCCAGGACCTTGAAGGAGGACTAGATGAAACGTGTCGGGACCTATTCGCTTGCCCTGTTGGGTTTTGCCTTTGCCCTCGGCTTTGGCAGATGGGCCCAATCCCTCTTTACCAAATCGGAGCTAATGCACTTCTCGGTGAACTTTCCCTCCGAAGGGCGCGCCGAGGCCATGTCCTGCTGCAACGTGGGCGGGCCCTGGGCCCGGGACTATGGCGACGATTGGAGCGACTATCCGGAGGGCGGCCTCCTGGCCTATGGCGAGGAGGGAGCACTGGTGGTCGACATGGGCCAGCAGGGCTTTCTCAAACGCACGCTCCAGCCGAACTACATCAGCATCTCCAGCCACTGGCTGCGCAATGTGGGCACCAAGCCGTATCGTATCCGCCTGGAGATGGACATGTGTGACCTGGAGATGGAGTGGCTGACCTTTGAAGCGGATTGGGATCAGGCCACCCAGAGCTCCACACGCTACATACCCACAGGCGATACTTTCAACATGGATTGGTTCTTCAGAATCCCGGCGGAGCAGCGCAACCAGAGCGTGATCTGCGACGGGGAGCTGCGCGTCATCGATGCCGACACCAGTACACTCTTGACCGACCTGCCGGTCAGGATCGTCAATTCAGCCGTCAACTAGTGGCCAGGAGGATCCCGTGTCCCTCTACCCCAAGAACTATCGCACGCTTCGACCCCACTGGCTGCGTCGCATTGGCTTCGCGCTGCTGGGCGTGGTCCTGCTCTACGCACCCTTTGCGCTGTTGACCCGCGCACTCCTCTGGCTGACCGGAACGCCGCTGCTGCCCGATGTCCATCGCATCTGCATGCGCATGCCGATCCAGTGGTTGGCCCAGCCGTGGATGTACGCGACCATGATCCAGGAGCCGCTGTACCTGGGATCAGTCCTGGTCCTGCCGGCCATCGCCCTCTTTGTGGGCCCCCTGTTCTGCGGCTGGCTCTGCCCGGCCGGGGGCTTTACCGAGCATCTAAGCCGCCTGGTGCCCACCCGCTTTCAGATCGATCTCTCCGGCAAGGTCAACCCCGTGCCCGTGCGCTACGGGTTTACCGCCGGCATGATGATCGCCTCGTTTATCGGCGCCAATGTCTGCTGCTCTTTCTGCAACTTCACCTACACGCAGAACCTGATCAGTGCCGTCTTTGGCGACTTTACGGGGATCGCCTACTGGGCCTCGTTTATGGTCGTGGGGTTTGTGCTGTGGTTCTTTGTCCTGGGTCTCTTTACCCGGGGCGGGCGCGGTTGGTGCAACTTCCTGTGCCCGGCGGGTGCACTCCAGGGCCTTAGCCATTCGCTGGGCAGGTGGCTCAGGATCGGCCGCTCCGTACAGATCGACCACAGCCTCTGCCGGAACTGCAAGACCTGTGTCTCCACTTGCCCCACCTGGGCCATTTCGAGCAAAGAGGACCAGACCCAGATCAATATCCATGGCTGCAACGTCTGCATGGACTGCGTCGAGGGGTGCGAGCAGCAGGCCATCGCCTACAAGCCCAACAGAAGGGAGGCCCGCCATGTGGAAACGGCTGAGCCAGCTCACGCATAAGGCCCGCTGGAAGATCCATTCTTTTGCCCTGGGCTCGACGTTCGCCATAGGCGTAGCGTCCCTGGGACAGGGTTGCACTGCGGGAGGGGCGTGAACGACCTGTGGAGCCTGCGTGCCCAGGCTACTACCGGTCCTCGCCGTGCCCCTCGTGGCCGACGGGCTCTTGATGCTGACCAGCCGTTGGTTAGGCAGCCGCGAAGGCAGGGGAGACGGGGCGCCAGAGCAGACAGGTGCTGAGGCAACCTAGCCTGCCCGCCTGATCGTCCTTACAATAAAAAGGCAGCGCTCCCGTAGCGCTGCTCTTTTTCGTGTGTTGACTCCGGTGTTGTCCGGCTGCCGGTGCGCGCTGCGACCGCGTTGGCCTCCGTCATGCAACCCGGCAGACGGAGGATGCAGCCAGGTTACGCCTAGCGGCGACGGCCGTACGCCCCTCCGCCGTAGGAGCCCAGGTCGATCACCACTCCGAGCACCAGCAGGATCCACTCGAAGGTGGTCAGACCTCCGGGGTAAGCCAGAACGTAGACAACCGTCGTCAGCGGCAAGAAGATCA
>JAMJFU010000198.1 GCA_023544525.1 Anaerolineae bacterium | reverse complement strand
GCATGATGAGCCAATATCCGCTGGGCTTTGGCCAGTGGCTTCAGGCGCTCAGCTATACCCTGGCGAAGCCAAAGGAGATTGCCATTGTTGGTGATCCCGACTCTGCTGACACTTGCGCATTGCTTGACGTGGTTCGCGATGGCTACCGCCCTTTCCAGGTCGTGGCGTTGGGGTCGCCTACCACCCTGCTGCCCACTGCCCCGCTCCTACAGGATCGGGGACTGGTGGACGGCAAGCCGGCAGCCCATACCTGTCGCAATCTCGCCTTCCAGACGCCGGACACGGAGGCGGAGGGGCTTCGGGCGCAATCCGAGTAAGACTCACCCGCTTTCCACAAATCAAGAACCCGAAGGCCTGCCGTGACCCTTCGGGTTCTTGCCCAATTCAGCACCTGCACGCCGTGAGTTCAAGTCATAGAAGCTCCAGGAACTCGTCGACATCCAACCGCGCCTGCTTCAGAATATGGGATAGAGTCGACCGCTTCACCGGACGGTGTGCCGGGACGGTGACCTTGATGAGTTCATCCCCCAGGCGTTTCTGCAACCGAATATGACTCCCACGCTGCCGCACCACAGTCCATCCATCGCGCTGCAGGGCACGGATGATCTGGTGATAGGGCAGACTCGGCACTTTCATAGAGCCAATTCCCGGACCAGCAAGTGCTCGTTAGCTACAAAGTCATCCTCTACCGGTTCCATGTACAACTCAATGGCTTCGCGGATGTTCCGCATGGCCTCATCCACGGTATCGCCCTCGCTGATACAACCCGGCAGCGCAGGTACATAGACCGTATAACCACCGTCGTCGCTTGGCTCCAGCACAACCTGAAACTTCATATCTCACCTCCCACATTCCAGTAGTCGCTGCTCGACTTCCCCTTACAGCATTGTAATCCTTCTTGCCCTACATGTCAAACCACGCCACACTTTGCCATTGGGTGCCAGAGTCCGAACTCACAGTACCATCCGAGCTGTCAGCGCAAACCCAAACGTATTGGACTGTGCACCCCACTCTGAAAAGATGTTGTATGATGAGTCACAGGTAGCCAGGGTCTGTCTCCATGCCTGGCAGGGCAGCGTCCACGAGTTCTTACTCACAGTCACCGAAGGGATTCTAGACTACGTCATGCGAGGAATGCTGGATCCTGCCGGAGGCCTTTGCAGCACAAAAGATGCCGACAGTAAAGGCGTGGAGGGCAAGTTCTTCGTGACCTGAGACCGGAAAACGGCCAATTGCTGCGCGCGTGGAAACATGGCGAGGCCAAACTCAACGACTACTCGGAGGACTACAGCTACCTTATCGAGGGCCTGCTTGAGTTGTACCAGACCAACCTCGAGCCGCGCTTGCTCGCGGCTGCCCATGAGCTGGCTGAGATCATGATCGCTCACTTCCAGGCACCTGATGGGGGCTCTTTCGACACGAGTGACGGCCACGAGATGCTGATTACGCGCCCGCCTGACCGGGCGTACTCGAACGTAAACGTGCTCTTGCCCGTGTAGCAGGGTCCGGCCTCTGAGAGCGGGAAAGGAACCGGCGCAGGTGCATCCGGGGGCGCTGTCGTCGCTGCCGGGGGTGAGACCGGGTCGTACCCCATCTGGGAGAGCAGGTCAGCGGTGAACTGGCTGGCGAGCTCGCTGGGGTGTTCGCCGTCGGCATGTATGTATCCTTTCTCCCGGGGATCCTCGTCGTGATTCGTTCCGTTGAAGGCATCATAGCGACTGAGAAACGGGATGTTGTACGCCTCGGCAGCCAGGCGCGCCGCATGGGACATGTTCTGCCAGCACGCGGTGCAGGCCTCGAATACCCCCGCGTCGTTCCAGGGGCTGACCAGCGGGTTGTAGATATCGGTCGCCCGCAGGATCGTCGGCTGGCCGGCACGCAATGCCAGGATTTCAGCCCAGATGGCCTTCATGTCGGCCGTGTATTGCCCAAAGGTCTCTGGACTGCAGGAGGCCGGCGCGCGATTGACGAAACAGCTATTGAGGTCTAATGGTTGCTCGGGGTCAACGGAGTCGACTGGATTGACGAACATGACCACGACGTCGGCCTGCCGCAGATCATTGGCCAGTTCTTCATCCCATGAGAGTGAAGGCGGCTTTTCCATCTGCAACGCGCGTAGAACATGACCGGCGCTCAGGCCGGGCAAGGCGAAATCGGTGAGAACCACCTGCACACCGAGATCGCTCTCGATCCGGGAAGCGAACGCTTCTCCCAGTCCCCACAGACTCGAATCGCCGATCACGACCAGGTGCCACTCCACTTGTGGTGTCTGGGCCGACTCAGACGGTAGGGAGGATGAGCCGGGAGAGGATGTGGGCGGGATTGGCGTTGGCGTAGGCCCGGCCGCCGGCGGCGATGGCGTGCGCTCCGGGTGGGTCACGGTCTCTCCCTGGCCGCAGGCAGTCAGCAGCGGCGCCAGGCACAGAATGCAGACGGATAGAACGTGCAGCCTGTTCTTCATGGTTCCCCCTTGTGCTACTGCTCCCCCCGTAGACCCCGGGCCAGACGGTCGAACGCCTCCTTCCGGGGCGGGAAAGCAAACCAGGGACAATGCCTCATGCACAGGATGGTGTGTTCACAACGATGACTGCAGCGTGAGCGTGCCCATCATAGCACTCTCCAGTGCTGGCGTCAAGCTCCTTTTTGATGAAAAGACCAGGTGCGGAACAAAGCACACAATCGAGAGCTAGCTCGACTGAAGCCGACCCGCACCCAGGTCTGGCGCGGGTCGGCAGTATTCCAGATCCCATCCATGGATCTGTGACGCACAGCGGCGCTAGCCGCCCGTTTCGAGGATATAGCCACTCCAGCTCGTCGGCACCAAATATGGGTCGGGATCCAGCCGCTCGCCCCACATGCGGAGCTGCAAACCATCATAGCCGCCGCTGCCGTGGCCGACATAGTGGAAGAAGGAATCGCCGTTCTCCTCTCTGACTCCGGTAAAGCTGCCCTCCCAGGTTCCGCCGTCATTGGTGATGACAAAGGTGCCCCACATCGGGCCGGAGAACCAGACCGGCTCGGGCTCAAACGTGAAATTCCAGTTGATGGTGAACAGACTAACGGCTTCATCGAGGCGAGAATCGGTTGCCTCCCATCGAGTTTCTGACACGCCCCCTCGGAGGTGATACCTGCCGTCCGGATAGAAATCCTCGCCCGGATCGTGGTCCGCCCCAAGGTATTCGGTGCCGGTGAAATAGGTCTTGGATCCGGCAGCCGCTGGCCCCGCAGTCACAGCAAGTAGGACCAGGACGACGAGGACAGCCGTTATCGAACGTACTCGCGTGCTCATTTCTTGGCTCCTTTCATTCTTTCTCAAGATTGTGCATGGTAACGTTGGCCTGGCCAGGACCTGAACGCAGCCTGACACCTCCTTTCCACGGAGCGCCCTCCCTCCAGCACTGCTGCATCGGGCCTCGGTGACCATTCACCGTAACCGGTCATGGTCATCTCAGCTCTGCTCGCCCTCAGAATCAGGTTCCACAGTCACCTCCCGCCGCAGGAAATCGAACAGGTCGTCCAGGTTGGCAAAGCCCTGCCGCCCACTCGACAGGGGGCTCTCCAGGGAGCCGCGCCAGACCGCTGCGGTGCCCCCAGCCCCGCCTCCTCCGCTGTCGACCTGCCACAGACGAATCAGGTACGACAGATACCCGGACGGCTTCCCAGGCGCCATTGAGCCACTCCGTGGCCCGTTGGCATCTCCAGATACAGCCGGTGTTGTCCCCATGCTGAAGCGCCTAACGGGGGAGCAAGCTTTCTTCAAGAGGGAGAGCCTGCGGAAGGCCAGCCTCCCACAGTCGCCTGCCCAGCGATATCAGGAGCCGGCCCGACTGGCACAAGAGCCAGCAGCGCTGCCGGGACGCCCAGCCTGGATGCCCTTTCCGTGCTTCGTGCCCAAGCCCGCGGAGCGTTGCCTGCGCCCGTTCCTCTCGAACGCGCTGCGCCATAAGTCGTTCCTCAAGATGAAAATCCGTGCCCCACATAGGTCCACCTCCCAGTCTTTTGGCGATTCGTTGATCCCGATTGCGCCCAGTATAGCACGCCATCGTACAGAGAGCATCATGAAAACGTGAACTCAACGTCAATCTTGCATCTTCTGCCTGGCGGATGTATAATAGAGTCGTCGCCAAATCCTATGGTTATCGCTTCGCCGGGAGGCCCGGTCATGCCCCGTCTGCGCATACGCCTATTCGGAGCTTACCAGGTTACAGTGGAGGAGGCAGCGGTTTCCGGTTTCGCCTCTGACAAGGTTCGGGCACTGCTGGCCTATCTGGCCATAGAGGTCGACCAGCCTCAGCGCCGCGAGAAGCTGGCCGGACTGCTCTGGCCGGACTATCCGCAGGCGTCGGCCCAAGCCAACCTTCGGACGGCCCTGGCCAACCTGCGCCGCGTGATCGGGGATCCAGCGGCGACGCCCCCCTACCTTCTTATCTCTCGCCAGACCCTCCAGTTCAACCGTGAGGCCGGCGCCGGGATCGACGTCGTTTCCTTCACAGCGCTATCAGCTAATCCGGAGCTCGCGGTGCTCGAGCAGGCTGTCGAGCTGTACCAGGGCGACTTCCTGGAAGGATTCTCCCTGGCCGACGCTTCTCTCTTTGAGGAATGGGCCCTGCTCAACCGGGAGCGATACCGCCGTCTGGCCATGGACGCCCTGCGCCGCCTGGCCGGTGGGCACGAGCAGCGCGGCGACTACGAGCGGGCGCTCCCGCATGCCTGGCGCCAGGTTGAGCTGGATCCCTGGCGGGAGACAGCCCAGCAGCAATTAATTCGGCTGCTCGCCCTCAGCGGCCGCCGGACCGACGCGCTAGTCCAATACGAGACCTGCTGCCGCCTGCTGGCCGAAGACCTGGGCGTTGCGCCCGCCAAGACGACGGTGGCCCTCTACGATCAGATCCGGTCCGGCCAACTGGTGGCTGCCGGGCAACTCCCTCTGCAGGTCCGCGAGCGCGCCGTCGAACCGCCTCCCTTCCTCGACCACGGCGAACCGGCTGGAGCGGAGTCGCCCGTGTTTGTCGGGCGCGAGGATGAGCTGGCCGGGCTCGGCGCATGCCTGGAGCTTGCGATGGCCGGCCAGGGGAGGGTCTTCTTTGTCCGTGGTGAGGCCGGCAGCGGCAAAACGGCACTCATGGCCGAGTTCGCCCGGCGGGCCACGGAAACATACCGTGATCTGCTCGTCGCCAGCGGTGAGTGTAGCGCCTACTCGGGCTTCGGTGACCCATACCTGCCCGTTCGCGGCATCCTGGCCATGCTCACCGGCGACTTGCAGGCCCAGTGGATCACTGTCGCCACGAGCATGGGGCATGCCCGGCGCCTGTGGGTCGCTATGCCGTCAATGATCGAGGCCCTGATCGACTTCGGCCCCCAAGTGCTCGACCTGTTGCTGGACAAGGAGGCGCTTCTCGTTCGCGCCTCCCAGGTCGCAGACAGCATGGAGCCCTGGCTGCAACGCCTGCGCCAACGGCTTGACCAGCCGCGGTTCCATTACGAAGACCTGGACCAGAGCCAGCTCTTCCAGCAGACCAGCAACTTCTTGCGTGTTCTGTCCGGTGCGCATCCACTGCTGCTCATCATCGATGATCTCCAGTGGGCCGATCCGGCGACTCTCGGTCTGCTGTTTCACGTCGGCCGCCGCCTGCAGGGCAGCCGCATCCTGCTGCTGGCTGCCTACCGGGCCGAGGAGGTCAGTGTGGGACGCGGAGGCGAACGGCACCCTCTGCCCAAGCTCGTGGCCGAGTTCCAGCGTACCTACGGCGACATCTGCTTGGACCTGGACCAGGTCGATGAGAGCCAGGGCCGGGCCTTTGTGAACGCCTTTCTCAATACGGAGCCCAACCGCCTTGGCGAGGATTTTCGGAGTGTGCTGTTCCGACACACAAGGGGCCATCCTCTCTTTACCGTCGAGCTCCTACGAACCATTCAGGAGCAAGGCGGGCTGGTCCGGGACGAAACAGGCTGCTGGGCCACCGGCCCTGCTCTGGACTGGGAGAGCCTGCCGGCAAAGGTGAAAGGCGTGATCGAGGAACGCCTGGACCGGCTGGACGAGCATTTGCGCGAGATCCTCACTGCGGCCTGCGTAGAGGGAGAGCAGTTCACGCTGCAGGTTGTGGCCCGAGCGCTGGACATCGATGAGAACAGCCTGTTGAGAACCCTGTCCGGGCAATTGGTGCGCCGCCACCGTTTGGTGCGCTGGATGGGAGGAGCGCAAGCCGGAGAGCAGCACCTGATTCGCTGCCGATTCGCTCATGCCCTATTCCAGCAGTACCTGTATGACAGGTTGGGCCCCGGTGAGCGCCAACGAATGCACGCAGAGATCGCCGCGACTCTCGAAGAGCTGTATCAGGGACACACCAAGGATATCGCCACCCACTTGGCCCGGCATTACTCAGAGGCCGGCGATGACCTCCAGGCGCTGCAATACCTTACCCTGGCCGCCGACTCGGCGTTGGCAAGCTATGCCAATCAGGTGGCGGAAACGTCCTATCTCAGAGCCCTCGACCTGGCGCAGAAGGGCACGGGGCGAGCCCATCTGCTCGAGGGCCTGGGAAGGGCGCTAGCCCGCCAGAGCCGCTTTGCAGAGGCCCTCAAAGTCTGGTGCGAAGCGATTGAGCTCTCCCGGGCACTGGGCGACGTGGAGTGCGTCGCGCGGTTGTATGCTCGCTCGTCGCGTGCAGCCTGGTGGGGTGGCAATGGCCCAATGAGCCGGCAACTATGCGAGGAGGGATTGAAGCATTCGGCGGCCGCTCCAGAGAGTCCTGGGCGAGCACGCCTGCTGCACGAGGCGGCTCGCGCTAATTACTTTGGCGGCACACCCGAACAAGCACAGCCACTCTGCGAGCAAGCTCTCGCAATGGCGGAGCGGTTTGGCGTGGTTGATGTGCAGGCCGATGCTCTGATCACCCAGGGACTACTGCTCGCAGGTCAGGCGCCCCAGGATGCCTTGAAGGCACTCACAAAGGCGGTCCAGTTGGCTGAGGGCGCGAACCTGCCGAATGTTGCCTTCCGAGCCCACGCAAACCTCGCCGTTATCAAGGGCGTGATCTACGGGCCGCAGGCAGCGTGCGATGAGAACCAGCATGCGGTGCAGCTCGGCCGGCAGGCGGGCAGCGTCGCGCAGGAGATACTGGCCCTGAACAACTTGCTGGAAGGGCACCTCCTTCTAGGGGAACTCGAGCAGGCACAGGCCACGCTGTCCAGGATTCGGAAACTGGCCACCGTGCTCGACGATCCTGATGCCTCGGACAACAGGATCCGCCGGTTGGAGGCTGCGGTTCTCCTCTACCAGGGAGAGTGGCACCAGTCCGCCTCACGACTCCGGATGGCACAGGCGGAAGCCCGTAGGCAGAACGATGTGCAGGCACTGTTCAATGCGGACCTGCTGCTGGCCCGCGCCCTGCTGGAGGCGTATGCGCTGGCGCCCGAGGCGGCTGCCGGGGATTGGGACGAGGCGGAACGTGCCCTGATCGGAGGCATGGAACTTGGCCGGGCCATAGGCGATGCGGACACCAACGTCTGGTGCCGCGCCTACCTGATGGCGGTGTACATCGGGGAAGGGCGCCTGGACGAGGCGCGTGCCTTGC
>JAMJFU010000197.1 GCA_023544525.1 Anaerolineae bacterium | reverse complement strand
CACGATCACGCCATCAAAGATGGCCAGGTACTGGTCGGCCAGCGGGTTGGTGTAGGCGGCCAGTTCCGTCGCCAGGATCTGCGCAGAGAGCCGTGTCAGTTCGCGGTCTCGTTCCATGACCAGGCTTTCGGTCACCCGCTGGTAGGCGTAGAGGCTCACCAGGGCGACCGAGACGAGGACCATGGCTGTCGGTACGAACGACCAGGCGATGATCTTGTTGCGCAGGCTACGCTTCACCGGATTCCTCTCCAGGGGCGCCGTGGTCGAGAAAGGTCAGGGGGCGTTGCTGCCCGGCTACACTCAATCCTGCCCGCCCAAATGCACTTGATTGGCCTGTCCGATGGCGGCCAGCAAACGCTCGGGAGGATCACCTTTGCTCACAAAAGTGTCCACACCGGCTGCGAGTGCAGCGCCATGGGCTTCTGGCCGGCCACTCAACGCGATCACGGTTAGCCCCGGGCAGGCCTGGCGCAGGGCGGATGCCAGTTCACTGCAGCAGATGCCGGGCAATTCCCAGGCGAGTAATACCAGGTCGGGTTGGAGGTCCTTTGCCTGGCTGAGCAGATCCTCGCCGTTCGCTGCTTCACCGATGACCTTCAGCCCCGACTGCCGCTCCAGCAGGACTCGCAGTGCAAAACGTACCTTCGCCTGATCGTCCGCGATGAGAATGCGCATGTCCACGTTCCCCCCGATTGGTCTGGTACGCCTGGCCGTGGGCCACCCTTCGACAGGCACAAGTGGGCTGGAGAACCAAATGCCAGGCTGCAGCCGTTCGAAGGTGCGAGTCCCCCCTGACCTGGCCTCAGTATACAGCACAAATCCCCCACATGCATCGGCCATGTGGGGGATATCGGCGTTAGCCAATCGGCCAATCTGGCCGTTGGACCGCGCTAGCCCGATCCGATACCGCTTGACAGGTTATGCTGCAGGGCGATAGCAATGGCCTCGGCCCGGTTCGAGGCGCCCAGTTTGGACAGGATATTGCTGACGTGGGCCTTGGCCGTGGAGCGGCTCACCACCAATCGCTCGGCAATCTCGGGGTTGGTCAGGCCTTCCACCATCAGGGCCAGCACCTCCTCCTCCCGGGGCGTCAACTCGAACGTCTCGGCGACCCCGGTCTGCACACCCCGGCCAGGAGCGTCGGGCTGGATCAGCGCCTGGATTGCCTCCGGGGCCAACGTCGAACGGCCGGCATAGGCCTCGCGGATAGCCGCGGCCAGATCGTCGGCAGCGACGTTCTTGAGCAGGTAACTGATGGCGCCGGCCTGGAGCGCGCCTCGAACCAGATCCTTCTCCTGGAAGCTGGTCAGGGCAATGACCTGGATCTGGGGCCAGCGAGTGCGGATGGCCTGCGTGGCCTCGGCCCCACTCATCTCGGGCATGATCAGATCCATGAGCACGACGTCCGGCTGCAACCGGCCGCAGACCTCGAGCGCCTCGCGCCCGTTACTGGCTTCGCCGACCAGCTCCAGGTCGGCCTTGATCTTGAAGATGGTCGAAAGGCCGCGCCGGACCATGCTGTGGTCGTCGACGATCATGACTCTGATCGGGTTCGATGGCATCTCGTCTCTCCCTTGTGGCTGCCGCGCCGCATCCGGTCAGGAACCATCATGGGCTCGCTCAGGCTGATGTAAGCCCATCTTACCACGTCTCGCCCATCTTGGCAACGGCTTGGCCAGGGGCATTTAGGGCCGCGTCAAAGTCAGCGAACTTGTCATGCTGAGCGTAGCGAAGCATCTCGCCCTAGCCCAGCGGAGACCCTTCGCTTCGCTCAGGGTGACAGGACAGCGGGCAAAACGAGGCGGCTGGACGACTTTGACAGGGCCCTGCAGGGGCATTGCTTCCATCGTTGGACACTGGGCAGGGGGAAACGCGGCAGGATCTCGTATACCCCTGCCGGCGCGTGCCGCTGCAGGCCTCGGAGCTGCCACGGCGGCTCCCATTGTCTCCCCTCCCAACCTGCTCAGGCATCCACTTCTGGCGGGCACGTCCCAGGCTCGATCTGCCCGCCACAGAGCAGATCCAATCCAGTATAACTGAGACGTTGTTGAGGTGCATTGGCCATGTGGCTGATATTCCATTGGCCAGTTGGGTAAGCCCCAGTACCCGGCCGGGGCTCGGTTCCGAAAGCTGCGGGGCAGGCATCTTTACTTCGGCGGCGGGCCCGATCTCTAGCCAGGTGTTCTGCACTTGCCCGCCGTCACTGTCTGCGGGCGGCCCACAGCCCGCCGCCGATGATCAGGCCGCCACCGGCCAGGTGGGCAAACCCGATCGGCTCGCCGAGGGCCAAGTAGCCGATGAGGGCGCCGTAGAGCGGCAGGGTATTGTAAAAGACCATGGCGCCGCTGACGCCCAGGCGGCGCACGCCTGCATTCCACGCCAGGAAGCCACCAACCGTCGGCACAATGCCTATGTAGAGCAGTGCCACCAGCAGCTGGGATGAGAGGTTCGGTGTCAGGAATTGTAGTTCCCAAAGAGCGGCCAGGATCAACACGGGCAGTGCAAAGAAGGCAGAGAGCGCGGTCGCAGAGAGTGCCGTCCGTCCCTGCATGACCCGGCGACCTAATACCGAGTACAGGCCCCACAAGAAGGCGGAGCCCAGCGTGATCAGGTCGCCGATGTTCACCGAAGCCTCGCGCCAAAACTCCAGCGAGCTGCCCGAGATCAGGACGGCGATCCCTGCCAGGGCGACAAAGGCCCCGACCACCTGTCGCCGCGACATGGGCTCGCTGATGAGGACTGCGGCCAGCAGGCCGGTGATGAGTGGCCCAAAGCCGTTGATCAGCGTGGCGTTGACCGCCGTCGTGTAGCGCAGTCCCAGGTAGAGCAAGGGCGGGAAGGCGACGACGCCGGAGAGGGCCATGCCCAGCAGCAGCCAGCGGTCGCGCCCGGGCTGGCGGGCCTCGGCGGGTTGGCGGGCAAGTAGCGCGGCAAAGATGGGGGCTGCGATGAGAAAGCGGCCGGCAGCCAAGGTCAGCGGCCCGATATCAGCGCGCAGATAGCGGCCCAGGGCCATGTTCGTCGCCCAGCTGAGGGTCGCCAGGTTGACCAGCAGGATGCCCGTGACCTGGGCCCGCCGGTCCAGTTGAGCGGCCGGGCCTGCCGCGGTCGCACGCCGTTGGCCCTGCAGGCTCAAGCCGCTTCCTCCCGCCACAGGATGCCGGTCAGGCAGCCGGCGCCGCCCGCCGCCTTGGCCAGCTCGTCGATGGCTACCGTGTGGCACTCGATCCCCACCTCCTCGTAGAAGCGCTGGGTGACCGGGTTGCCGGCAGCCATCAGGATGCGCCTTGGGCCCAGCGTGACAAAGTTGAGGGCCATGCCTGCTTTTGCTTCGCCCTCGTCGGGCAGGAAGAGGACCTGGTAGCCCCTGGCTCGCAGGGCCTCGACGGCAGCGTAGGGCACCCTCCCCGGCCAGGCAATGGCCAGATCGCCGTCCGCGAAACGGAGCTGGCCCATGAGGTGCATGGCCCCATACGGCAAGCCGACGGGTACCACGTCGACACCCATCTCGGCCAGGAGCACCGCCACCTGGCTGGCGCCTTCGGCGTTCGTGCGCAGCCCGGTGGCCAGGAGTACCGTCTTTAGGTCCAGCCAGGCCGCATCGGCGCCCTCGAACGTGCCGCGGCCCCGTACCGTGCGCAGGATGGGGATGCCCAGCTCGGCCAGGCGCCGTTGTACAAAGCGCTCCTCCCCCGACCGCACGCTGGATGCCGGCCGGCCGACGACAGCGCCCTCGGGCGTCATGAACAGCAGGTCGGCCACGAACAGGAGGTTCGGCGGTGCTGCCTGGGGAGGCTCGACATAATGCACGTCGACGCCCAGGTCGCGGTAGGCCTGGGCCAGGGCATCGTGCTGGGCTGTGGCTCGGGCCGGCTCGATGGGATCCAGGTGCTGCACCAGGTCCGGCTCGCCGGCGGCCAGCTCGGCGCCGGGGCGGTGCAGGAGGACGGAACGCAGGGGTGTCCATTCGGACGCCAGGCCGCAATGCCCCCACAGCGTCCCCAGCTCCTCGCGCAGCGATGCCGTCCGGGGCTGCCAGCCAGGCCCGCCATAGGCGGCGGCATCAAATCGGTGTTCCATAGCTCACTCCTCACAGGCCGGCCTCGGTTGCGAATCCCTGCCCCCAGAACGGCCTGCCGAGAATCAAATCCACTCAGCACTTACGAGCTTGCCTCGCGCGGCAGCCTGCCCCGCTGCCAGGGCCAGGCGCCGACGGTGAGGTTTCTTCTCTGGAAGAAGAATACCGCCACGCCAAAGGCGACCAGGGCTGCGGCCAGGAGTACGAGTGTATTGCCGGCCTGTTGCCCTCTCTCCAGTCCCTCTGCCGTGGCCTCATAGAAGCGGAACAGGAAGAAATTCTCAAACGGCTCCAGCGAGGTGATCAGCCCCGTCAGGTTGCTGCCCAGGTAGCTGGCGATGACCACGACGGTGGCGATCATGGATGCCGTGCGGCGGTTGGGGCTGAACGCACCCAGGAACAGGCTGATCATGGCAAAGGCCATGGCCAACGGCCAGGCAGCCAGCAGGTTGAGGAACAGACCGACAGGCGTGACCTGCGTCTCTACCTGACCCTCGAGGGTGGCCAGCGTGATGGCCGCACCGCTGGCCGTGATGGCCAGGATCAGAAGCAGGGCGACCCCCAGAGCAAACGCTTTGACCGCCACAATCTGCCAGCGCGGGATCGGCAGGGCGACGATCATCTCCAGGCGACCACTGTCCTCCTCACCAGCCAAGGTCCCGGTTCCGTTGAGCACGGCATAGATGCAGAGGATGAGGGGAACCAGGTTCGTTACGGTCGAAGCCATATAGCCCTCAAATGAGGCCATGGTCATGCCCATCGCCTGGTATATCGGCAGTTCCAGTATCTCCTGAAACCCGGCCATCTGGTCGGCGAACGTGGGATACAAGCCAACATAGACCACGGGGAAAAAACAGAGGCCCAGGCCCCAGCCGATAATCGCGCCGCGCCGGAAGCGTAGTTCTTGTAGCAGCAATCTAAGCATTGTGGCCTCCATTCCCCCGGCCATAGTAGGCCATAAAGATCTCTTCGAGGGAGACGGGGATCGTCTCGATGTCGGTGATGCCCAAGCCTGAGGCCGTCTCCATGACCCCGGCCAGATGCTGGCGGATTTCCAGGGTGACGCTCTGACCATCCCGCGCCAGCACCGTCACGCCATCCAGGGCAAAGGCGTCATCTGGCGGCATGGTAGCAAAGCTTAAGCGCACCCGTTTAAAGTGCTGCCGGATCAGGTCCTCTACCCGCTCTGTAGCCACCAACTGCCCTTCACGGATAATGCCCACCCGGTCGCAGACCGCCTGTACCTCTGGCAGGATGTGCGAGGAAAAGAACACGGTCGCGCCCGCCTGGCTGGCCTCGCGCACCAACTCCATTACGGTCTGCTGCACCAGCGGATCGAGGCCGGTGGTCGGCTCGTCCAGGATCAGCAGATCGGGCTTGTTCATAAAAGCGGTGACCACGCCCACCTTCTGCTTGTTGCCGCGGGAAAGCTGGCCGAGCCTGCGCTCCGTGTCCAACTCGAGCCGCTCAGACAGCGTCCGCCAATGCCTGGGATCGGCGTTGCCTCTCTGTAAAGAGCGGTACATCTCGAAGAAGCGGCTGACCCTCATGCTCTCGTGCAGGCTCAACTCGCCGGGCAGATAACCCACGCGCTCCCGCGCGGCCACGCCGTCCTTCTGACAATCCAGGCCGAACATGCGGGCCTGCCCGGCTGTGGGGCGGATGATGTCCATCAGGACCCGTTGGGTGGTTGTTTTGCCAGCACCGTTGGGGCCGAGAAAGCCAAAGACCTCCCCTCGCTCGACGCGCAGGTCCACGTCCAGGATGCCCCGGTGCCGGCCATAATAGACGGATAAGCCGTGGGTCTCGATCACATAGTCTGTCACTACTCTCTCCTTGTGGTTGGCCGCCGTAGGCTACGACAATGCCATCGGCGATGATCCTGACGCTGTTGCGCTCGAATTAGTCGCGCGTCCGGATCGAGTCCCGCCAGCGAATCCAGACACTGGCCTGGCGAACCGACAGCACACAGTATATCACAGACCGCGCAGGACGCAAGGCCCGCGCCCGAGATCCAGAGGCCCGCCGCTCTGCGGGCCCCAGCGGCCTGCCTGGCGGACGGAGAGCGCTGGTGCACGCTGACACTTTGTCCCATCTGCCTTCGCTTTGCAGAGGTGCGCTTTTTGGGGTAGAATGGATCATCGATGGGATGCAAGGCAATGGTGAAGGAGGTGGTCGACACCGTAAAGAACCGGTCCCACACCTGAGGCTGAAGTGGTAGTACGGGCTGAACCTGCAGAAAGGAGTGCAAGATGGGTGCGAAAAAGATCCTGATGCTCGTGGGCGATTTTGTAGAAGACTATGAGGTGATGGTGCCCTTTCAGGCACTGCTGGCCGTCGGCCATCGCGTCGACGCCGTCTGCCCCGACAAAAAAGCCGGGGACCAGGTGCGGACGGCGGTCCATGATTTCGAAGGGGACCAGACCTACAGCGAGAAACGAGGGCACAACTTTACGCTGAACGCCACCTTCGAAGAGGTGGAGGCCGAGGATTATGATGCACTGGTCATCCCCGGCGGCCGGGCGCCGGAGTACATCCGCCTGAACCAGAAGGTGCTGGACATAGCGCGGCACTTTGCCAAGAAGAAGAAGCCGATCGCCGCCATTTGCCACGGCGCGCAGGTGCTGGCGGCAGCCGGCGTGCTTGAGGGCAAAGAGTGCAGCGCCTATCCCGCCGTGGGGCCGGACGTCGTGCAGGCAGGTGGCAAGTACATGGAAATCCCGGTGAACGCGGCGCACGTCGACGGCAACCTGGTCACTGCCCCCGCCTGGCCGGCGCATCCCGACTGGCTGGCCAAGTTCCTGATGGTGCTGGGGACCAAGATCGATCTGTAGACCGAAGCCCTTGCTGAGGCTGTAGCCCAGGCGGCAGGAGCCAGACTCCCCAGGGATCTGGCTCCTGCCGTTCTGAAGGCTCCCTTCGAGGGTCTGCTCCCTGCTCGACAGGTGTTCTGCTCCCTTGCCGGTGCCACATCCAGATTCCGGCAGAAAGCAGCAAGTGCCCCTGCCTATGGATAGCTGCGCACCACCACAGGCAGATAAACGCGCTTCGCCCCACTCAGGATGAACATGCCCCCGCTGCCGTCGGCCACATAGACAGAGTCTCCCGCGAGCGCGACGCCGTAGGCCAGGTCAGGTGTGTCGTAGAATGCCACCTCCTCAGGCACGGCCGGCTCCGACACGTCGAGGATGCGCAAGCCATCGTAGTAATCCGCAACGTAGGCGAAATCTCCTGCCACGGCGACATCCCAGGCGAGGCCCTGCGTGTCGAACGTCCCCGCGGCGGTAGGGGCTGCCGGGTTACTGACGTCGATCACCTGCAGGCCACTGCCGAAATCGGCCACGTAGGCATAGTCACCGGAGGCCGCCACGCCGTAGGCCAGGCCCGGCGTGTCCCACGCCCCTGCGGGAACGGGGGGCGCGACGTTGACCCTGATCACCTGGAGGCCGGCGCCATAGTCGGCCACGTAGGCGTAGGGCCAGACCACGTCCACCTGCACGGCATAGCCGGGGAGACCGATGTGGCCCGTCTCCGTGGGCGTCGACGGGTCGCCGACGTTCAAGACGTG
>JAMJFU010000196.1 GCA_023544525.1 Anaerolineae bacterium | reverse complement strand
GACTATGAGCGCACTGCGGCAGTGGATTCTGCCCGGTTGAGCGCGCTTGGCAAGCACTTCTCGGGTGCATCCAATGGCCGTGAAGCGGATGCTGCTCGCTGGAGCGCTGTAGGGGCGTATTATGCTCCGGACTATGAGCACATCGCCGCAGTGAACTCAGCCCGGTGGACTGCCCTGGGTGAGTGGTATACGGCGCACTACGCACAGGTCCACTAGCACAGAAGACCGGCTGGCCAGGGGCAGGTTTGCCGCCCCTGGCCAGCCGGCTGTTGCCGGACGTTTGGCAAGTTCCATTTCCTTTCCTCGTTTGTTCTCCCCACTCCCAGGCCGCCGGGTCAGACGTGGCCCGGTTGGTCAAATACACCGCAATCTCCGTTCGGTCCAAATCACCGAATCAAACACAACTTGACAAGCTATGACTTGGGATGTAAGATCTGAGATCGATCGCTAGCAGCACAACGAGGCGCAGGAAGGCCAACCAACAGGAGTGTCGCCATGAGCGTCATTGAAGTCAATCATCTGACCAAGTACTATGGCAAAGCCCGGGGCATCATCGATGTCTCATTACAGGTGCACGAGGGGGAGATCTTTGGTTTCATTGGCCCAAACGGAGCCGGCAAGTCGACCACGATCCGCCTGCTCCTGTCGCTGATTCACCCCACCGGCGGCACTGCCACGATCTTTGGCAAGGACTGCATCCGGTATGGGCCCGAGCTCAGGCGGGAGATCGGGTATCTGCCCTCCGAAGTCTTTTACTACGAGCGCATGAAAGTCATCGACCTCCTGAAGTATTCGGCCAGTTTCTACGACAAGGACTGTACGCGACGTTTGCACGAGCTGTCCGAGCTGATGGAGCTGGAGCTGCATCGCCGCATAGAAGACCTGTCCTACGGCAACAAGAAAAAGGTTGGCATTGTGCAGGGGCTCCTGCACGGACCCAAGCTGCTGTTCCTCGACGAGCCCACTGCCGGCCTCGACCCCCTCATGCAGCGAGAGTTCTTCCAGCTGATCAGGGAGGAGAATCAACGCGGTGTGACCGTCTTTTTCTCATCGCATATTCTGGGTGAAGTGCAGAGGATGTGCAACCGGGTGGGGATCATCAAGGAGGGCCGGATGGTCGAGATCGCAGACATCCAGACCCTGCAACAGAACAACTACAAGAAGGTCAGGGTCGCTGCTGACGTTCTCGATGTAACCAGGTTCGGCCTCCCGGGCGTCACCAACCTGGAACACAACAACGGGGTGGTCCGTTTCTTCTACAAGGGCGACATCAATACGGTCATGCGCCGGATCGGTGAAATCACGGTCTCGGACGTGACGGTTGAGGAGCCGACCTTGGAAGAGATCTTTATGCATTACTACGAGTAGGCCATGACCATGAGCACGAACATACTCAAACAAGAGTTCAAAATGGGCCTGAGATCTGTCGTCACCTGGTCGGTGTCGGTGGCGGCACTGATAATGGTCTTTGTCTCGCTGTTCTCCTCGTTCGCCCAAGATGCCGCGCTCTTGAACGAAATGATGTCCAATTTCCCCGACGAGCTGCTGGCTGCCTTTGGCATGAGCGGAGTGGACCTGTCGACGATCCTGGGCTATTTCAGCCTGGCCTTCCTTTTCGTCCAGGTCTGCTTGGCGATCCAGGCGGCGAACTATGGATTCTCGATGGTCTCGGTGGAAGAGAGGGAGTGGACGGCGGACTTTCTATTGACCAAACCGGTGGGGCGCCGCCAGATCCTGACCAGCAAGTTGCTCGCCGCGCTGGGGGGCTTGTTGATCACCGACATCGTCGTTTGGACCAGCAGCCTTCTCTTCATCAATCTGTTCAAAGGGGATGCAGGCTACGAAGCGCGTTCCCTGCTGCTGTTGCTGCTGAGCATCGTGCCGTTCCAGCTGGTATTCCTGGCCGTAGGCCTGGTGATCTCGCTGCTGGTCAGAAGGATCAGGAGCGTGACACCCTATGCCATGGCGCTTGCCTTTGGGATGTATGTGCTGAGCGCGTTTGGCGACATGCTGGGTGACGTTGCCCTGGAAAAGATCACGCCCTTCAAACACTTTGAGCCCAACTATATCGTCCAGCATGCGGCGTACGACGTGCCCCTGGTGCTGATCAGTCTATCGGCGATTGTGATCTCTCTGCTGGGCAGCTATATCCTGTACGCCAGACGGGACATCCCGTCTGCGGTGTGAGGTGGCCAAAAAGATGAACATCTTCAGGCGCGAACTCAAGGCGAACTTTAGATCGTTGCTCATCTGGGGCGTTATCGTGGTTTTGTTCGTGATGGTTGGCGTGTCCAAGTTTTCGGCGTACTATGGCAACCCCGAGATGTTGGCGATATTGGACCAGATGCCCCCGGCGCTCCTGTCCGCATTCAGTTTTCAAGCCTTCAATCTGACCACCGTCACGGGTTTTTTCGGGTTGATGTTCACCTACTTTGCCCTCCTGGTGTCCATTGCGGCAGCCATGTGGGGCAGCGACATCATCTCCAAGGAAGAGCGCGACAAGACTGTCGAGTTTTCTCTGACCCTACCGGTGACCCGCAGCCGCGTGGTGACGGCCAAGGCCCTGGCGGCGCTGGTAAACTGCATCGCCCTGCTGTTCATCACCTGGGGCGCTTCCCTGGCCAGCGCGGCACAATATCAGCCTGACGGCGAGTTCTACAGGTTCCTGGCCTTGTGCATGCTGGCGCTGTTCATCATGCAGCTGATCTTCCTGGCCATCGGGATTTTCCTAGGCTGTGCCATGAAGCGCTACAAGCGGGCCAGTGCAGTGGCGGTGTCGGTGCTGCTGGGAACCTATTTCCTGTCGGTGCTTTCTGGTTTACATCGGGACCTGGAGTTCCTCAAGTACTTGTCCCCCTTCAAGTACTTTGACGCGGGCGTGCTGCTGCGCGAATCAAGGCTGGACGTGACCTTTGTGGTGCTGTCGGCAGCGATCGTCCTGTTGAGCATGGCCGGCGCCTACTGGTCGTACACCAGGCGGGATCTGTACATCTAATGCGCAGAAGCGCAGTCGCTTGCTAGCAGGCCGGGAGTTGTGCAACCCTATCCCTTGCCAGGTGTAGTGAGTGCACTCCGGAAGGCGCAATGCGACCAAGAAATCGGGTGGTTGACCGTGCGTTCCGGGTGTGATAGAATGGGTGGTGAAGGAGTTGATGAGACCATGGAGAAGCCAACATCGTTCGGAGAAGTGCTTGAGGCTGCTGATGAGTTGCCGCTGGACGAGCAGGAGAGCCTGGCTGAGATCCTGCACCGACGGGTGGTCGAGCGTCGCAGAAAGGACCTCGCTCGCGACGTTCTTCAGGCCCGCCAAGAATTCGAGCAAGGAGACTGCCGGCCCGTAAGCTCCGACGACCTGATGTCCGAGATCCTGGAATGAGGCGCGAGCTACTACGCTCGACTGCCTTTGTCCGCGCGGCGCGGAGAATGGTCAAGAAGAACCCGGGCGCTGCCGATGACCTCCGGGCTACGCTCGAGTTGTTGTCCGAGGACGCGTTTCATCCCCGTTTGCGTACCCACAAGCTGAAGGGACCGTTGGCGGGCTCTTGGGCGTGCAGTGTCGGATACCATCTGCGGATTGTGTTTTCCTTCGTCCAATTCGAGGGGAGAGAGGCTGTCCTGCTGCAGACAGTGGGCACCCATGAGGAGGTCTACTAGCCCATCGTGCTGGTGAGGACGAAGGATCACCTCAGCTCGTCCAGGAGCACCTTGGCTTGTTGAAGATCCGGGGTGTCCCATCCCTCGCTGAACCAGCCATGGATCTCGGCAAGCATCTCGCGCGCGTCGCCAACCCGGCCCTGTGCTTGCCATAGACGCGCCAGACTCGTCGTTGCCCGCAGCTCCCAGGACTTGGCGTTCTGACGCTGGGCCACTTTGACGGCTGAGTGCAGGCTGGCTTCGGCCTCGGTCACATCTCCCAGTATGATCATGATGTCTGCTCGCACTCGGTGGAGCTCGGATTCACAGTAGCGCTCGTCTGCACCTTCGACCAGTGCTCGAACCTGAGCCAGTGTGGCCAACCCCTCCTCAGGCTGTCCTGCCTCTGCTTGCGCCTGGGCCAGAGCGAGCAGTATGCCTGAGGAGTAGCAGTGCGCGCCTACCGACTCCCTGGCGGCCATTCCCTGTCGGATCTGCTCTATGCCCTCCAGAACCCGCCCTTGCATGGCCAGTGCCATTCCCTGATAACTGGTTCCTGTACCCAGAAACGACGAAAAACCCATGCGTCGCGATAGGTGTGTCAGTGCCTCTGCATCGACCTTCAGCGCTTGCGCGTCGTGGCGCATCGAATCAAGAAGACAGCCACCGAAGCAGACCACATCGGCCTGGGAGAAGGCGTGGCCGAGGTCTCGCGCCAGGGCCAAGGCGTGCTGCCCGCGCCTGAGGGCCTGTTCGGGGTAGCCAAGACACCACAGGCAACAGGCATCATACGCCAAAGCGCTCAGCCCGGCGTCCGATCCACCTACCGAAATGAGGAGATGGCGATGCCGCTCTGGCTCGTAGAATGCAATCATCTTCCCGAGGTGGTCCCGCGCCGTCGTGAATTCCCCCAGGGCGAAATAGATGAAACCAAGATGCCAGTGACCCAGGGCCACGAGCAGGGCATCGTTGGCCTGCTGTGCCAGGGTGAGGGCTTCTTCGCCGATCTCACGGGCTTGCTGATGCTCGGCCCGTACATAGGGAAAGATCAACAGCTCCCCCAATACCCGGCACAGCTGGGACCTCTCGCCTGTTAGGTGACAAAGCTCACGTGCCCGGATGAAGGCTCTCTCTCCTACGGGTCCCGGAAGGCTTCCCTTGCTAGCTATGCCCAGAGATATCTGCAATGCCAGTTCCTGCAGCGCGCGCTCAGGAGAGTCTGGTAGGGTCAGGAGTAACGCCAGCCCTCTGGTCAGGAGCGCGATTGCTTCCGCGTAAGCCGAGAGCTCTGCGGCCCTATCCCCCGCCCAGCGCAGATAGTGGACCGCCTTCGCCGTTTGCTTTGCCTTCTGGAAGTGCAGCGCCAGTTGAACCGCTATGGCCGCGAGCTGTTCCTGAGCACCGTACAACTCCTCGAGGGCAGTCCCCACCTGTTCGTGCAGGTGCACACGCTGCACCTCGTCCAGGGTGCTGTAGAGGTACTTCTGGGTGAGGATATGCTGGAAGCGGTAACTGGACACCAGCCTTCCACCCAGCCGCTGGATGCTTTGGGCACGGATCAGGCGATGCCGCCTGTCCAGCTCCCCACTGAGGGCTTCCAGCATCGCCAGTTCGCCGGTCGCTCGCACCCGAGCCAGCACCTCAGCCGTGAAGGTTTCGCCCTCGACGCAGGCCACCTGCAGGGCAGCCTGCAACGGCTGGTCCAGGCGACTGATACGCTCGGCGATCACCGCCTCCACGCGGGCTGGCAAGGTTTCCCAGTCGAGTGCCGGCCCCTCGACCCAGCGACGCGCCTTGTCTTTCACCAGGTCTCCCCGCTCCTGCAAACCCCGCAAGAGCTCGCTCGTGAACAGGGGATGCCCACGTGTCTGCCGGTAGAGCATCTCCCGGAATGCGCCCGCCAGCCGGTTCGGCTCGCTATCCAGAAGAGCCTCGACAAACTGGCGTCTCTCTGCCTGGCTGAGGTCGACCAGGATGTCGCCATAGTCGCGCTGGAGTTCGTTGATCACGGGGTCCAGCGGATGGCGCTCCCCGTCTCTACCGATGGCCACCTCTTCTGGACGATAGGCTCCCACGACCAGGATGCGGCTGCCAGCCAGCCGCCGGCCCAGGTGGAAGAGCAAGTGGATGGAACCGGCGTCAGCCCACTGCAAGTCATCCAGCACCAGTAGTAAAGGCAGATGCGGCGCCAGGCCTTGTAGGACCCTGGTGTACTGCTCAAACAGGGCGGTCTGCTGCGGGCCAGGACTGATTGGACCCGCTGACTTCCTCTCCAGCAGTTCGCGCAGGCGGGCCAGCCAAGGTGCTCCACTAGCCGCGCAGTCCACCGCGCGCTCGAGCAGAGCCGTACCGGGGACGAAGGTATCGATCAGATCCGGACCAACCTTGGCCAGTACCTGTGCGGTATATGGCAGAGTGTTCCACAGGCGTCGAGCGTGCTCTGTCGTCATGGCCCCTGCTGCCCACTGGGCCCTGACGTCACCGGCCAGGAGCTCAAGGATCTGGCGAAAAGGAAGGTAGGGATCGCCGACGCCAGTATAAGCATTGCAGTTGCCACTGGAGACGACCAGATCATGGTGCAGGATCTGCATGCGATGCGTGAATTCCTGTATCAGGGCTGTCTTGCCGCTGCCGGCGTTGCCGGTGACAAATACCACACGACCCCGGCCGGCCAGGGCCGCGTCGAGGTGTCGCTCCAGCCGGGCCAGCTCGTCCTCGCGGGCGACAAAGACGGGGCGTTCGACAGGGCGGTCCGCCTGGAGGAAGGACGGCAGCGCGGCCTTGATGGGGCCGGCATCCGGGCGTGGGGCGGCTGGTGGTGGTGGGGTGCGGTCCTCCTGGATGGCCTGGTAGAGGGCGGTAGTGGTCTCCTGTGGCGGGACGCCGAAGGGTGCGGCGTAGGGCGGCACGGCCGCGGGTGGCGTCATAGTCGGGCCAGAGGAGGTTCGTCAAGGCATCGCGGCGATGGGTCTGGCCGGTGACAGCCAGGTAGGCCAGGAGGGCGAGGGCTTTGTGCCGGTCGATCTTGACGTGCACGCCGTCGCACTCGACACGAGGTGGACCGAGAAGGTAGAGATGGATGCGGGACCCCACAGCGCCTCCTTCAGGTCCAGTATACCGCGAATTGGTGGGGAAGTCAACAGGATTAAGCCCAATCCGGCATCTCTGCAACGGTTTCTGGTACGATCCCGCAACGCTTATCTGCTAGACTACGAGTGCAGAGTTCAACCGGAGGGGTTGGACCCACCCGACAGAAGGAGGGAGTGAGATGGGGCATAAGGTTAGCACGTTCGGCACACTGTCCGCAAGTGGATTGGAAGGACTCTTCACGCACAAGAGGGCATCCATGACGGTCCTGGGCCTGGCGTTGGTGGTCCTGGCAGTGGTGACCGTTCTGGTCGCCGGTTCTGCTATGCAGCCCCGGGTGTCGCCGGGGATCCTGGCCGGCGTCGAGGCCAGTTCCGCGCGTTGGAGTGCCCTGGGCACCTCCTATGCGCCGGCCTATGAGCACATCGCTGCAGTGAGTTCTGCCCGGTATGTTGCCCTGGGCGAGTATGTCACCGGTGCAGCCAGGGGCCTGAGGGCAGATGCAGCCCGCTGGAGCGCGTCAGGCGCTGCGCACTGGACCAAGGTCCAGGCCGGGATGGAGGCCAGTACTGCCCGGTGGAGCGCGCTGGGGGCGTACTACGGCGGTTCGTCCCGGGGCCGCCTGGCAGATACTGCTCGCTGGAGTGCCCAAGCGGCCGCCTATGCGCCGGACTATGAGCGCATCGCAGTGATGGATTCTGCCCGCTGGGCCGCCCTGGGCGAGCGCTTTTCGGCCGCATCCAAGGGCCGTGAAGCGGATGCTGCCCGTTGGAGTGCTGTGGCAGCCTACCATGCACCCGACTATGAGCGCACTGCGGCAGTGGATTCTGCCCGCTGGGCCGCCCTGGGCGAGTACCTTTCGGGCGCATCCAAGGGCCGTGAAGCGGATACTGCCCGTTGGAGTGCTCTGGCGGCCTACTATGCACCAGACTATGAGCGCACTGCGGCAGTGGATTCTGCCCGGTTGAGCGCGCTTGGCAAGC
>JAMJFU010000195.1 GCA_023544525.1 Anaerolineae bacterium | reverse complement strand
TGACCGGCTTTCCATCGCTCGCCGATTTCGACCCGTTCTGCAAGGGTTGTCGTTCGTCCTCTTGGGGCCATTGCCGTCCTCCTTGCCTGGGATTTGTCACCTCCGACAAGGATAGCAGGTTATGCCCCTGGGTCAACTAGGGTGGTACGACTTTTCGAGACTTTTGGTAAGGTGCACCCGGTATGACTTTACGAGACTCAACACTTCCAACTTTCTGCCAACGCATCCCAACCACTAATTCAACCGGATCCGTCACCCGCAAGAGCCCCATCTGTGTTAAGATGAAAGGGCAGGCATCAGTTCCGAGTCAATACTCACCAAAAGTAAGGAGGATTGCACATGTCAAACGTGAGAAAGCTATTTGCCTGGCTGTTGGTAGCACTGCTAGTGGCTGTACCCACAGCCTTTGCTCAGGACAGCCCGAGCGTCACGGTATCCGATCAGGAAATCGTGGCTGACACGGTCACCGTGGATGAGGTCATCAGCGACGGCCCGGGTTGGATCGTGATCCATGCCGAGCAGGACGGCGCCCCTGGACCTGTTATTGGCTGGGCTGCCGTGGAGGATGGCACGAACACGGACGTATCCGTCGAGATCGAGACCGCCAATGCCACAGACGAACTGTACGCCATGCTTCACATCGATGCTGGCGTAATGGGGACCTACGAGTTCCCGGGTGCAGACGTTCCTGCTGAGGTGGATGGTGAGGTCGTCGTCGAGTCCTTCAGCATAAGCATGCTGGCACAAGCCACTGCGACACCTGAGGCCACGGCAGAGGCCGAGGCCACAGCAACCCCAGAGACCTTGCCCGAGACCGGCGGCAGCTCGACACCTTGGACGCCCATCTTGATCGGCGGACTGGGTCTGTTGCTTGTACTTGCGGGTGCTCTGCTTTGGAGTCGCAGGCAGGCTGTTGACGTCAGAGCCGACGACCGGTAAACTAGAAACTTAGGCAACGAGGAGAGGGCTGTAGTGAAAACTGCCGCCCTCTTTCTTTATGATGGCTGGGCACGCTGGAGGCCGGGACGATAGGAGATGAGGATCATGAAATGGCGCCGCGTTGGGGTTGGCTTGCTATTGGGCCTCTTGACCAGCGTTCCCGCACTCGGTGTGATCTATATCGGCGACCAACTCGCCGGGCTCACCTTCGCGCCCTTTACCATCTTTGAGTTCATGACGCGCGTCCTGCCCGGTGCCGTTGTGACTTTGACCATCGACCTGATGGTCACGGTGATCACCGGGCTGAACCTCGGGCCCACCGCCGAGACGGCCAAGCTGGCTGAGCAGGCCATGGCCCTGGTGCAGTTCATCATCGCCGGGGGCCTCCTGGGGGTTGTCCTGGCCTGGGTCGGCAACCGGGGCTCCTGGCGAAGGCTGCCTCTCTGGGGCCTGGCCGGCGGGCTCGTGTTGCTCCTGGTGGCCATGACCGCCGAAATCGCCATGGGCAGCGATAACCTCGTGTTGGCCATCATCTGGCTGGCCGCGGTATTGGGCGGCTGGGGCCTGGCACTCGGTTGGGTCCTACGCGAGGCCTTGTTCATTCAGGCCGAGACTCCCGACGCAGAAGGCCGGCGCACGCTGCTTTACCTGGGCGGTGCGGCTCTGCTGGCGCTGGTCACGAGCGCCATCGGGCTGGCCGCCGCCTTGCGCGAGCGCATGCCCGTGGCGCAAGAGGAGGCCACGCCAACGCCCATCGGACCGTCCAGCGCCGACACCTCGGGTCCCGCTGCCTCACCGCCAGAGCCCACCCTGGAGGCACGCATCCAACCCGTAGCCGGGACGCGGCGCGAGATCACCAGCAACGAGGAGTTCTACCGGATCGACATCAACCTCCGCCCGCCGTCCGTCGACGGCGACGAATGGCGCCTGTCGGTGGCAGGCCTGGTCGACAACCCCAGGGATTTTACCCTGAATGAGATCCGGGCCCTGCCAGCACAGTCGCAGTACATCACTCTGTCTTGTATTTCGAACCAGATTGGCGGGGATCTGATCAGCACCAGCCGCTGGACCGGCGTGCGCCTGGTCGACTTTCTGGACGAGGTCGGGCTGCAACCAGAAGCGACCGCCCTCTACATCGAATCGGCCGACGGCTTTTACGAGACCGTGGTCATGGAGGACATGATGGACCCGCGTACGCTCCTGGTCTACGAGATGAACGGCGAGCCCCTGCCGGTGGAGCATGGCTACCCGCTGCGCATCTATATTCCCAACCGCTTTGGCATGAAACAGCCCAAGTGGATCGTGCGCATGGAAGCGGTCGCGGAGGAACGGGAGGGCTATTGGGTGGAACGCGGCTGGAGCAGGACCGCGTTCGTCCGGACCACGTCCGTCGTCGACGTGGTCGCAGATCAACAGACCGGGGACCAGCTGACCACGATAGGCGGTATCGCCTACGCTGGCGCCAGGGGCATCAGCAGGGTGGAGGTCCAGGTAGACGACGGCCCGTGGCAGGAAGCCCAACTGAGGGTGCCGCCTCTGAGCCCCCTGACCTGGGTCCAGTGGCGATATGAGTGGCCGGCACAGCCGGGGCGCCACACGGCGCGCGTGCGGGCCTATGATGGCACCGGGGAACTGCAGGTTTTGGAGGACAGCCCGCCCCACCCCGACGGCGCAACAGGCGTCGATAGCTTTGACTTTCGCACTTGAGACATCCGAGGCAGACCAGGCATTCGCCTGGAAAGCGTAGCGAACTACGATAGGAGAGTGTAATGCGCAGAACCAAGCTTCACGAACTAGCGGAGTTGGGACAGGCCATGTGGCTGGACTACATACGGCGGTCGACCATCGAGTCAGGACAGCTGGGCAGATGGGTTGAGATGGGCCTGCGCGGCCTGACGTCCAATCCATCGATCTTTGAAGAAGCCATCGCCGGCAGTGACGATTATGACGACCAGATCCTGGAGCTCGCAGCCCAGGGCAAGACCGCAGAGGAGATCTTTGAGGGCCTGTCCATCGATGATATCCAGCGCGCCGCCCGCGTGCTACGGCCGGTCTATGACCAGACAGAGGGCCTCGACGGCTACGTCAGCCTGGAGGTCAGTCCCCACCTGGCCCAGGACACAGAAGGTACCCTCGAGCAGGCACGCCACCTCTTTGCCACGGTCGGTGAGCCCAACGTCTTGATCAAAATCCCGGCCACCAACGAAGGCTATCCCGCCATCCAGACGCTACTGGCCGAAGGGCTGAACATCAACATCACCCTCATGTTCTCCATGGAGCAGTACGAGAACGTCACCGAGGCCTTTCTCTCTGCCCTGGAAGAGCGCGCCGGACGATCTGAGGATCTCGGCCGGATCGCCTCGGTGGCCTCGTTCTTTGTCAGCCGTGTCGACGGCAAGGTCGATCCCATGCTAGATCAACTGGATTCGCCCGAGGCCAGGGCCCTCAAGGGCAAGATCGGCATTGCCAACGCCAAGATGGTCTACCAGCGATTCAAAGAGATCTTTGCGGGCGAACGTTGGGAGCGACTGGCCGCCAAAGGTGCCCGGCGGCAGCGGGTCCTATGGGCCAGCACCAGCACCAAGAACCCCGACTATCCCGACACCCTCTACCCCGACGCCCTGATCGGTCCGCACACGGTCAACACCGTGCCGCCCGGGACCCTGGAGGCATTTCTCGACCATGGCACGGTGGCGTTGACGGTGGAGCGAGATCTGGACGAGGCGAGGCAGCAGTTGGATGACCTGGAGCGGCTGGGCATCGACCTGGAAACGGTGACCCTCGAACTGCTGGCCGAGGGCATCGTCAAGTTCGCCCAGCCGTTCGATTCGCTGATGGGCACCATCGCGGCGAAAAAGAGCCAGTTGAGGAGGAAAGGATAGAAGGCGGTCTATGACGAGGCGGACGTGCGCGGCAAAGTTTGCATGCGCAAGGACGAATTCGAGGATCTGAGCGGAATATATCCAAATCTATATCCCTTTTCTGTATCCCGATACATAGACAGGTGGAAGCTGGTATGCTACGATAAAGATGTGGGCGGGTCCCACCGGGAAACGCCCTGTCGTGATATTCCCTCTTATGATTTGGAAAGGAGAAGATGATGGCCAACAACAAGAACGCTGGGGGGTTTCTGCTGGGATTTCTGATTGGCGGCATCGCGGGCGCGTTGGCTGCCCTGATGATGGCCCCCCAGTCGGGGGACGAGACCCGCGAACAGATCCGGACAAAGGGTATCGAGATCCGAGACCGGGCTGAAGAGACGGTCGAGGAAGCCACGACCCGCCTCCAGGCGGTGACGGCGGACCTGAACCGGCGTGCGGAAGAGCTACAGACCCAGGGCCGGAGAGCCCTGGAACAGGCGCAGAAGCAGTTGGCGACCGCCATAGACGAGACGCAAAAGATCGCGACCGACACGATGGAGCAGATGCGCAAGATCAGTGCTGAGGCAGTAGAAGAGACGAAAAAGACTGCCGAGCAGGCTGTGGAGGAAACCAAGCAGACCGCCCTGGGAAGCTAGATGGTGCTGCGGCTCAGCCAGATTGAGCACGGGTAGCACCAAGCCCGAGGACCAGGGTGTTATTCTGGCATTGAGGCTGGCAGATCCCATTCCCGCTTGCCCTATCCCCCAGGCCAGCCTCAATGCCCTTATCAGACGATCATCTGCAGGCTGGCGATCCGGACCGGGATGCAACTCACCTGGTCCCGGGCAGCTGAGCGGAGCTGCGGCTGCTGCCGCAACTGCGACAGGAGCAAATGGGAAGGAGAGCAAAGATGGAGCTCGCAAAAGGAACAGATATCTATACTGCAGACGGAGACAAGGTCGGCTCGATTGAACGTGTCGTGCTAGATCCCCAAACCAAAGAGGTGACGCACATCGTAGTCGAGAAGGGACTCCTCTTCACAGAGAGCAAGGTCGTACCGATCAGCATGTTGGGTCCAGAGACGGACGGCAAGATCACCCTTCGCGATGGTGAGTTCATCGACGATCTGGCGGGGTTTCGCGAGACCGAGTACGTCCCGGCAGGCCTGGAGACTTCAGAAACAAGAGAACGGGCAGAAGAGAAGCCAGAAGACAAGGCCCGGGAGCACCCAGCCCAACTTACGCCCCGATATTTCTGGTATCCGCCAGTCGGCGTAGGCTGGTGGCAAGGACTGGGTAGCGCACCGTACGTGGAACCCGAATACGTTCGCACCTTTGAGTTCAACATCCCGGAAGGGACCATCGCCTTGAGCGCAGGCGCGGCGGTCATCAGCTCCGACGACGAGCACGTTGGAGACCTGGAAGAGATCCTGACCGATCCCCAGGAGAACCGCGCCAGCCACTTTGTGGTCTCGAGCGGGCTACTGCTCAAGGAGAAAAAGCTGGTGCCGACCCAATGGGTGAGCACCATGCTGGATGAAGAGGTCTATCTCTCGGTCTCTTCGGAGGTCATCAAGGACCTGCCGGAATACAGGGAACCAGGCGAATAGTGCTGGCGGGTTCCTGCCGCCCCGTGCGTGCAGGATTTTTCTGCCGTCTACCAGTTCCTGGCGGACAGGGCAGGGATCCCACTCCCGTCGAAAGGTTGACCATGCCCGAGATGAGTGCGAAGCGAAAAGAGATGGTAGACCGGCAGTTGGTCGCCCGGGGCATCCGGGACCCCGAGGTGCTGCGGGCGATGGCCGAGGTGCCACGAGATGCCTTTGTGCCCAGGCACCTGCGGCACATGGCCTACACCGACTCGCCCCTGCCCATTGGCGAGGAGCAAACCATCTCCCAACCCTACATCGTAGCACTCATGACAGAAGCCATGGAGGTCTCGGGAGACGACCGTGTGCTGGAGATTGGCACCGGTTCCGGCTATGCCGCCGCGGTGCTGAGCCGGATCGCAGCCGAGGTCTATACCGTCGAGCGTCACGGGAGCCTGGCTCGGTCCGCCAGGCAGAAGTTTGAGGAACTCGGCTACGATAACGTCCACGTCCGGCACGGAGACGGGACCATGGGCTGGGCAGAATACGCGCCGTATGATGCCATCGTGGTTACGGCGGGGGGTCCCCAGGTGCCAGAGCCCTTGCTCGAGCAACTGGCCACGGGTGGTTGCCTGGTGATCCCCGTGGGACCCAGCCAGTATTCCCAGGAATTGGTCCGGATCCGGCGCACGAGCGAAGCGGATTACCATCGTGAGAACCTCGGTGCCGTTCGTTTTGTGCCACTGGTAGGCTCAGAGGGATGGTGAGCAAGGCATAAACAAGGCCTTATCGTTTCTTCCTCCTTTAGAGCGGGCGGTCATTACGATCGCCCGCTCCTGGTATGAGCCAACGCCCGCAGTCCGGACCGCACGCCAGGCTGATGGATACGAAAATGTATCTCTATCTATACCCGGAACCTGTATCCTGATACATAGACATGCCGGAGCCCATGTGATAAGCTAAAACCAGACGGGCACCGGGCACGTCTAGAACTCGACGTGCCCGAGCCGGACAGCACCGGTTCCGGTGCGGGAGGTGGACTGCTAAACCCGCTACCGCCGCTCACAGGCTGCGCGCTCGTCTTCAAAAGGCTAACCGTGAGAATAGAGACTGACAAATAAGGAGGTCAGAATGGAAGACACGTACACCTACACCGCACGAAGCATTGAATACCCCGAACGAGCAGTGACCTTTACCCTGCATGATCACCACATGTCAGTGGAGATGGCTGCGCCTGTGGAGCAGGTGGAGCGGATGCTGGCGGCACGCGAGGGGGAAGAAGAGGGCGAATTCGAGGACGAGTCCAAGGTCTGGCTCAAGCCACTGGCGGTATCGCTGCTAGAACGAGGGGTGGGGCCCTTCCGGCTTGAGGATGTGTATCCCCTGGCAGACGAGGACCGGCTACGGGTCAAGGCCTGGTACAGGGCCGGCGGATTGGGCCTGTTGCCCGTGACCCTGCTCGATGGCCGCGTGGACAACCCGGACGCTGCGGAGGCCTTTGTCGCCGAGATCGGCAGGCGCAAGGAAGAGTTCACGGGCGCGACCGGCTTCCTCAGCATCATGGACTACTGGATCACCTGGTTTGCGGCCGGATTCCTGTTCTTCGGCCTGCTGAGCATGTGGCGCCGCAAGGCGTAAGGCTAGATTGAGCTGGGCGGGAAGACCGTCCCTGCGCGGCATCGCCCTGCGGGATGGTAGCACCGCGATACGTAGCCAACGCCGCGCTTGAGAGAGGAGATTGACGTGACAATAGAACTACGGTGTAAAGACCTGGGCATTGCAGACTGCGACTGGACCGCAAGGGGCGAAACGCCCGCTGGCGTCGTGGAGCAGGCCGTGGCGCACCTGGAAGACGATCACGGCCTGGCAATGCCGGCACCCGAGGCGATCCTGGAGGGCGAGTTGACCGAGCAGCCGTTCGGGTCAGACCTGGACAAGGCGGCCAGGACGGTGGTCGTCCGGATGCAAGAGGCCCTGGACATCGTGCCGCTTGATACGCCTACAGACGCTTCCCCGGCCATCGGCAAGCTCACGCCCCGATAGCACCTGCCGGACCAGGCGCGAGCCGGACGACCGGTCAGCGGGCGTAAGATCCAGCGTTCACGCTGAAAACCTTCAAGCAGGAGCTCGGCTCGCGGCGGGGCATGATCAAGACGGCGCTGATGGACCAGCAACTGATGGCTGCTCGCCCACCACAGAAAGGAGAGCGATGGCCAAAGATGCCCTGAAGCACTATAGGGAAAAGCGCGATTTTCGCCGCACCGCGGAACCACAGGGTGGCGAGAGGTCTGCTTCCGAAAAACCGCAATTTGTCATTCAGAAGCACGATGCCAGCCGCCTCCATTACGACCTGAGGTTGGAGGTGGATGGCGTGCTCAAGTCGTGGGCCGTGCCCAAAGGGCCCTCGACCGATCCATCGCAG
>JAMJFU010000194.1 GCA_023544525.1 Anaerolineae bacterium | reverse complement strand
CCAGCCGGTACACGCAGCTCAGGGCGACGGGGGCCAGGTCCAGTTGACAGTGGATACACCTGACGGCGAGCAAGTCCTCGTTGGCTCACACCTGCTCCTTGCTGCCGGCCGTGTGCCCAATACCGACCGGCTGAACCTGAAGGCCGCCGGCGTCGAGACCGACGGGCGCGGCCAGATCCGGGTCAACGAGCGGCTGGAGACGAACGTCGCGGGCGTCTATGCCCTGGGCGACGTCAAGGGCGGCCCGGCCTTTACCCACATCTCCTACGACGACTACCGCATCCTCCGCACCAACCTGCTGGAGGGCGGCGACGCTACGACGAAGGGCCAGCTCGTGCCGTACGTGGTCTATATCGACCCGCAACTGGGCCGCATCGGCTTGACCGAGAAGGAAGCACAGTCACAGGGCCTCGACTACCGCGTGGCCAAGATCCCCATGACCTGGGTGGCGCGTGCCCTGGAAACCGACGAGACGCGAGGCCTGATGAAGGCCATCGTGGACGCCGAGACCGACCAGATCCTGGGTGCGGCCATCCTGGGCATTGAGGGTGGCGAGGTGATGACCGTGCTGCAGATGGCGATGATGGGTGGTGTGCCCTACACGGCTATCCGCGACGGTGTCTTTGCCCATCCGACGCTGGCCGAGTCGTTGAACAACCTGTTCATGGCAGTGGAGAACTGACCTGTCAGGGGTGCACACCGATGGGCTCACGTGGCCAGCGGTGTGCATCCCTGTTGGGTAGAAGGAGAAGAACCGATGCCCGGGATTGTCGTGTTCGACGTGAACGAGACCTTGCTCAACCTGGCCGCGCTTGACCCGCACTTTGAGCGGGCCTTTGGCGATGCATCTGCGCGACAGCAGTGGTTCGCCCAGGTTCTGCAGTCGGCGCTGGTGGTCACTGTGACAGACCGCTACGTCGACTTTGGCACCATCGGTGCGGCGGCCCTGGAGATGACGGCAGCTCGGCGCAGCATCACCCTATCTGCCGACGATCGCAGCGCGATCCTCGGTGCCATGCTCACCCTGCCGCCCCACGCTGACGTACCTGAGAGCCTGGCACGGCTGCGTGCTGCAGGCGTGAGGCTAGCCACGCTCACCAACTCGACAGCGGTCGTCGCCGAGGCGCAGTTGACGCACGCCGGGTTGATGGACAACTTTGACCAGGTGTTGTCTGTGGAGGCTGTGCGGCAGTTCAAGCCAGCTCAAGAGACGTACCGCATGGCGGCCCGGGCACTCGGTGTCGAGGCAAGTGACCTGCGGCTCGTCGCGGCCCACGACTGGGACGTTGCCGGTGCCATGCACGCCGGGTGGGCAGCCGCCTTTGTATCCCGGCCGGGGATGGTCCTCAACCCCTTGAGCGAGCGGCCCGACATCGTGGGCCGCGACCTCCGCGAGGTGGTCGACGAGATTCTGAGGAGTTAACCGATGCTTGAATTGTTGGATTATCGGCGCCGAGTGGCCGAGGCGGCACCCCAGAACAGGCTCGATTTTGTTCCTATCCCTGTTGGAGAGATAACATGGCAGACGTAACCCTCACGCAGTTGGAAATGCTGTTTCAAGAGGTCGGGCAGAAACATCACGAGGCGTTCCGCGAAACCGACGGCGTCGACCCCGAATGGCCGCTGTGGTACGCCGATTGGCTGGTGGACAAGTTGCGGGCTCTCTTGGGTAGCAACTTGACCAAGAGCGAGATCGTGTATATCCTGGTACATCTCGACAAGGAGCAGGCGCGCGAGGCACCAGATATGCCCTGGTCGCGCTACTATGCCAGCTTCTTTGCCAGGCGGTATCTGGAGGAGGAGCCCAGATGAGAGAGCCATTGTTCTGGACAAGCGAGAGCATGCCCATCCCGGCGGTGACCGCCGAGCAGATGCGCGAGGTGGACCGAATTGCCGTAGAGGAGTTTGGCCTGGGCATCCTGCAGATGATGGAGAATGCCGGCCGGAACCTGGCTGCGAACGTCGTGGAGATGCTGGCCGGCATGGACGGAGAGGTCACCGTCCTGGCCGGGGCAGGGGGCAACGGGGGTGGTGGTTTGTGCGCCGCCCGGCACCTGCACAACCGGGGATACAAGGTCAACCTGATCCTGGACCGGGAGGCCTCGGCACTCGGTGATGCGGCGGCCAACCAGCTCCGCATCTTGCAGGTGGCAGGGCTACGCCCGGTGGACCCCTCTGGGGCCGAGGAGGCAATCCGCCGGGCGGACGTGGTCGTAGATGCCCTCATTGGCTACAGCCTGCGTGGGGCACCCCGTGGCCGGGCGGCGGAGCTCATTGCGCTGTGCAATGGATATGCCAAACAGGTGCTCTCCCTCGACGTGCCCTCGGGCCTCGACGCCACGACCGGCGACACGCCGGGGGCGGTGGTGCATCCCGACCGGACTCTGACCTTGGCCCTG
Organism: Anaerolineae bacterium; assembly: GCA_023544525.1. Taxonomy (GTDB): domain Bacteria; phylum Chloroflexota; class Anaerolineae; order JAAYZQ01; family JAAYZQ01; genus JAMJFU01. The sequence goes on along the minus strand of JAMJFU010000194.1, from coordinate 5,461 downwards.
CCCAAGACGGGGCTGGCAGCGATTCCAGAGGAATGCCTACGGCTCTCGGGCGAGCTCTACCTCGCCGACATCGGCATCCCGCCGGAGGTGTACGAATCGCTGGGACTGTCCTTCAAACCATTCTTCCAAAACCGATATTGGATACCCCTGCAGAGACAGGCCGAATCCACACCAGACAAGTAAGAAAACCACCAGCGGGCGCGTCAGCGTGGTGGCAGTCACGTTGCGGGCGCCCGCATCATCCAGATAGAGGCAGTGTCACGGGTTGGAAGGCCACGTTGGCGGCGCACCATCGCCAGCATGCGGACTCGTAGTACGCACCGCACGAGTGGCCCAAGTTTACCAGGAGGTACTGAATGACAGAACAGACAATACTCGACCAGAAAAGCATCAACACCATCCGCTTTCTGGCCGCGGACGCCGTGCAGAGGGCCAGATCCGGGCATCCAGGGACGCCGATGGGCGCGGCGACCATGGCCTACACGCTGTGGGATCGCTTCCTCAAGCACAATCCGACGAACCCGGACTGGCCCGATCGCGATCGCTTCATCCTGTCGCCAGGGCACGCCTCACTGCTGCTCTACGCTTTGCTGCACCTGACCGGCTACGACCTGTCGCTGGAGGAACTGCAGAACTTTCGCCAGTGGGGCAGCAAGACACCCGGCCATCCCGAGTATGGCGAGACGCCGGGTGTGGAGGTGACCACCGGGCCGCTGGGCCAGGGTTTTGCCCACGGTGTTGGCATGGCTATCGCCGAGCGCTGGCTGGCCGAGCACTACAACCGGCCGGAGCACGAGATCGTCGGTCACTATACCTACGCCATCGTCTCCGACGGCGACATGCAGGAGGGCGTGACCAGCGAGGCGGCCAGCCTGGCCGGCACCCTCGGACTGAGCAAGCTGATCTACCTCTACGACGACAACGACATCCAGATCGAGGGCCGCACCGACATTGCCTTTGGCGAGAACGTGGCCCAGCGCTTTGCGGCCTATGGCTGGCAGGTGATCGGTCCCATCGACGGCAATGACGTCGCTGCCATCGAGGCGGCCATCCGCCAGGCCCAGGCCGACACGGAGCGCCCCTCGCTCATCATCTGCAAGACCATCATCGGCTACGGTAGTCCGGAGCAGGACACGGCCAAGGTTCACGGCGAGCCGTTGGGCGAGGAGGGGGTGCGCGCCGCCAAGGAGACGCTGGGTTGGCCGCAGGAACCGGCCTTCTACGTACCCGACGACGTGCGGGACCACATGCGGCAGGCGGTGGACCGCGGGCAAGCGGCAGAGCGAGCCTGGCAGGAGCGCCTGGAGGAATACGCGGAGGCCTATCCCGACCTGGCGGAACGCTTGCAGGCCGAACTGCGTGGCGAGCTGCCGCCGGGCTGGGACGAGGGGCTGGCCGACCTCTTTCCGCCCGGTACGGCGCCGATGGCGACCCGCAATGCTTCGGGCAAGGTCCTCAACGCCTTGGTACAGCGCGTGCACGCCCTGACCGGCGGCTCGGCCGACCTGGCGCCCAGCACCAAGACGGCGCTGGCCGGTTATGGCGATTTCGGCTGGCACGAGTACTGCGGCCACAACATGCACTTTGGTGTGCGTGAACACGCCATGGGCGCCATCGCCGGCGGCATGGCGCTGCACGGGGGTGTCATCCCCTACGCGGCGACTTTCCTGACCTTTTCCGACTATATGCGTCCACCAATGCGGCTGGCGGCACTCATGGGCCTGCGCGTCCTCTACATCTTTACCCACGACAGCATCGGCATGGGCGAAGACGGGCCCACGCACCAGCCCATCGAGCACCTGATGAACCTGCGCGCCGTGCCCAACCTGACCGTCATCCGGCCGGCCGACGCCACCGAGTCGGTAGAGGCCTGGCGGGCCGCCCTGCTGAATCGCAGCGGCCCCACGGCCCTGATCTTCTCCCGGCAGAACCTGCCGGTGTTGGATCGCACCGAATACGCTTCCGCCGAAGGTGTACAACGCGGCGGCTACGTACTCTGGGACTCGGATGATGCCACCCCGGACGTGATCTTGATCGGCACCGGCTCCGAGACCCACGTGGCCCTGGATGCCGGCAAACGGCTGGCAGCGGAGGGCCTCAAAGCCCGGGTGGTCTCGCTGCCCAGTTGGGAGTTGTTCGACCGGCAGCCGGCCAACTACCGGGAGAGCGTCTTGCCAGCGGACGTCCGCGTTCGGGTAGCGGTCGAGGCCGGGACCAGGCTGGGCTGGGAGCACTATGTGGGTCTGGATGGGGCGGTAGTCGGCATGGATGGCTTCGGGGCCAGCGCACCGGCACCAATCCTTTACGAGAAGTTTGGCATCACGGCTGAAGCCGCTGCGGCAGTGGCCCGAGATCTACTGGGCAGATGACGCCCCTTTGATCAACTAGAGGTACGAATCAATGAGCGAGAAGCAAACCGAACAACGAATGGAGTTGGAAGTGCGGGGGATGACCTGCGACGCCTGCGCCCTGCACGTGACCAGGGCCCTACAAGGGGTGGAGGGCGTGCTGCAGGTGAACGTGCCGGGCTGGACCTCGGGACAGGCCTTCCTGTCGGCCCAGCCGGATGTGGACGAGGCGCAACTGGTCAACGCTGTAGAGCAAGCCGGGTACCGCGCCAGCCTGCGCACCCCCGCGGCGGCCGCGCGGACGGAACCGCTGGCGGAAACTGCAGAGCGAGACGCCGATTTCGACCTGATCGTCATCGGCACTGGTGGGGGCGGGATGGCAGCGGCCATCAAAGCCGCCGAGCTGGGCCGACGGGCGGCCATCATCGAGGCCGGCGTCCTTGGCGGGACCTGCGTCAACATTGGCTGTGTGCCCTCCAAGGCGCTGATCCGCGCCGCGGAGGCCTACCACCAGGCTGGGCATCATCCCTTTGGCGGCGTGCAGACCCGGGCCGAGAGCCTGGACTGGCCGGCCGTGATCGGCCAGAAGGACCACCTGGTGGGCGAGCTGCGTCAGGGCAAATACGAGGACGTGCTGGCCTCTTACGGAGAGCGCATCACCCTGATCCGGGGACGGGCCAGGCTGCTGCCCGATGGGGCCGTGGCCCTGGACAACGGGCGCACCATCGCCGCCGCGCGCATCGTCGTCGCCAGCGGCGCCGCGCCGCGCATTCTGCCCCTGGATGGGATCGGCGAGGTGGAAGTGCTGACCAGTACCTCCGCCATGGCGTTGGAGGCCCTGCCGCGTTCCATGGTGGTCATCGGCGGGCGAGCCGTCGCCCTGGAACTGGGACAGGCTTTTGCCCGCTTTGGCACGCAGGTGACGCTCCTGCAGCGCAGCCCACGGCTCATCCCTGATCACGAATCCGAGATTGCCGAGGCGCTGGCCGACTATTTGCACGAAGAGGGACTGGCGGTCCACACCGGCGTCAGGCCGTTGGCCATCCGTCAAGAAGCTGAGGAAAAGGTCATCACCGCCGACGTGGGCGGCGAACGCCGCCAGTTTCGGGCGGAGCAGGTGCTGATGGCCGTGGGGCGGACGCCGCGCACCTCAGAGATGGGCCTGGAAGAGGCTGGGGTGGCGCTGGACGCGGATGGCTTTATCGTGGTCAACGAGTTCATGCAGACCAGCAACCCGCGCATCTATGCCGCCGGTGACGTGACCCAGAACCCCAAGCTCGTGTACGTGGCGGCGGCCGGCGGCGGCATCGCCGCCGAAAACGCACTGGAGGGCAACCGCAAACGGCTGGACCTGGCGGCGCTGCCGGACGTGATCTTTACCGACCCGCAGGTCGCCAGCGTGGGCTTGACCGAGAAACAGGCACTCGCCCGTGGTTATGACGTCAAAGCGACGGTTTTGCCCCTGGCCTATGTGCCCCGGGCGCTGGCCGCGCGCGACACGCGTGGGCTGATCAAGCTGGTGGCCGACCGCAACTCGGATCGCCTGCTTGGCGCCCACGTGCTGGCGGCTGAAGCCGGCGAGGTCATTCAGACGGCTGCGTTGGCCATGCGGATGGGCCTGCGCTACGGCTTCACCGTCACGGATCTACGGGAGATGCTCTTCCCCTACCTGGTGCAAGTCGAAGGGTTAAAGCTTGCAGCCCAAACCTTCGAAAAGGACGTTACTAAGCTTTCCTGTTGCGCAAGCTGATACAAGCGGAAGGAGCTTGACTTTAGATGAACCTTGACGGAAAAGTGGCGATTGTCACCGGCGGCGCGGTGCGGCTGGGCAGAGCCCTGTCGCTGGCGCTGGCCGAGCAGGGCGCGCGTGTGGCCATACACTATGGCTCATCGGCCGGCCCTGCGGAAGCAGCAGTGGGAGAGATCAAGACCAGGGGCAGCGATGCCATAGCCATCCAGGCTGACCTCAGCCGGCCGGGCGAGGCGCGGTCCATCGTCGAGCGCGCCGTAGACCACTTTGGCCAGGTGGACATCCTGGTGAACAGCGCCGCGATATTCGAGCCCGGCAACTGGCACGACACCACAGAGGCCAACTGGGACCGGCACTTTGCCATCAACCTGAAGTCGCCCTTCTTCTTGAGCCAGGCCTTTGCGGCGCAGGTGGGACGGGAACGGGCCGGGCACATTGTGAACATCGCCGACTGGCGGGGCGCCCGTCCTGGCCCCGATCACATGGCCTATACCCTGACCAAGGCGGCGGTGATCGCCATGACCAGGAGCCTGGCCCTGGCGCTGGCCCCCAACATCCAGGTCAACGCCATTGCCCCGGGGCTGATCCTGCCGCCGCCGGGCCAGGATCAGGCCTACCTGGAAAGCAAGGCAAGCCAGGTTCCCGCGCAGCGGGTGGGCTCGCCGCAAGAGATCGCCAACGCCATGATCTTTTTGCTGCGTTCCGATTTCGTCACCGGGGACCTGATCTTTGTGACCGGCGGCGAGCACCTGTAGCTGGAATTGGGGAGCAACGATGAGCGATCAAATCGTGATAAAGGACCTGCTGCTCAGGACGATCATTGGCATCAACGAAGAGGAGCGCCGCAATCGCCAGGACGTGCTGATCAACATCACGCTGCACGCCGATACCCGGCCAGCCGGCGCCTGCGACGACATCGAGGATGCCGTCAACTATCGCACCATCACCAAGCGGGTCATCAAACGGGTCGAGGAGTCGAGCTTTTACCTGGTTGAGAAAATGGCTGCCGAAATCGCCGAGATCTGCCTGGAGGATCCGCGCGTAGAGGCGGTCGACGTCCGAGTCGAGAAACCGGGCGCCCTGCGCTTTGCCCGTTCCGTCGGGCTGGAGATCCGCCGCACCCGGACTGACGTGGAGGCATAGGTGAATCGCGTTCTGGTCGCGCTGGTTGAGACCGAACTGACTGCGGCGGAGCTGAAGACGCGCGTGCTGCAGGTCATCGAAGGTGAACTGGGACGCGTGCGCACAGGAGATTGCCCAGGGCCTACCAGCCAGTGGTCTGGTTGCTCGGCCAGACGTTGTGCTCTGGCTAAAAACGGTTGATCAACAGATTAAGGAGATGTGAAATGTCTGAAACTTTGGA
>JAMJFU010000193.1 GCA_023544525.1 Anaerolineae bacterium | reverse complement strand
CCCACAGGCGACGATCAACTCATGGAAGGCGTCCAGAGAGGGGAACATGCCCGACTCGGGTTGGACGTAGCCCACGCCTCCCCTCTTCATGAGCCTGGCCCGGATCAGGTTCTGGAACCTGGGTGCGTCGGCCATGTGCGCCGCCACCTCCGCCACGGCCAGGCCCAATCTATCTGACCAGAAGGCGGCCAGCTCAGGCATCGCCCGCTGAGCCGCGCGGATGTAGGCAACCACCAGGTGCCGTTCCGTGGGATGACCGGCCGGGGTCAGGGGCAAGACGTCCCGCTGGTAGTCGACCTTCACCGGGTCGAGGCAGGCGTTGACGCGCTCGACGATGGCCTGGTTGCGCTCATCGGCCCTCTGGGCGAGGCCGGCGAGGATCCCGGCCACAGCCGGCGGAACCTGGCTGGAGGTGAAGCCGATGCCCATGTGATAACACACGCCCGGCTCGCCCGGCGAGTTGATCTCCTGGCTGGCATATGCGGGCACGAAAACCCTGGTCTCTATGCCGGCGCTGCCGCGCAGGGCGACGACCTCGCACGCTGCGAGGAACTCGTCCACGCCGTCGAGCACGTCAAAATCGACGATGCCCATGAGCCTGAGGCCCTGCCGCCGGCCCAGCCAAGCCAGCGAGGCCGGGGAATGTCCGTAGGCATTGAACGAGAAGAAGGTGTGGCAGTGCATGTTGGCCACCTCCCTCTCGGCTGTCAGCGCCACGGTGCCCTGTCGTGCCAGGCGGGCCAGCCGCTGCAGGGCCCCGAGCCGGACTGCCGGCTCGAAGTCATTCAGTTCTGCCTCGAGCTGCCCCACGTTCTCGGCCAGTGTTGGTGATCCCTCAGCCACGATCCCTCACTCACACCACAATGACGTCGATGCCCTGGTCGCGCAGGGCCGCCACCATGCCGGTAGGCGCATCCTCGTCGGTGATCACCCGGTCCAGTTGCCCGACAGAGGCCAGGGGGGCAAAGGTCACCTCGCCCCACTTGCTGCTATCGACGATGGCGATGACCTCTTTGGAACGGGCCAGCATGCGCTGTTTGAGCTCGACCTCATATTGGTTGGTGTCGGTCAGGCCCTCTTCCAGGGTAAAGCCGCCACCACCAAAGAAACCCCGTTGCACGTGATAACGATCGAGGATGGAGGCCCCCTCAGAGCCAACCAACGACGCGGAGGCGGCCCGCAACTGGCCACCGGGCATGACCACCGTGACGCCGGGCGAGTCTACGAACTCCAGGGCGATGAACAGGCCGTTGGTCACGACGGTCAACTCGCGACGATCCTTCAGGTGCCGCGCCACCTGCCAGGCAGTGGTGCTGGCGTCCAGGGCGATCGAATCGCCATCGCGGACCAACGCGGCGGCCGAGCGGCCGATGCGTTCCTTTTGGGCCAGGTGCAGTTCTTTGCGCAGGGCAAAGGCCAATGGTTCCATGCCCACGCTCGGCCTGGTCACCGCGCCGCCGTGGGTCCGCACCAGGAGACCCTGTCGCTCCAGGGTGGCCAGGTCGTTGCGGATGGTCACGGCCGAGACGCCGTAACGTTCTTGAAGGCCAGCGACCGACACCCGCCCGTTCTGCTGCAGCAGGCCCGCAATCTGGTCCAAGCGCTCTGCGGGAAAGAGTTTCTCAGTCATGGCCATCGGTCACAGACTTTCGTTTTCTTTCGAATTGAATCGTTTGTTGTAAATCCGAAAATAGTATATCACCTGGTGGACGGTTTGTCAAGGGTCAGTGCCGGCAGGTTTACGACTGCACCAGTAAACTCAATTCAGCGATCCCACTCCTGGCGGCGGTATTGCTCGTCGGGCCGGGTATGGATGCGGTCGACGGCCTGCTGGGTCATAAAATGGGGACCACCCAGGGCATAAGTGCCCAGGATCACGCGGGCGGTCTTGACGTACATGGCCGTGATGTTCTGCACCTCGGAGGCGGTCTTGCCCAGGGCGATCAGCCCGTGGTTCTGCATGAGGATGACCTTGGGGTTCTCCCGGTACTCGTCCAGATAGCGGCCAATGGCCGCGCGGAAGGTGCGGGCCAGTGGCACCCCGGGATCGGTGTAGGGGATGTAGACCGGCGCGGGGCCGCAGTAGACGATCTCGTCGGGAAAGAGCCGCCCGGCGATGGCCTCCTCGACCTTCTCGGCACAGAGGACGGCGTTCACCGCCGTGGGGTGGGTGTGGCCCACAAAACGGACGCCGTCCAACTGCAGGGCGATGGCGTGCAGCACAGTCTCGACCGACGGCTGGGCCCTGGCCGCCGGATCGACCCGGGCGGCCTCAAGGGCTGCTCTCACGACGGAATCGTCCACGCCTTCCTGCTCCAGCAGGGCCAGGACGGGCTCAAAACGCACCAGCACAAAGCCGCTGCTTTGTATGGTACGCATTTCCGCTCCGCTGGCTTTGACCCAGAATGTATCGCCGTCGATCTGCGCCGAGCTGTTGCCCTCGCCCAGGATGGCATAGTCCAGGGCCGGATCACCCAGGTGCCTGGACATGGTCACCAGTTGGGCCAATACCTCTTGTGATGACATGATGGTTTCTCGTCTCCTATCCGAACTTGGCCTCGAGCTCGCGCACATCGTCCTCGCCGATGGGCACCAGGGGGCCGATGGACAGCGTGCTCAGCAGGGAGAAGGCTGTGAAATCGGCCACCTCCAGGCGGTCAAAGGCCTGGTGCACGCTGGCACCGGTGGCCAGGACCGTGTCGTTTTCGATGAGCACCACCGGGCTGTTCTTGGTGATGGCCGCCGAGATCCCCTCTGGCGCCTCGTACTGCAGGCCATGGGGGACCAGGGGCACGTTGCGCAGCACGACGTAGCTCTCGGGTATGGTCTTGCTATCCAGGGCCTTGCCGGTGACGGCGTAGGCCATGGCGTTGGGCGATTGGGCGGTGATGATGCAATGCACACCCGGGTGCTGGTCATAGATGACATGGTGCAGCCTCGTGGCCCGGCTGGGCTGCTTTCCGGCCTCCGCCCGCCCGCCCTCGATGAGGACAATGTCCTCAACCTCGAGGTGGCTGCGATCGATGCCATAGGGCGTGATCAGGAAACGCCCCTCATCCACGCGGGCCGAGACCGTGCCTTCGGTGCTGGTCATGAGGCGCTGATCGTAGGCCCGGCGCACCATATGGCAAATCTGGGCGCGGAGGGCCCGCTCATGACTGCTGTGGGACGCGGCTTGGAAGGAGGGCAGGGCGGGCGCAGAGCGCTCAAAGCGGGCGATCTGCCCGTCGCTCAGGGTGTGGACCGGCCCCAGGCTGTGGGCCTGGATCTGCGTCCGGGCACAAAAGTCCAACGTTTCGAGGCGTTGGAAGGCGGTGAGCAGGTCCGGGCCGGCGGTCACCACCCCGTGGTTCTCCAGCAGGACGACGTCAAAGCCCTGGGCAAAGGTCGCGGCGATGTTCTCGCCCAGTTGCTGGCTGCCCGGCAGGGCGTAGGGAGCGTAGCCCACCGGCCCGCAGACGTGGTGGGCCTGGGGGATGATACGCGTGTCCGGGATCTTGCGAGCGATGCTGAAAGAGACCAGGGCCGGCGAGTGGGCGTGGACGATGGCCCGGATGTCGGTCCGGCGGCGGTAGATGCTCTGGTGGAAGGGGTACTCGCTGGAGGGGGTATGCACCCCGCTGGTGCGCCCGTCGGCCAGCAGGCACATGATGTCCCGCTGCTGGAGCGCCCCCTTGTCCACGGCAGAGGGCGTGATCCACAGGTCGCCGTTCTCGTCCAGGACGGACAGGTTGCCACCCGAGGTCGTCGTCAGCCCATAGCGATAGATGCGGCCCATGATCTGGACCAGTTGCTCGCGGGGGTGGAGCAGGTCAAAGCGCATGGGCGTCGGCCCCCTCAGCCCCGTACCGCGAGTTCCTGGGCCTCGTAGGCCCGGATCTCGTCCAGGTAAGCGATGCCGACTGGCACACCCTGTCGCATACAGTAATAATCCCAGACCGCGCCGAAGGGCAGGCCCTTGAGCTCTTCGAGCAATGCCAGCCGGCCGGTGAAATCGCCCTCGACCTCCAGCTCGCGTAGCTGCTCCGCTGGCTCGAGCAGGGCCATCAGCAGGGCCCGCAGGGCGTTGCGCGTGCCGACGACCCAGGCCGCCACGCGGTTGATGCTGGCATCGAAAAAGTCCAGGCCCAAGTGCACCCGGCCCAGGAATCCACCGCGCACGGTCTCCTGCATGATGGCCTGCAGTTCATCGGTCAGGGTAACCACGTGGTCGCTGTCCCAACGCACGCCCCGGCTGACGTGTAGCAGCACCTCGTCGACGTAGAGCAGCACCGACGACAGCTTGTCCGAGATCACCTCGGTGGGGTGAAAGTGCCCGCTGTCGAGGCAGAGCAGCACCGGAGGCTGGCCCGAAGCGCTCCGCGCGACCGTGTAGCCCAGGTAGAACTCGTGCGAGCCGGCGACGTAACTCTCCGAGGCGAGGCCAAAGAGCTTGCTCTCGACGGCATCGAGGTTGTGCCGGGGGTCGATGGGCTCGGCGAGGATGGCGTCCAACGACTCTTTCAGGAGCAGGCGGGGCGTCTTGCGGTCGACGGGCGTATCCTTGAAGCCATCGGGGATCCAGATGTTGGTCACGCAGGGCGTGCCCAGCTCGCGGCCAAAGTACTGGCCGATGCGGCGGCAGGCGATGCAGTGGTCGATCCAGAACTGGCGGACCCCGGCATCGTAGCTGGCCAGGGTGAACCCACTCTCGGCCAGGGGATGCGAGAAGCAGGTGGGGTTAAAGTCGATGCCGTGGCCGCCCTGGCGAGCCCATTCGACCCAGTTGGCGAAATGCTCGGGCTGTAGCTCGTCCCGCTCGACGCGCTTGCCCCCGGTCTCGGCATAGATGGCGTGCAGGTTCAGCCGGTGCGTGCCGGGGATGAGGCTATAGGCCTTGTCCAGGTCCCGGCGTAGCTCCTCTGCGTTGCGCGCCTTGCCGGGATGGTTGCCCGTGGCGGCGATGCCCCCACCCAGTTCAGCCTCAGGGTTCTCAAAGCCGGCTACGTCGTCACCTTGCCAGCAGTGCAGGCTGATGGGAATCCCGGACAGCGTCTCCAGGGCCTGGCCCGTGTCCACGCCCAGTTGGGCGTACCGCTCCCGGGCCAGGTGGTAGGCCTCTCGGATCTGGTTGTCTGTGGGTTGGTATCGCATAGAGGATTCTTCCTTGTTCAGCAAACTCTGATTAGCTCGATGTTCAGCAAGGCGGCCAGCTTTGCCAGTTTGGTGCCAATATGCCCCAGGCCGATGGCTGCATGGTGAGCTGGCCCGGCCATGCACCAGCGGCGCACGAACTCTTTGGCACTCAGGCAAAACCGGTAGCGGCTATTGGTGTTACCGATCTGCAGGATGGGCCCGGGCACCGATTCGCCCTGGGCCACCAGCAGCTTCACAGTGCCGTCGCCGTGCTGGATCACCGACAGGAACGTGACTGGTCCATGCTGGACTGTCATCTGGATAGATCATCCCTGTCCCGGCTTGCCATGGTAGACCGGTAGGGGCACCAGCTCGACACGGCCCTCAGCGATGGCGGCGTGGGCTGGCCCGTCGTGCCCCCACATCACCACCTCGTCCTCAAGATCAAGACAATACAGCTCGGAGAAGGATCCTCCAGCCTCAAATGCATCCATGATCTTCATGGCCTGGACGTTCTTGATCTCACCCTCGCCCGCGCAGGGCACGTGATGGGCTGTCAGCAGGGTGTTGCCAGCTATCAACGAGGTAACAAGATCCTCAAAGGGCCCGCCGGGTTCACCCTCGTAGTAATAGGCCAGAGAACCGAGTTCGTAGGTTTCGATCAGGGCATCGAGGGCGCACGATGTCTTGGCCGCCCGGCGGAGCTCGGACATGCTGCACTCTGGTGAGACAATGAACTCGCGCTGGAATTGTTCGAGCTTTTTCTGGATCTGTTCCCCGCTGATCTGCTTCCACAGCATGTAAAGATGATCCATCTCCAGCAGCTCAAAGTGGTTGCCGAACACGCCGGCCTGCTGGGTCATGTCACTGTAGACATCCAGCATGCCGCTGTAGTAGTGACCCAAAAAGCCAACTCGGTTGTTGTGCATTACCGACTGGACGTAGGCGGCCTGAAGCCACTCGTCGATCTCTTGCCAGGTATCCGCGTCGTCGAGCGAGCCGGTGACCAGGTGATAATCCACACCTACCCGGTTGAACACGCTGGCAATTTCCGGCGCGGAGCAAGCCTGGCAATAGGCCAACCACTCACCTGTCATTTTTCCCCGATCGCCCAAACTGTTCACATACTCGTAGTTGATGGCCTTGGTAGGCTGTAGACTCAGCACGACGACAGGCACTTTGACCTGCTGCACCACCGGCAGCACCGTCGAGCTGAGGGCGTAGGTGGAGATGTTGAGGAAGATCAGGTCCAGGTTCGATGCGGCAAAGACGTCGGCTGCGACGCGCGCTTTCTCCGGGCTGTCGACGATACCAACGTCAAAAACGGTCACGCCTTCGCGCTCGATGCGGGTGCAGATCAGGTCCTGGTAACCCTGTAGCCGCTCGTACAAACCGTCGAACTGCGGCCAATAGGTGTCCAGGCCCACGCCGTACAGGCCGATATGTAGTCCCTGCTTGCGGGATCTTTTGTTGAGGTCGATCCTGTCAGTCATAGAATCCAAATTCGTACGCTGTCTCAAAGAGCGCCAAGATATTCTCCGGCGGTACACCTGCCTGGATGTTATGCACATTGTTGAACACAAAACCACCGCCGGGCTTCAAAACCTCGATGTTCTGGCGCACCTCCTGCCGTACCTGCTCTGGGGTCTCAAAGGGCAGGATGTGTTGCGCGTCGATGGCACCACCCCAGAAGGTGATCTCCCGGCCAAAGGTTCCCTTGAGCATCTCAGGGTCCATGCCAGGGGCACTGATCTGCACCGGATTGAGGGCATCGATGCCCATCTCGATCAGGTCTGGGATGTACTCGACGCAGTTGCCGCAGGTGTGGTACCAGATCTTGGCCTGGGTGTGTGCCTTGATAGTGTCGATGACGCGCTGCTGGCGCGGTCGCACCACCTTCCGGTAAAAGGCCGGCGAGAAAAGCGGTCCCTGCTGGCCGGCCAGATCGTCGCCGATCATGATCACGTCTAGCAAGTCGCCGACCTCACCCAGAAAGCCGGCCATCCAATCCACCCAGTACTGGGACGTCCGGTCGATAATGGCCTCGCACATGGCTGGATTCTTTTTCATGTCGATGAACCACCGTTCCAGACCACGCATATACCAGCAGATCTCATAGGTGACGCCACAGATGCCGCTCGAGAGTGCATAGGGGGTGTGCTTCTTGATCTCCAGCGCCCTGTCTCGCACACCGGAAAACCGGCTGGGATCGCTGCCGTCGGGGAAGGGATAGTCAGCCACGTCGTCCACGGTAGCGCCGGCCAAAGGATGGTGGGAGATGTCCATGTAGAGCATTTGGTCGTCGGGCATCGACCAGATCACGCCGAATTCGTCTTTCAGATCGTGCCACAGTCGCCCATTGCGCTCGTTCAGCTCTATCCCGCCCTGAAAGCTGTCTGGGCCGTGGGCCGTGACGTACCGCACGTCCACGTGGAACAGCTCCAGGATCGTTTCCGAAGGTGCGACGATTTGCTGCACGGGATCGAGGATCTCGGACGTTTCATCATATCCGAGATAGTCAATCAAGTCCTGATATGCTTTGCGATGAATGCCCGTTTGAAAGCCGCCCAGGTCGATGGGCACACGATCCGCTTCCTCATGATTCAGCGCCGTGAGCACGCGCTGGCGAGAGGTCATCGTCTCCTTGCCTGACATGGCTATCTCCTCCACCCAGAAGTAAACGTCCCCTCTCCGCCGCCCCGTTCGGGGAACGGAGAGGGGACTCGTGTGAATAGATTAGGGATTGAGCAGCGTGTCGACGTTGTCCAGTG
>JAMJFU010000192.1 GCA_023544525.1 Anaerolineae bacterium | reverse complement strand
CCGGAGACCAAGATCGTGCGCCTGCCCAGGGAGCTGGTCTTTCGGGCGATGGCGACGGTGCCACGCTATTTCCACGTAGGCGCCCGCGATCCAGCCTGCGACTTTGACCTTCAGGAGGGCTTGACGTACTTTACCACGGATGGCTGCGGGGTGGAGACGGTCGACTTGGAGAGCGGTGAACAACGGCCCTCGTGCAAGGACGACGTGGGCATGATGGCCCGTGTCGCCGACTATCTCTCCTCGGTGGCCTTCTACTGGCCCATGGTCAGTGCCCAGGATCACGGGCGGACGGCACCGCTGCACGAGCTGGACGCTGCGTGGAACAACACTGTCAAACATGTCCAGAGCGAGACCCTCATGGGCGAAAAGCCCGCTCGCTACGCTCTCGAAATGGCCACAGTTCTGGCTGGAGACCGGGACAAACTGCGGCGCAGGCCCGTGCTATCGCTCGTGGTGTGCACCATCGCGCCCCTGGTGCAGGACAAGGAGGGCATCGAAGGCGCCCTCGTTCTGGCCGAGGCGGGCGTGCCGGTCGGGTTCCTGGCCATGCCCACCCTGGGCACGACGGCCCCGGCGACGCTGGCAGGCGCCTATGCGGTGGGTGATGCAGAGATCATCAGCGCCACCGTGCTCCTCCAGCTGGCCAGCCCGGGGGCGCCCGTCTTCCACTCGCTTATGCACGGCTGGGCCGACCCACGCTCCGGCAACTATGTGCCCTATCCGGTCGATGCTCGATCCCGGTACGCGCCCATCGACATGGCCCATCATTGGGGCATGCCAGCCTTTGGCGGCGCCTTTGGCACCGAGAGCCTGGCGCCGGGCACCTGGCGGGCAGCCGCCGATGTGGCCCGCGATCCACTGTTGGTGGGGCTGGCGGGCGCCGAATGGGTCACCGGCATCGGCCTCAACCGCAGCTTTACCCTGCTGCATCCCGAAGCGATCATCCTGGACGACGAGCTCTACCACCGGGCCCGGTATGCCCTGAAGCGGATCGACGTCACCGACGAGACCCTGGCTCTGGACGTGATCCAGCAGGTGGGGCCCGGGGGCCACTATCTGGCCCAGAAGCACACGCGCAAACACATGCGCACGGCCATGGTGCCTGGGCTGGGGCATCAGGCGGGTCCCGACGGCAAGTATCGCGAACCGCGCGAGGTGGCCCGAGAACGGGTCCGCTGGATCCTCGAGAATCACGAGCCCGAGCCCCTTGAAGCGGCCCAGCAGGCCGAGCTGGCCCGCATCCTGGCCGCCGCAGATCAGGAGTTGGGCTGAGACGCCATCTGTCTCAGCCAGGCGCTGCCCGTTTCCTGGTTGGGGCATCTATCAGGCCGAGCAGCAGCACAGATCCTGTTCCAGGCTGCCTGCCTGCCGGCAAGCCACCATAGGGGAAAGCATGTCTATTTCGCTCAGACCTGTCCTGAGCCGCCAAGACGCCGAGCGCATCCACGAACTCAGCCTTGGCCTCCTGGAGCGGGTCGGCGTCGACTACCGGACGCCGCGCGCGGTTGAGACCCTGGCGTCCATCGGCGGCCGTGCGAACGGGGATGGCACTCGCGTGCGCCTGCCCCGCGAGACGGTGGCCTGGGCCCTGGAACAGGCGCCCCGGGTTGTTCGCCTCCGCGCCCGAGATCCCAACCGCGACGTGGTGCTGGATGGTCAGCGGCCCCACCACACGACGGATAGCCAGGGCACCAAGGCCATCGACCTCGAGACCGGCGAGCGCCGCGCCGCTACGGCGGAAGACCTGCGCCGGGCCCTGCTCTTTGCCGACGCCTTGGACCAGGTCGAGATCGTCAACATCACCGTCGCTGCCAGCGATGTGCCCGCCCACGAGCGGACGCTGCGCCATTTTGCGCTGGCCTTTGCCCAGACGAGCAAGCATGTCCGCAGTGGCGTGCTGCGTCCTGCTGAGGTGCCATACTTGGTCGAGATGGCCAGAGCCGCCTGTGGCTCGGAGGCCTTCCGGCCCATCTTTTCCGCTGTGGATTGCCCCATCTCGCCACTGACCCACGACGGCCCCATGACCGAGGCCTGCATCGACCTGGCCCGGTTGGGCGTGCCGATCATGGTCTATCCCATGCCCCTGGCGGGTGGCACGGCACCGGTCACCCCGGCGGGCACCGCCCTCCTGCACAACGTCGAGTTCCTGAGCGGCCTGGTCCTGTTCCAGGCTGCCAATCCGGGCACGGCCATCATCTATGGCACCGGCGCTTCACAACTCGACATGCACACCGGGCGTTTTGGTAACAGCGCCGATGGGCATGCCATGCGCCTGGCCCTCTGCGACCTGGCCCGCTTCTACAACCTGCCCGTCAACCTTTGGGGGACGTCGACCTCCTCCGAAGCCATCGACGTCCTCTATGGCCACGAAGCGACGACCTATGCCCTGCTGGCCCACCTGGCCGGGGTCGACGAGATCTATAGCATGGGCCTGCTGGGCAATGCCCAGGTGCTTTCCCTGGACAAGATGGTCCTGGACAACCACTTGGTTCACCAGATCAGTGTCCTGGCCCAACCCCTGGCCCTGGACGAGGACCATCTCCAGGCCGAGGTCATCGAGCGGGTCGGGATCGCCGGCCACTTCCTGGGGCAGCTCGAGACCCGCCGCCTGACGCGGAGTGAGTACGTGCCAGCCTGGCCGCCAGCCGGTTCGCACCTGCTCGACCTCGTCCACGAGGAAGCGCTGCATATCCTCCATCATCACTGCCCGCCGCCGCTGCCCGACGGTGCGCAGGACAGGATCCAGGCCATCTTGTCCGAAGCCGGCCCGGACCTGGCCGGTAGGTGAGTCTGCCCATGTATAGCGAGACGCCGGATATCATGCCCTTCACATCGCCGTTGAGGGCAGAGCTGCTGGAAGGATGGCAGGTTGAGAGGCTCAAGGCCGGTACGTTGCAGCTACTGGCCGAGGTAGGCGTGCGCTTCCCGTCGCCGCGGGCCCTGGAAGTATTCAGCGACCACGGCGCCCAGGTCGATTGGCCGCAGCAGATCGTGCGCATCCCAACCGACCTGGTGGGGAGCGCGATGTCCAGCGCGCCCAGGGCCTTTACGCTCGCCGGCCGCGAGGAGCGGTTCGACCTGCGGCTGGACGGGACCTGTTCCTACCTTTGCACGGACGGCACCGGGGTCGAGGTCATAGACCCTGAGACCCGTGCCAGGCGGCCGTCGTGCAAGGCCGATGTGGCGCTGGTGGCGCGGGTCTGCGACGCACTGCCACTGGTCGGCTTCTATTGGCCGCCGGTCAGCGCCCAGGACTATGGCCTGACTGCGCCGCTGCACCAGTGTCACGCCGGCTTGACGAACACGCTCAAACATGTCCGGGGAGCCATGACCATCGCGCCTTCACTGGCGCCCTATGCCGTGGAGATGGCCCAGGTCGTTGCTGGGAGCGCAGAGGCCCTCCGCCAGCGCCCGCCCATCTGCGCCAACATCTGCACCATCGCACCGCTGGCTCAGGACAGCGATGGGATCGAGGCTGCGCTGGTCTATGCCGAGGCGAGCATCCCGGTCAGCTTCATGGCCATGCCGACCATGGGTTCCACCGCGCCCGCGACACCGCTGGGGGCCCTTGTACAGGGCGATGCCGAGGTCGTCGCTGCCATGGTGCTCGTACAGCTGGTCTACCCCGGCGCGCCGGTCTTTCACTCCATCGTCAGCTCGCTCATGGATCCGCGAACGGGCGGCTACATTGGCACGCTGCCTCTACCCCTGGCCCTGATGGCGGTGCAGTTGGCGCACGCCTGGAACGTGCCAAGCCTGGGTGGTGGCAGCCTGGCCAGCGATGCGCCTGACATCGGCTGGCAGTCAGGTACAGAGGCAGGACTGGGAGCGGCCACGATCCCGCTCGCCGGGGCCGAGATCTGTGGTTTTCTGGGGTTGGTCCGGGGCTCGATGGTGCTCTATCCGGAGCAGGTCCTGCTGGACTATGAGATCTGCCAGAATGCATACGACCTGCTCCGCGGTTTTGACTGGGACGAAGCGGACATGGCCCTGGACGTCATCGCCAAGGTGGGGCCCGGCAGCCACTTTCTACGCGAGAAGCACACCCGGCAGCATATCCGTGACTTCCGGCTATCGCGCCTAGTCCGGCAGAAGGGCCAGGATGGTGGCCTCCGCGATCCGAGACAGGTCGCATTGGAGCAGTTCAGGCAGATCGCGGCAGATCACCATCCCCGGCCCCTGCCCGAAAATGTGCTGGTTGAGTGGGATCGGATCCTCGATGCTGCCGAACGGCAGGCGGAGCGCATGGCCGGCGGGGGTGCATCCCCGCACTGAGCCGCCCGGGAAGCCTAACCGTTGTCAGAGGATGAATACGGAGAGAGCGCATGTCAAGCGAGACACCGCAACTGGAGCCCATTGTCCCCAGTTACCATGTCCACGTCCTCCAACCCGAGCAGCTGGCCGAGCTCCGGCAGGCCACCCTCGAGATCCTGGAGGAGGTCGGCATCCACTGTCCCTCGCCGAAGGCGCAGCAGATCTATGCCGATCACGGGGCCGTGGTGGATGCGGAGGCGCAGTGGGTCCGGCTGCCGCCGGATGTCGTGTTGGAGGCCATGGGTCACGCTCCGCGGTACTACACCATGGCCGCCCGTCTGCCGGCCTACGACCTGCACCTCGACGGCACGGCGACCTATTGTGCGACAGACGGCTGCGGGGTAGAGACCGTCGACTTGGAGACAGGCCGGCGTCGCACCTCTGAGAAGGACGACGTCGCCAAGATGGCGCGAGTGGCCGACTATCTGAGTTCCGTCGGCTTCTATTGGCCCATCGTCAGCGCCCAGGACCATCCGGCCATCGCCCCGCTGCATGAGCTCGACGCTTCCTTCAACAATACCGTGAAGCACGTTCAGACAGAGACGGTGATGGACGATCGCATGGCCCATTATGCCGTCGAGATGGCCCAGGTCGTCGCCGGGGATAGCCACACGCTGCGCAACCGGCCGCCCCTGTCCTCCCTGATCTGCACCATCGCGCCGCTGGCCCAGGACAAGGGCGGCATGGAGGCGGCTTTGGTGCTGGCGGAGGCGGGCCTGCCGGTCGGCTTCATGTCCATGGCCAACACCGGTTCGACGGCACCGGCGACCCTGGCCGGCACCATCGCCGTGGCCGATGCCGAGATCGTGGCGGCCATGGTCCTGATCCAGATGGCGTATCCGGGCGCGCCGACCTATCACTCGCTGATGCCGGGCATCATGCACCCGCGCACCGGCGGTTACCTGGGCACGGCCTGGGAAGGTGAGCTGCTCTATGCCGTCGGGGTGGAGCTGGCTCACATGTGGGGCGTGCCCACCCTGGCCGGCATCTTTGGCACCGATGCCCGGGTCCCCGGCTGGCAACAGGCGGCCGAGTCGGGCTCCTGCCTGCTGCTTATGGCCCTGTGTGGGGCTGACACGGGCAGCGGCATGGGTCTGCTGGAGGGTTGCACCGTGCTTCATCCGGAGGCCATCCTGCTCGATACAGACATCTACCACCGGGTCCGCCTCGACGTCGCTGGCTTTGATACCAGCCCTGCAGCGTTGGCCCTCGATGTCATCAAGAAGGTAGGGCCCCGCGGACATTTCCTGCGGGAGCGCCATACCCGGACCCATCTGCGGCGCCGCCAGTACTCCGATCTGACGGGCCAGCCTGCGCCCGAGGGCGGCTACCGCGACCCCATCGAGGTAGCCCGCGAGAGGGTCCGCTGGATCCTCGACAACCACCATCCGGAACCGTTGGAGCCGGCGCAACGGGCCGAGTTTGGCCGGATCCTGCAGGCCGCTGAGCACGAGCTGGGCTGAGACGGCATCCGCCGTAGTGAGAGGGGGTACAGGCCAGATATGTTGTTTCAGGTACTTACGCAGGATGAGCGGGCCCAGGTGCACGCAAGGAGCCTGGAGATCCTGGCCCGGACGGGCGTGCGCGTGGACACGTCTGACGGCCGGCGGATCCTGGCCGCGGCCGGTGCCGAGGTGAACGCGGACAGCCACATCGTACGCTTTCCCCGAGACTTGGTGGAGGAGGCGCTGCGGCTCGCACCTCGTGAGTTCAGCCTGGGTGCCCGCCGGCCTGGTTGGGACCTGCCGATGAATGCCGGGGGGTGTCACATGCTGGTCGATGGGACAGCCCGTTTCGTCCTGGACCGCATGACCGGCGAGCGCCGGCCGGGTACCTTTGCCGACTGGCTGGAAGCGACGCGCCTGATCGATGCCCTCGACGGCATCGGCCTCTACTGGCACATGGTCGAGGCCGGCGACCGCGAGGAGACGGCGGCCAACTATGTCGACTATCTGTGCACCCTGTTCCGCAACTTTTCCAAGCACGTGCAGGATCCCATCAGCCACGCCGATCAGGCACCCTGGCTGCTGGAAGTGCTGCAGGTGGTCTTTGGCGACCGCGAGACGATCCGGCGCAAGCACCCCCTCTCGTTCCTGATCTGCCCCCAGTCACCGCTGATCATCGAGGCAGCCTACACAGACGCCTACCTGGCTCTGGCTGGTTGGGCTATACCGGTGGCCATCATGCCCATGCCGCTGCGCGGTGCCACCGCCCCGGGCAGCCTGATCTCGACCGTCGTCGTGGGCAACTGCGAAGTGCTGGCCATGCTCTGCCTCGTCCAGGCGGCTGCGCCCGGAACGCCGGTCCTCTATGCCCCGGCCCTGGCGACGATAGATCCCCGGTCTGCGCGCTACAGTGGCGGCGCCATCGAGGGGGGCATCGCCGGGGCTGCGGTGACCGAGATGGCTCGCTTCTATGACCTACCTGCCGAGGCACCGGGCATTGGCACAGATCACTATGTGCCGGGCCTCCAGTCTGCCTACGAGCGGGCCATGAATGGCCTGCTGACGATTCTTTCGTGGCCCGACATCCTGGTCGGGGCCGGACTGCTGGGCAGTTCGATGGTCCTCAGCCTGGAGCAGTTGCTCATCGACGTCGAGATCTTTGCCATGGGCCAGCGGGCCCATGCGGGCATCGCCACCGATGCTGAGGCCTGGCTCCAGGGCCTGATCGAGCAGACCGGGCCAGGCGGCCACTTTCTGGCCGAGCCATCGACGGTGGCCCAGATTCGCGGGGGCGGTTGGCGTATCCCTGAACTGGGCGTGCACGATACGTACGAAGGCTGGCAGGCTAAGGGCCGGCCCACGCTTCTCGAAAGCGCCCGGCAACAGGTCGATGAGATCCTATCCAGGCACGAGCCGTTGCCCCTCGACGAGGCGGCGGACCGGGAACTGGCGCGCATCCAGAAGCGAGCTCGCGAGAGCCTCGAATGATGAGCGAGGAGGAGAGGACGCCGTCAGAACCGTCAAGGCTGGTTGAGAGGAGGGATGCATGAAGATCCTGGTGTTGGGCGGCGCAGGCGCCGTCTGCCAATACGCGACGCGCGACCTGGCCGAGTTTTCGACATTCGACGAGATCGTGGTCGGTGACTACAACCTACCGGCGGCGGAGCAACTCGTCGCCGATATTGGTGATCCCCGCGTATCCGCCCTCAAGGTGGACGCCGGTGACTATGGCGCGCTGGCAGAGGCCTTCCGCTCTTTCGACGTGATCCTCAACGGCCTGCCCTGGCGCTACGACCTGCTCGTGACCCGGGCCTGCGTCGAGGCCGGCGTGAGTGGCCTGGACGTGTCCACTGAGGAGGATCAGTGGAGCTACGACGCTGCAGCCCGGGACAAGGGTATCGTCTTTGTGCCGGGGGTCGGCGCGACACCCGGTGTGACCAACGCCATGGCCCGCCGCGGCGCGGAGCAGTTGGACGAGGTAGACGCCATCGACATCTATTTCGCCGCCTTTCGCTGTCCGGCCCCGTCGCCTGGCCTGCTGACCACCTTTCTGTGGGAGTTTCACCCCCAGACCGAGTCGCGTTTCTACTATGAGGACGGCGCGTTCCACTGGGCCGGTCCCTTCGAAGGCCTCAAAATGGTGAACTTTCCA
>JAMJFU010000191.1 GCA_023544525.1 Anaerolineae bacterium | reverse complement strand
CTCTACTACTGGCTGGTAGCCACATCGCTGGGCGGGGTCCCGCACCGCGCAGCCGGCGACCTCGCCGAGCTCAATCCCCATGCCAACATCGGTGAGCCCCTCAATCCTGGCAACAAGAACCGGGTGCTGCACGACATGGAGGAGGAGCGCTGGCCGTACAGCGGCACTACGCTGTTCATCCACCTGGCGCGGGCGCTATCCACCATACTGGCCATGGGTACTTTATGGGCTATCTATCGCCTGGGTCGTGTTACCTTTGCAGATAGGCCTGGCATGGCTCTGACTATGATGGGCCTGGTCGCCTTCACCCCCCAGTTCCTGTACCTGAGCAGCACGGTGAGCAATGACAACCTGGTGATTCTGATCGCTTCGTGGGTCCTCGTCCTCCTGGCAGCCTGGCTGCGCCTCCCCCACCTTCCCACCTGGGGACAGGTGAGCGTCATGGGGGCGTTGCTGGGAGCGGCCGTACTGGCCAAGCTGAGCGGTGTGCTGCTCTGGCCGCTGGTCGGTGGGGTCCTGCTGTGGCTTGCATGGCGGTCGCGAGATATGCGTTGGTTGGCGGTGGCTGGTCTGCTGTGCTTTGCCATTGCCCTGGCCATCTGCGGTTGGTGGTTTGCGCGCAACCAGCTCCTCTACGGGGACGTCACGGCCAGCCAGATCCTCGCGGCAGCCCTGGGTGGGGAGCGGCAAGCTCTGCCGTCCAGCCTGCGCGGCATCCTGGCCGAATTCCGGGGCTTTCGTTACTCACTCTGGGGCCTCTTTGGCTGGTTCAACATCCTGGCCCCGGATGCGTTTTACCGGTTCGTCGATGCCATGACGGCAGCCGGGTTGCTGGGCTTTGGCCTGTTCGTGGTCCGGTCGCTGCCCCGCCAGCGGAGATCCACCCGGGCAATCATCGTGATGTTGCTCGCCTGGCTGGGTGTCGTCGCTGCCGGCGTGCTACGCTGGGCGGTCCTGATCTCAAGCCAGGGGCGGTTGGCGTTCCCGGCGTTGGCACCTGCAGCCCTCTTTCTGGTGGTGGGCTGGGCCGAGCTCGTGCCGCGCCGCCTGCACCGAGCGGTGGGGATCCTGGGTGTGGCTGGCTGGGCCACCTGGGCAGCACTCTGTCCAGCCCTGGTCCTCCGGCCCGCATATGCACTCCCCGAGCGGGTGGAGACGATGGCCGAGCTGCCACTGGATCTCTCCTATCTGCGGGTAAGCTACGCCGGTTGCTGCGAGCTGGTCGGCTACGTCGCGCCAGGCCAACCAGTGCATCAGGGGGAATGGGTGCCGCTTACCCTCGTCTGGCGCGTGCTCGAACCAACGGACAGGGACTATAGCCTGTTTGTCCACGCCAGGACGCCCGACGGGAAGCTTGCCGGCCAGCTCGACACCTACCCAGGCAACGGCATGTACCCGACCAGCCAGTGGCGTCAGGGCGAGATCATCGTCGATCCAGTCGACGTACCCATCTCCTGGGAAGCTGAGCCACCCGCCCTGGTTCGCTTTCATGTGGGGCTGTACGACACTACCACGATGCAGGGCCTCCCGGCGAGCTCCCCCGAAGCAGCGCCTATAGAGACCGTGGTGGCTGGCGAGGTAGCCCTGCTTCCATTCCAGTGGCCAGCGCCTCCGCCTGGCTCTGTGACTGCTGCTGTCCTCGGGCAGAGGATCCGGCTGTCCGTAGATGAGCTTCCGGAGAAGGTGCTGCACCCGGGCGGCGCGCTGACCGTAACCCTTCACTGGCAGGCACTGAGTCCCATTACCGAGGACTATACCGGGTTCGTCCACCTGGTCGATGCGGGCGGACGACGGATCTCCCAGGATGACCACGCTCCACTGGAAGGGAACTTCCCAACGCGCCTGTGGCCCGAGGGGACGGTCGTGGAGGATGATTTTCTGTTGCCCCTGCCAGCGACCCTGGAAGATGGACGCTATGAGCTGCTGGCGGGACTGTACCGGCCCGGGTCGGGCGAGCGCCTGCCAGCCATTTCGCCTCTCACAGGCCAGCGCTGGCAGGATGACCTGGTCTACCTGGGCAGCGTCGTCATCGCCCGCAAGCGGCCCTAGTGCTCCTCAAGCCGAGTCCTGGCATATGGACAGATGCCCCAGGGCTGGCAGCTGAGCTCCTCAGACCGATAGATCGCGGCTCAGGATGCAGTCAAAGGCGTGCAGCGCCAGCAGTGCATACTCCAGCCGTTCTGCGCCCACCCGCTCCAGGCGCTCGCCACATTCTGCCACGACCGAGCCGCACGGCCCCGGCAGCTGGCCTTCAGGCACCGCCCGGAACGCCCCAGCCAGCAGGGCCAGGCCACGGGCCAGATCCTCCTGGGCCAGGATCCCAGCCGCCTGGTCCAACTCTGCCTCGAGAGCAGGCTGGCTGCGGGGCGAGCGGGCCAGCTTGGCCTTGAGCGCGCTGGTCGCCTGGGACAGGGCGGTGCCTGGTTCCGAAGCGACCCGGCGCTGCAGCTGGATGAAGGTATGCTCCTCGCCAACCAGCCGGGCCAGGGCGAGCGTGAACTCGGTGCGTGCATCGGCATTGTCCGCCGCGTGCAGCAGCCCGAGCAGCGGCTGCGCCGCGGTCGTCACTCCCAACTGGCCCAGTGCCGCGGCAAAGGCCATCTGCAGGCCGATGTCCGTCTCGGGCCCCAGACGCTCCAGCAGCAGCGGGCCGACGGTCGTGTCTCCCAGGCTGCCCAGCGATCGCGCGCAGTGGGCCTGGACCGACCGGTAGCGGGACGAGAGGCCGCGTCGCAGGGCCTCCACCGCCCGCTCGTCGCCGATGCGGCCCAGGCCCCAGGCAGCGACCGTGCTCAGCGCCGGATCGTTGCCTTCCAGTGTCTCGATCAGAGCCTCAGTGAGCCGCGGATCCGGCGCCCGCCGGGCGATGGATACAATCGCCTCAAAGCGCACGAAAAAGCGGGGGTCGTGCAGCGTCTCGATCAGCTCTTCGACCGTCAAGGGGCTGCGGGTGCTGCCCAGGCGCTCGGTCATGGCCACCGTCGCTCGCTCGTCGCGCGCCCGGTGGTAGCGAACCAGGGTCTCCATCGCCAGGAAGGGATTGCCCCGCAGGAACAGGCCGGCCAGCTGCCGCGTGCTGACGACGCTGTCGGCCTTGACGCGACGGAAGAACAGCAGGCCCAACAACGGTAGCAGGATGCCCAGGACAAAGAGCGGCGTATAGGGATCCAGGCTAAAGATCCACCACTCGCCGCTGAGGTCGCTCGCGAGTTCCACCAGCCGGCCACCCATCAACTGGCCCAACCCGCCGATGATGCCCATCCAGGCATAGTACAGCGCCAGGTAGGCCGTCTTGTTCTCGACGGGCACGACCCGCACAAAGAGCAGCCGGCCCGAGCCGATGGTCCAGCCGGTGTTGGCAAAACCCTGCCCCACGGCGATGGCCAGGGCGATGTACAGGCTCCAGGCAGCCCCGCGGGGCATCAGCAGCCAAGCCAGGGGCAGCAACGGCAGAAAGTAGGCGCCCGAGATCATCACCGGCTTGCTGCCATAGCGGTCTGCCAGCCAGCCCCACAGGTAACTGGAGGCCAGCGCGCCGACCAGGATGCCAGTCTCCAGCCAGACCACCTGGTTGGCGCTGAGTCCAACCTGTTCCTTCATAAAGAGCGGCACGAAGGAGACCAGGGGCGTCGTGGACAGGGTCATCAGACCCACACCGGCCAGGTAGCGGACAAAGTTGGGATCGCGGGCGGCGCGCACCATCTCCTGTTGGGAGCTGTCCTCGGCCGGACCGGCTACCACCGGCGCACCACCAGGGATCTTTGTCGAGGCCCAGACCGAAAGGGCACCGGATAGCACACCCACGCTGATGATGATCAGGAAACGGCCAAGATCCGGGTCTGGCCCGAGCACATAGCCGGCGCCCAGCATGGCCAGCAGGGCCGTCAGGCTGGCCAGCGCGTTCTTGATGGCCGTGTACTTGCCCCGCACGGAATCGGGCACCTGTTCCTGCAGCCAGGGATAGTACGCCGTAAAGCCGACCGCGCGAAAGAGGGCAAAGGCGGCCACGGCGACGACGATAAAGGCCAGCACCGCCTGCTGGCCAAATTCGGCCAGGACCCAGGGCGCGAGCAGGAGAAAGATCGCCATAAAGGTGCGGGCCGAGAAGGTGGTGACAAAGACCCGCTTGTAGCCGATGCGCGCCAGAGAGGAGGCCACGAAAATGGCCACGATGCCAAAGAAGGGCAACAGCGACAGCAAGGCGCCGATCTGGCCCTTCTCCAGGCCGATCTGGTTCAGGTAGAGGACAAAGATCGAGCCGAAAAAGGTAAACTGGGCAAAGACCGAGTTGGTGACGCTCCAGGCGACACCCCACGGCAGCCCGCGCAGTTTCTCGACAGTGGTCGGACCCTGGCCGGCACTGGTTGATCCGTTGCTCGTTTCCTCTCCTGACCCAGTCACCTGGCCATTATACAGTTTTTCGGGCTTCGGGCAAGTTCAGGGGTCCCCTGTTGGCCGCGAGCGCGAGGCTGCGGATCGCGTGGGGCCAGAGCACCGCTGCGCCTACAGCATTTGATCCCCGGGGGTGCCGCATTCTGGTCGAGGCGGCACCCCAAACCCGACTTGCGAACGAGGCACTCGTCCAGTCCGAAGACCCGGGCGAAAACCGGTGAGCCTCGCGCCCGTACTTGTTCTTGCCGGCCGGCCGCTTTCGGTGTATACTGCTTTACCAGGGAGGGTTCACGGTGCACATTTCCGCCCAGGATATGCAAACCTATCGGGCAACGGCACAGCGGCGCTGGATCGAGGAGCGCCGCCAGTTGGCATTGCGTCATCAGCGCGCCTGGGCCCTGGCCCGCGAAACAGCGAATCTGCTCCGCAGGGAGTACGGCGTGGACCGTGTCATTCTGTTCGGCTCGCTGGTCCGCAGCGAGCTCTTCCACGCCCGGTCAGACATAGATCTGGTCGTATGGGGCCTGGATGACGGGCAGTATTACCGGACTGTCGCGCGATTGCTGGCACTGGATCCGGCCTTCGAGATCGATCTCCTGATGGGCGAAGAGATCCCCGAGTCCTTACGGGCTGGGATCGAGAGGGAGGGGATAGAGTTATGAAGGGAGGCTATGCCAGTCTTGCTGGCAGAATCCGCCGCTCCCTGCTGGACCTGGAGCGTGTCGTAATCCGGGCTTCACAGCTCGCTGACAAGGCTCGCGCGAGGGGAGACGAAGACTACCTCGACGGCGTCGCACTAAACCTGCACGGATTCTATGCCGGTGTGGAGCGCGTATTCGAGGACATTGCACGCACTATGGAAAAATCGATTCCCGATGGTAGTGAATGGCACCGGGATCTATTGATGCAGATGTCGGCCGACGTTGCGTCGGTCCGTCCTACGGTCGTGTCCGTCGAAACAAGCCGCTGCCTGGAAGAATACCACGGCTTCCGTCACATCGTGCGGAACGTATACACGTTCAATCTGCGGCCGGCCAGGTTGGAGGAATTGACCAGCGGTCTGCGGGATTGCTATCAGCTCGTGACCAACGATCTGGAAAACTTCTGCATATTCCTGGAACAGCTCTCTGTAGCAGACGAGGCAACCTAGGGCTCGCCTAGTCCCCACTGGCGCACGGTGCCGTCCCACGCGCCAGAGACGAGGACACGCCCGTCCCCGCTGAAAGTCAGCCCGGTGATCACGTCGCCGTGCCCGCTCAGGGTGTGCAGTAGGCTGCCATCGGCCCTCCGCCTGAGCTGCAGCCTGCCGCCGGCATCGTGGGCCAGCAACGAGCCATCGCGCGAGAAGGCCACCTGCGACGTGCCCTCCGGAACCTCGTAGCTCTCGACGAGGGTGCTATCGTCGATCCGCCACACCAGGACCAGGTCGTGCTTGGCCAAGGCCACCGATGCGCCATCCGGCGAAAAGGCCAGTTGCCCAGACCAGCCGTCGTCCCTGGCTTGCAGCGTCTTGAGCCGCTCACCACCGAGCACCTGCCACAGAAAGACCCTGCCGTCGGAGGCCAACGCTGCTAGCAGGTCACCGTCCGGCGAAAAGACAGCGCTCTCTATCCAGCCGCCACGCGGAACCTCCAGGACGTGGATCGGGCTACCATCGTTGGTGTGCCACAAGCGGGCCTCCTCCATCGAGCTGGAAGCCAACAGCCGCCCGTCCGGGGAAAAGGCCACGCTCTGGACCTGGGCCGGGTGCCCCGTCATGGTCTGCACCAGCTCGCCATCCGGCAGCTCCAGCAGCTGCACGCTGGAATCCCACATGCCGAGGGCCAGATGGCTGCCATCCGGGGCCAGAGCCAGACTGATCGCCGCGCCCTCGACGGGCAATCGCCGCCGGCTGCCGGTGGCTGTCTCCAGCAGCCACACGTTGCCCTCACCGCCCCATGGCGCCGCCGTCACCGCCGCGACCATCGCACCATCGGCGCTGCTGGTCACGTCGCTGACCGGTGGGAAGTACCCTTCCAGGGTGGCAGTGAGCCTCCCCTCCGGCAGTTGCCAGAACTGCACGTCCATGGCTGCCGAGGCCAGGGTCTGGCCATCGGGCGCAAAGCCCAGGGCACCGATCGAGGTCCCCGTCTCGGGTCCAAAGCCCGTAAGCTCCTGCCCATCGGCCACCTGCCAGACCTTGCCCTTGCCGTCGCCTGAAACGGCGGCCAGGCGCGCTCCATCGGGAGAGAAGGCGATGGCACGCAGGTTGGACAGGCCGCTCTCCAGGTCAAAGGCGTGGCTCCAGCCGTCGATCTGCCACAGCCGCACAACCTGCATGCTCGCCTGGGCCATGAACTGCCCATCCGGGGAAAAGGCCACGTCGTCAACCCACCCTTCGATGTGGCGCAAAAGCTCGCCGCCGGGGACGCGCCACAGGCGGATGCCGGTCATGGTGTACCAGGTGGCCAGCGACTCGCCGTCGGCGGCAAAGGCCACGTGGCTGCCATCACAGGCCCAGCGGTTCAGCAGGGCCCCGTCGGCGACCCGCCACAGCTCCACGGCCCCGGTATAGACCTCCTCGCCCGGTGGGAAGCGGATGGTCGCCAGCAGGCGGCCATCTGGAGAGAACATGGGGGTGCCCAGCCTGCCCGGTTCCCCCGCAAAGCTGCGGATGACGGTCCCGTCCGAGGCGTCCAGCAAGAGAAGCTCGCTGCCCGATGCCCAGGCCATGGCCGTCCAGTCCGGCGAAAAGGCCACCGCATAGTCCCAGCCCTCGCCCTTGACGCTGCGCAGCAGGGCCAGTGTCCCGGCGTCGTGGATGTACAGGCCCAGGGAGGTGACCAGCGCCAGTTCGTGGCCATCGGGCGCATAGATGAGCTCCCGGACCCAGCCCCGGCCCCAGCGCGACAATTCGACCACCTCGCCGGCGTTCGAGATGGTAATCGCGCCCGGCTGTGCCGTGGCTGTGGCCGGTGCGTGAGGCGTGGCGCCGGCCGTAGGCACAGGGATGAAGGTGGACGGAGGGGTCGCAGGTGCAGGGGTCGTCGAGGCGGCGGTGGTTGGAACCGGCGTCAGGGGCGCGTCCGCTGTGGGTGGCGCGGTCGCGAGTGCCGCCGTGGCTGGCTCCGCTGGCGATGGCCCGCAGGCGCCCAGTTGGCGTTGCGACCGGGCATGACCGGCAGCGTGAACGTCACGGTCGAGATCCCCTGGCACGCCCAGGCCGGGGACACGCAGTTCCTGGCCCTCACGGCCGGCACGGCACAGACAACGATCACAACCACGGCTGCCCTGGCCGCCGGCTGGGAGGACCTGCTCGCCTCGCCACATGCGGCCAGCGACCTGGCCGTCGTCTACAATGGTGGGCATTTGTACCAGATCGGCGGTTACGATGGCGGCTACTACGGCGGGGTCCACGCCTACGAGATCGCCGCAGGCACGTGGTCGCCGAAAAGCCCCATGCTTGCAGCCACCGCCCGCATGGACGGCGCCGCGATCGAAGGCAACATCTATGTGCCGGGTGGCCAGACGGCGGACTCTGC